>NZ_JBEOPT010000007.1:0-292725 GCF_040310325.1 Pseudomonas sp. HY7a-MNA-CIBAN-0227 | reverse complement strand
AAAGCAGATGGGGTTTTGTTTTGGGCGATGGAAAAGTATGAGCGAGCGCCTGCCAGTCGCCTTCAATGCTAAAGTCCATCCCTCTGTCGAGTATCCACACGCCCAGAACGAAGAAAAATGCATGAATAGGAACAGTAATATTGATACACAAGCACGAATCAGACTCGGAGGATTGCCGTTGGGGAAAGCGATGCAAAGTGTTTCGGCATTTTTGGTATGGTGCAGCAGATTTTCACAGGGACGTATTTTTCAGACGTAGGAGGCGGTGCCTATCTTATTCAACGAGATGCTGTAGAAATGCCTGAACCGATACCCATCAAAGATCACGAAAAAGAAAACCGCCTGGTCAACAAGCGGCTATTGGCCTGTGCGCTGTTCGTGGTCGGCATTACCTGCGCCCTGGTAGGGCGGATGTATTTCCTGCAGGTGGTGGAGTTTGACTATCACTCCACTATTTCGGAAAACAACAGGGTCCATGTCCTACCGATTACCCCGACCCGCGGGCTGATCTATGACCGCAATGGCGTAGTCCTAGCTGACAATCGACCCAGCTACAACCTGACCATCACTCGCGAGCGCGCCGCTGATCTCAAGGGCGAACTGGACTCCATCGTCAGCCTCCTGCACCTGCCAGCCGAAGACCGCACGGTATTCGATAAGGCGCTGAAGCAGGCGCGTCACCCCTTCGTGCCCGTGACGCTCTTTTACGAGCTGACCGAAGAACAGATCGCCGTGCTCGCCGTCAACGAGTTCCGCCTTCCCGGTGTGGACGTGGAGCCGCAGTTCGTTCGTCACTATCCATTGGGGGCGCACTTTGCCCACTCCATTGGCTACGTCGGGCGCATCAACGAAAAAGAATCCAAGTCGCTGGACTCGGTTGAATACCGTGGCACGCAATCCATCGGCAAAACCGGTATTGAACGCTTCTACGAGTCGCAGTTGCACGGCCACGTCGGCTATGAAGAGGTCGAAACTAACGCTCAAGGCCGTGTCCTTCGGGTGCTCAAGCACACCGACCCCATCCCGGGGGAAAACATCGTCCTCAGCCTGGACGTCAAACTCCAGGAAGCTGCCGAAGAAGCCTTGGGCGATCGCCGAGGATCGGTGGTGGCCCTTGATCCGCAAACCGGCGAAGTCCTGGCGATGGTCAGCAAGCCGAGTTTTGACCCGAACCTGTTCGTCACCGGCATTAGCTTCAAGGAATACGCCGCGCTGCATGACTCCCTAGACCGGCCACTGTTCAACCGAGTGTTGCGCGGACTCTACGCGCCAGGTTCGACCATCAAGCCGGAAGTGGCCATCGCCGGTCTCGACAGCGGTGTAGTCACCGCCCAGACCCGAGTGTTCGACCCTGGCTACTACCAGCTCCCGAATTTCGACCACAAATACCGCAACTGGAACCATAGCGGCGACGGCTGGGTGGATATGGACGCTGCAATCATGCGCTCCAACGACACTTACTTTTATGACTTGGCCCACAAGCTCGGCATTGATCGCTTGCACGACTACATGGCCGAGTTCGGCTTGGGCCAGAAAGTTTCCCTGGACATGTTCGAAGAGTCCGCCGGTTTGATGCCTTCCCAGGCCTGGAAGCGCGCCACCCGCCGCCAGCCGTGGTTTCCGGGGGAAACAGTGATCCTTGGCATCGGCCAGGGCTATATGCAGGTCACGCCATTGCAACTGGCCCAGGCCACCGCGCTGATCGCCAACAAAGGCGTGTGGAACCGCCCGCATCTGGCCAAGACCATCAACGGGGTGCCGCCAGTAGATGAAAATCCGATGCCCAACGTTGTCCTCAGAAATCCGCGGGATTGGGAGCAGGTCAACCACGGCATGCAGTTGGTGATGCACGACCCTCGTGGTATCGCCCGGGCTTCCGCAGCCGGCGCGCAATACCGGATTGCCGGCAAAAGTGGCACCGCTCAGGTGGTGGCGATCAAGCAGGGCGAGCGCTACAACCGCTTGAAGACCCTGGAGCGCAACCGAGACAACGCCTTGTTCGTCGGTTTCGCCCCGGCGGAGCACCCGAAAATCGTGATTTCGGTGATGATCGAAAACGGTGAGGCGGGCGGTCGTGTGGCGGGTCCCGTAGTGCGGCAAATCATGGATGCATGGCTGCTGGATCAGGACGGCCACTTGAAGCCGCAATACGCCACGCCAAGCAAGGCGCCGGGTGATCCCCACGTCTGAAGCCCGGCTCAGGAAGGCGTGAGGATACTCATGCCCTCCATTCCTCCCACCGAGCTATCCCTTCATAGGCCAGCCACGGTACATCATGGGACGTCCAGATGTGACATTCAGGCCTGTCTCCCGGGTCATCATCCAAAGTCGCCACGCGCACAATCACATGAGGTTGATGCGCTCGTTCGGCCATCAGATGAGAGCCGCAGCGCGAGCAGAAATGCCTGAACTTTCCCGGTGAAGATTCGAACGACGATAACAGCGATTGGCCTTGAACCCAGCGAAAATGCTCACGCATGACCCCCGCAGTTGCGACGAATGCCGCCGCATGCGCCTTGCGACAGCTCTGGCAGTGACAGTGGCTGACAGGCATGTCGAGCCTGTCCAGTTGGTATTGCACGGCTTTGCACAAACAGCTGCCATGGAGAGGTTTCAGCGGACTATTCATAAAGTGCCGGCGTTTGGGGGGAGAGGCGATTATTCTACCTTGAGCGCGGGAAGGCACATGGGGCCGCTCCCGCTGCGAAGTCGACAAGCAATTGTAGGTAGGACTGAACACAACAACCTATTCGACCAGAAGCACTACGATGGCCTGGGCACCTTCAACTCGTGCTCCTACGGCGAGCCGCCGCGCAACCCGTAGGTTGTGCATTGGTCTATTCAGCCTTTGTGAGCTGTCGTGATCTTCAGTTGCACCTACACTTGGCGACCTTCGGCGCCTTCCAGCACCCTGCATTTTCCACCGTCTTATCGACCATGGTTCAGCCTGGGAGTAGGCCGGGCAAATCTGGTACGACACCTTGTGCGATAAACGCCTGGACAACGATGCGGATTTCAAGGACTTCGCCACACTCACGGTCGATCATGCCCGGCAATGCTTCGGTACTACCCAGGCCCAGGCCGTGTCCTACGACGGGTGAGCTATTTGATCACTACCGGGTTCACCGGCGCGCCGCTGCCACCAACAATCTTCAAAGGCGCGGCGGTGTAGAGGAACTTCCACTGGCCGTCGTTGGCACAATCGGCGGCCAGATCCTCCAACAGCACGATCTCGGTAAAGGCGATCCCCAGGTTGCGCATCAACGCGCAATGCAGCGGAATCTGTACCCCGGACACCGGATCGGTGATCACCTCGTTGGCGATGGTGTCGGTCACCAGATTGGGGATTTCCATCTCGTGGAACCACTCCACCAGTTCCCGGCTGTAGGTCAGCCCCGGTTCCATCAAATCCTTGAAGAACTCAGTCTTGCCCAGCTCATAAAACGCACCCATGGAGCCGGTGCGGATGATCAGGATGTCGCGCTTTTCGATGGTCACGCCCTGGGCCTTGGCGGCGTCGAGCAAGTCCAGGTGGTTGAAGGTTTCGCCACGGCCCAAGCACTTCTTGCCGCGATGGCGGGCCATGTCGATCAGTACCGCACGCCCGACCACGCCGCGCTCGGCGATGGCCAGCACACTGGCCTTGGCCATGCCGCCGACAGTGCTCTGGGCGTCGTAGCCGTTCCACAATTGATTGTCGTACCAGGCGTGGCCGAGGGCGTCGTACTGGGTCGAGCCTTGCAGCTGCATGAAGATCACGTCATCGGAATACGCTGCGCCGCCGGTCATGTGCGGCTGTTTTCCAAAGTGGTAATGGCTGTGATCTAGGGTGTTGAAGCGCATGGACGGATTGCGCGCTGGCCACATTGGGTCGCCGCCCGGATGGCCGATCTGCACTTGCAGGGTAAAGGTCTTGCCCTGACGCACGGCTGCAACGCCGCGCAGTACTTCGGCTTCGGTCAGGTAATTGAGGGCGCCGACTTCGTCGTCCGGCCCCCATTTACCCCAGTTCTTTGGCAGGCCTTCCAATAATTGCTTAGTGTTCGGTTCGTTGTTATTGCTCTTGTTATGCAGGTCGCACATATCGATTCTGATCCCTTCAGTCGTTGAGTTACACGCAGCGCCCACCATCGACTTCAAGGCAGGTGCCGGTGATGAACGCCGCTTCGTCCGAGGCGAGATACAAGCAGGCATTGGCCACATCCTGTGGGGTGGAAAAGCGCCCCAGCGGAATGCTCGCCATGAACCTCTGACGGTTCTCTGGAGTGTCCGGCACGCCCATGAACTCACTGAGCAGCGCCGTGGCGCCCACCACTGGATTCACGCAGTTGACGCGAATATTGTCCGGCCCCAGTTCCGCCGCCATGGTCTTGCTCATGACCACCACCGCGCCCTTGCTGCCGTTATACCAGACCAATCCCGGACGCGGACGAATCGCTGCCGTCGAGGCGATATTGACGAATACGCCGCCGCCCTGGCCGCGAAAATGCGGCACAAAATGCTTGGCGCTGAGGAAGATGCTTTTGACGTTGACCGAAAATACCCGGTCGAACTCCGCTTCATCGACTTCCAGCATCGGCCGGTTGCGGTGAGTGGTGCCGGCGTTATTGATGACGATATCCAGCCCGCCAAATTGCTCCAGGGTGTCACGGAGCAGGGCGCCCATGCTTTCATCATTGGCCACGTTGACCTCGATAAAGTGTGCATGGCCACCGTTTTCAGCGATTTCATTGACCACCCGCTGACCGCCGATGGCATTCATATCGGCGACGATAACCCGTGCACCCTGTTGGGCGAAGGTCTTGGCGATGCCTTCGCCAAAGCCGGAACCTGCCCCGGTAACGATGGCGACTTTGTTTGCTAGACGCATGGAGTGTTCTCCTTTCTTGTTGTTGTGATGAATCAGCCGTGTTTGATTGCAATGGTCTTCAAGGTGGTAAAGCCCAGCAGTGCCTCGAAGCCTTTTTCCCGGCCATAACCGCTGGCCTTGACGCCGCCGAACGGCAATTCGACGCCGCCGCCCGCACCGTAGTTATTGATAAATACCTGGCCGCAACGCAGCTTGCGGGCCAGGCGCATTTGCCGTGCGCCGTCGCGGGTCCAAACGCCCGCCACCAGCCCGAATTCGGTGCCGTTGGCCAGGCGAATGGCCTCGGCCTCATCGTCAAAGGGCATTACCGCTAGTACTGGTCCAAAGACTTCCTGCTGCGCCAGGCGGCTGCCTTCTGGCACGTCGCGAAACAGCACTGCTTCCTGGAAATAGCCACCGCTGCCGGCTTCGGCCACCACGGTGCCGCGCGCCGCAACCGTGATCCCTGCCTGTTCGGCTTCGCGAATAAACTCACGCACCAGACGTTGCTGTTTTTGATTGATCAGCGGGCCCATATCCAGGTCCAGCGTCGATGGACCGGCGCGTAGTTCAGAGAAGCGCTGGCTGAGTCTTGCCAACAACGCTTCATAAATACTGCGATCCACCAAAAGGCGGCTACCCGCCGAACAGGTCTGCCCGCAGTTCTGCACGATGGCATTGACCAGTACCGGCAGCGCCTCGTCCAGGTCTGCATCGGCAAAGACGATTTGCGGCGACTTGCCGCCCAGTTCCAGGGTCACTGGGCAATGGCGTTCGGCGGCAGCTTTCGACACCGCGGTGCCAGTAACGGTGGAACCGGTGAAGGAGATGTGATCGATGCCCGGATGAGCGCACAACGCTGCGCCCGCTTCATAGCCGTAGCCGGTGACCACGTTGATCGCACCTGCCGGGAAGCCCACCTCGGCGGCAATTTGCGCCAGGCGCAGCAGCGACAGGCTGGCGTCTTCCGCCGGCTTGACCACGCAGGCATTGCCCGCCGCCAACGACGCGCCGACGCTGCGGCCAAAAATCTGCATCGGGTAATTCCACGGGATGATGTGCCCGGTCACGCCGTGGGGTTCGCGCACCGTCAGCACCGTGTAACCAGCCTGGTAGGGCAGGGTTTCGCCGTGCAGCTTGTCGGCGGCGCCGGCGTAATACTCAAAATAACGGGCCAGGGCGGTGGCGTCGGCGCGGGCGACTTTCAGCGCCTTGCCGGTGTCCCGCGCTTCGATCTGCGCCAATTCTTCGTGATGTTCCAGTACCGCCATACCGAGCTTGGCCAGCAAGCGGCTGCGCTCTACAGCAGACAATGCCCCCCACGGGCCGTCGAAGGTTTCGCCCAGTGCCAGGCGCGCGGCGCTGATGGCCGAATCAATATCGGCAGCGCTGCCACGGGCAATACTGGAGTAGGTTTCACCGGTACTCGGATCGATCACCGCAATGTCTTCCAGCGAGGTGGAGGCCTGCCATTGATTGTCGATGTAATGTGCGTTTTTCATGCTCAACTCCTGTTCCCGGCGACGCATGCTGCGATGGCCCGACCTACTTCAAGGGTGTTGGCGCTGCCGCCCATTTCTCGGGTGTGAGGGCCTTCGGCGAGGACCGTTTCGATGGCGCTGACGATAGCCGCAGAGGCTTCCTGATAGCGCGGATTGCCGTCTCCCAAGTGCTCGATCATCAGCGCCGCCGACCAGATCTGGCCGATCGGATTCGCGATGCCAAGCCCGGCAATGTCCGGCGCCGAACCATGTACGGGCTCAAACAATGAAGGAAAGCGTCGCTCCGGGTTGAGGTTGGCCGACGGCGCAATGCCGATGGTGCCGGTACAGGCCGGGCCCAGGTCGGAAAGGATGTCGCCAAACAGATTGGACGCCACCACCACGTCAAACCAATCAGGGTGCTGGACGAAGTGGGCGCAGAGGATATCGATGTGAAACTTGGCGGTCTTGACGTCCGGGTAGCGCTGGGCGATCAGGTTCACCCGCTCGTCCCAGAACGGCATGGTGATGGAAATGCCGTTGGACTTGGTCGCTGCCACCAGGTTTTTTCTTGGTCGCTGCTGTGCCAGCTTGAAGGCGTAGTCCACCACCCGGTCTACGCCTTCGCGGGAGAATATCGACTCCTGCACGGCGATCTCCCGCGAGGTGCCTTCCCACATCCGCCCACCGACGCTGGAGTATTCGCCCTCGGTGTTTTCCCGCACCACGATAAAGTCGATATCTCCCGGCACTCGACCGGCCAGGGGGCAGGGCACGCCAGGCATCAGGCGCACTGGGCGAATATTCACGTATTGGTCGAACTGGCGACGGATCTTCAGCAGCGATTCCCACACGGCGGTGTGGTCGGCAATGATGTCCGGCGCGCCGACGGCGCCGAAGAAAATCGCGTCATGGCTGCCGATCTGCTCGGCCCAGTCGTCCGGCATCATGGTGCCGTGGGCCAGATAGTGCTCGCTGCACCAGGCAAAGTGATCGAAGTGAAAGCCAATGCCAAAGCGCTGGCTGACGGCTTCCAGCACCCGCAGGCCTTCGGGCACCACCTCGCGGCCGATGCCGTCGCCGGGAATCACGGCGATGCGGTGGATGGGGCTGGTCGTGGAATTGGACACGCCGTGTCTCCTGTTTTGTTTTTCTTATTGTTCAAAAGTAAGGGCAACTCTGGCGGGGCATTTTTGGCACAGGTGTGGCAGTTGGGGAATTGCTTATTGTGGAATCGGCCTTCGCGAAATTCGAAGGCCGATGGTTATGCGCGGTTGCAGGCGCTGAAGTAGTCGAACAACGCCAGGCTAGTCAGCGAAGGCTGTTCCTTGCGCATGCAGAGGTACATCTGTCGGTCGGCCCAGCTGTCGTCGATTTCGATAAAGCGCAAGGCCATCTCCTTGCGGAAGATCTGCACCGCACCCTGCGGCAGCACGCCAACACCTTGGCCTGCGGCGATCAGGCGGCACACCGCTTCGAAGCTGCGCACCTGCACCCGCAACCTCAGGGGCATACCGATTGCAGCGGCAGCCTCGGTGATCAGCGGCGTGATGGCGGCGTTGTCTTCCAGGCCGACAAAGTCATAGCCGAGCAAATCCTCAAAGCGTGCATGACGCATTTTGAGCGGGTGGTCGCTGGGCACGATCAGGCACAGGCGATCCTGGCAGTAGGGTTCAAAGCGCAACTCTTCACCGCTGGGCCGGGTGGTGACGATGCCGACATCAGCCACGCCTTCGCGCACGGCCTGGATAATCTCCCGGCTGCGCTCTTCGCGGATATCTACGCGGATGCCGGGATGCAGCGCGTTCCAGTGGGTCAGTTGGCGCGGCAGTTCCTGACTCATCGCCGAACTGTTGGCATACAGGCAGACCCGGCCGGTGGCGCCCTTGGCGTAATCGGCGAGGTCGGCGTGCATTACATCCACCGCCCGCAGGATCGACTGCGCATGCTGGGCCAACACGTCCCCGGCTGCCGTCGGCAATACACCGGTGGACGTGCGGCTCAGCAGGGCAACCTTGAAGTGCTGCTCCAGCAACGACAGGCGCCGACTGGCGGCGGAAAGGGAGATATGCGACTGCTCGGCCGCCCGGGACAGGCTGCCCAGCTTGACCGTCTTGAGAAACAGTTCGATGGAAGTGAGGTCGGGGGCCATGCTGGGGTCCTTGTGGGGGGTGTTGGAAAACTACGCAGTTGGCGAGTGGCTGTCCAACCACCGGGAGGTAAAGCAGCTCCCACGCTAGTTCTACCTTGTTTGTCAGTCCACATGACTGGCATTTGGATAAAGGTGTGCGTGCACGTAGGTAATTTCCGTTAACGTGCCGTGTTTTGTGGGATGCCGAGTAGAATTACGCCCTGAAAGCGATTCTTGAGGTGCGGCACGGTGGATCTACAGCAGGGTTTTGTCCTGACCCGGCATTGGCGCGATACCCCGGCGGGCACGGAGGTCAGTTTCTGGCTGGCCACCGACCAGGGCCCCCGGCATATCCGCTTACCTGTGCAGCCTTCGGTGATGTTTATCCCGGCCGCCCATCGCAAGCCCGCCGAAATGCTGCTGCGGGGGGAGCGCAATGTCCAATTGCGTCCCCTTGAGCTGTGCGACTTCCATCATCGCCCCGTGCTGGGCCTCTACACTCGCCAGCATCGCCAACTGATGGACCTGGAAAAGCGCCTACGCAAGGCTGGCGTCGATGTTTACGAAGGCGACGTGCGCCCACCCGAGCGCTACATGATGGAGCGCTTTATCACAGCGCCAGTGTGGTTTGGCGGTACGCCTGACAGTAGCGGCACACTGCTGGACGCGCAGATGAAGCCCGCGCCGGACTACCGCCCGCCACTGAAGCTGGTCTCCCTGGACATCGAAACCACCGCCCAGGGCGACCTGTACTCCATCGCCCTGGAAGGCTGCGGTGAACGCCAGGTGTACATGCTCGGCCCGCCCAACAAAACCGACGCGGTGGACTTCAAACTCGACTATTGCGACAGCCGCGCCCAGTTGCTTGAACGCCTGAACCAATGGCTGGCGCAACACGACCCCGATGCCATTATCGGCTGGAATCTGGTGCAGTTCGACCTGCGGGTCCTTCACGAACATGCCCAACGCCTGAACGTGCCGCTGTTGCTGGGCCGTGGCGGCGATGCCATGGGCTGGCGCGAACACGGCAGTCGCAATCACTATTTCGCCGCCGCAGCCGGGCGGTTGATCATCGACGGTATCGAAGCCCTGCGCTCGGCGACCTGGAGCTTTGAATCCTTCAGCCTGGAAAACGTCGCGCAGACCTTGCTGGGCGAAGGTAAATCGATTTCCACGCCGTACCAGCGCATGGACGAAATCAACCGCATGTTCGCCGAAGACAAGCCCGCCCTGGCGCGCTACAACCTCAAGGACTGCGAACTGGTGACGCGGATTTTTGAGAAGACCGAGTTGCTTAAATTTCTCCTGGAACGTGCCAGCGTCACCGGTCTGCCGGCTGACCGCAACGGCGGCTCGGTGGCGGCCTTTACTCACTTGTACATGCCGCTGATGCATCGCCAGGGCTTTGTCGCGCCGAACCTCGGCGACAAACCACCCCAGGCCAGCCCCGGCGGCTTTGTCATGGATTCGCGCCCCGGCCTTTACGAGTCGGTGCTGGTGCTCGATTACAAAAGCCTCTATCCGTCAATTATCCGCACCTTCCTCATCGACCCGGTAGGGCTGGTGGAAGGTCTGCGTTATCCCGAAGACAGCGAATCGGTGGAAGGCTTTCGCGGTGCGCGTTTTTCCCGTACCCGTCACTGCCTGCCAGCCATCGTCGCCCGTGTATCGGAAGGCCGCGAAGTGGCCAAGCGCGAACACAACGCGCCGCTGTCCCAGGCTCTGAAAATTATCATGAACGCCTTCTACGGCGTGCTCGGTTCCAGCGGCTGCCGGTTCTTCGACACGCGGCTGGCGTCGTCCATCACCCTGCGCGGCCACCAGATCATGCGTCAGACCCGTGAGCTGGTTGAGGCCCAGGGCTATGAAGTGATCTACGGTGACACCGACTCCACTTTTGTCTGGCTGGGTAGTGCCCACTCCCAGGAGGACGCCGCACGTATTGGCCTGGACCTGGTGCAACGCGTCAACCAGTGGTGGCGCGAGCGCCTGCAGAGCGAGTTCGGTCTGCAAAGCGCCCTGGAGTTGCAGTACGAAACCCACTTCAGCCGTTTCCTGATGCCGACTATTCGCGGTGCGGAGGAGGGCAGTAAGAAGCGCTACGCCGGCCTGGTGACGCGGGCCGATGGCAGCGAAGAAATGGTCTACAAAGGCCTGGAAACCGTGCGCAGCGACTGGTCGCCCCTGGCGCGGCAATTCCAGCAGGAGCTTTACCAGCGGATATTCCATCGCCAGCCCCACCAGGATTATGTGCGCGACTATGTGCGTCGCACCCTCAGTGGTGAGCTTGATGAGCTGCTGATCTACCGCAAACGCCTGCGCCGGCAGCTAGGCGACTATGAACGCAACGTCCCGCCCCATGTGCGCGCCGCGCGCCTGGCAGACGAATACAACGACCGCCAGGGCCGTCCGCGTCAGTACCAGAATGGTGGCTGGATCAGCTACGTGATCACCGTCAACGGCCCCGAACCCCTGGAAATACGCCAGGCGCCAATCGACTACGACCACTATGTAACCCGACAATTGCAGCCTGTCGCCGATGCGATTCTGCCGTTTGTGAATGATGACTTCGGCACGTTGGTCGGCGGTCAAATGGGTTTGTTCTAAACGGCTTGCCTGGAGGCTATGTGGGTCAGCTCTTCCACCAACTCATCCATCCGGTCCGCGATCTTCGGCGTGGTGGACAACACAAAACCCTTTTGCGTGCCCACGTAGGTTTCGACGATATACAGCGTATCGCCCACATCCAGCCCCAGTTCCTGCAAGGCTTCATCCGGCAGGCGAATGGCGCCGTCGCCGTCCCAGTCTTCGATAGTGACCCGTTTGCTGTGCATGATGGACTTCCGTTAAGCGATTGATACTCTAGCCTACCACCTCACGAGGCTCAGTCCGTGTACACACTCTACGGAACCCAAGGCACCGGCTCGTGCATCATCGAAATCGCCCTGCAGCGCTGCGGTGTGCCGTGGTGTCAGGTCGATGCCTGTTCCTGGGAAGACACACCGGGCAGCGAGGCCCTGGCGCGGGTCAACCCGCTTAAACAGATCCCCACCTTGCAACTGCCCGATGGCAGCGTATTGACGGAAAGTGCGGCGATTTTGATTCACCTGGGCCTGGTATTTCCTGCATCAAACCTGCTGCCAGGCGACCGCGCACAAGTCATTCGCGGCCTGGTGTATATCGCCGCCAACTGTTATTCGGCGATTGGCATCATCGACTATCCAGAACGCTGGTTGGCGAGCGCCGACCAAGCAATGCAGGCGCAGTTGATCGCAGGTGCGCGACAGCGCCTGCATCTGGCCTGGGACGTGTTTGCCGATCAATTTGCCGGGCAGCTGTTTGCGTCGCAATCGGTTCCGAACGCCTTGGGCGTCATGGCCGCGGCGGTGTCGCGCTGGGCGGGTGGGCGTGATGCGTTGCAACAGTCACGGCCTGAGTTTGCCTGGACCTTGGCGCAGATAGATATCGAACCGTTGGTGGCCCCGGTGTTCGCCCGGCACTGGCCTGACTGGGCGGCGCAATCATAGCTGCGTAATCAGAAGAAACAATGAGCCCTGAAGCTACGTAACCCCTTGCGTCGCGGGCGTCCTGACCTACGCTTTCTGGAAGGCTTGTAGGAATCATCCTTGAATTTGACTGTCGCAGACATGAAACTCAAGAACCTGCATGGAATTAGAAGGAGGTGCGCATGCTCATCCGGTCGCTGACCCTGGCTACCTTGATGGCTTTTACGGGGCCGCTGTTGGCTGCGGATAACCGAGGTCCGCTGGAACAGGATCTAGGCAAGTTCCGCCCGCTGATCGTTATTGCGCCCAGCTCCATCGACCCGACACAGGTCAAGCTCAAGAAAGATCTTGAAGATCCTGCCAACAAGCAACTCTTCACCGAGCGCAGCATGGTGCTCTACACCGTGAACTACACCAACATTGGCACCGCTGGCCAGCGCGACGGCAAGGACTTGGGTGCCCAGGATACCAACGCGCTGATTCGTGCGCTCAAACTCGGTGCCGGCGCCGGCACTAAAGTGATCCTGGTAGGCAAGGACGGCGAGAAGAAAGTGGAAAAGACTGTTCCACCGGATACCCTCGATCTTGCGGAATTCTTCGCTGCCGTCGACAAGATGCCCGTGGCTGAAAAAGAAGCGGCCGCGCCTGCTGAACCGCAACCCGCCGCCCCGGCCGCTGGCAAGGCTGGTGCCAAACCCGGCAAGACAACCAAACCGGCAGCCCCTAAGCCGTTGGATGACTAAGCTGCTCGCTATCCGACCAGCGTGACGCTGGATCGGGTGGCGCTTTCAGGATGCCTTCTACGAGATCTCCAGAATGCCTCACCTGAGCAACGGCTTTTTGCTGTGGTGCCAGGGCTTCGGCTCCTTTGGCAAATCCACCGGCGCGCGACCGTAAATATCGTCGTAGCGCACGATGTCGTCTTCCCCAAGGTACTCGCCGCTCTGCACCTCGATCATCACCAGGTCGATGATGCCGGGGTTGGTCAGGCGGTGTTTGTGCCCGGCGGGGATGTAGGTGGACTCGTTCATGTTGAGGATGATTTCCCTGTCACCATTGGTGATCATCGCCGCGCCGCTGACCACTACCCAGTGCTCGCTGCGGTGATGGTGCATTTGCAGGGACAACGAAGCCTTGGGCTTGACCACGATGCGCTTGATCTTGAACCGGGTACTTTCCTCCAGCACCGTGTAGGTGCCCCACGGCCGGGTTACGGTGCGGTGCAGGCTGAACGCCGGATGGTTCCGGCGCTTGAGTTCGGCGACGATGTAGCGCACGTCCTGGCTGCGGTTGGCGTCGGCAATCAGGATCGCGTCCGGGGTGTCGACGATGATCAGGTCGCGCACGCCGACCGCGCCGAGTACACGCTTGGGCGAGTCGATGTAGCAGTTATGCACGTCGTGCAGGATCGCCTCTCCATTGATCTGGTTGCCGTTTTCATCGCTCGGTGTGAGCTGGCGCAGGGCTTCCCAGGAACCGATATCGCTCCAGCCGATGTCGCAGGGCACCACGGCAACCTGGGCGGATTTTTCCATCAGCGCCACGTCGATGGAGATGTCCGGCGCGGTGCCGAAGCCTTCCGGGCTCAATTCGCGCTGGCGGCAACTGTTGTTGCGCAGGGTCTGGCTGTGTTCCAGCGCCAACTGGGCCGCATCCAGCACCGCCGGGGCGTGGGTGGCCAGTTCTTCAAGCAGGGTGGTGGCCTTGAAGCAGAACATCCCGGCATTCCACAGGTGCTTGCCGCCGTCCAGATAACCCTGGGCAGTAGCCAGGTCAGGCTTTTCGACGAAGCGTTTGACCCGGAAACCGTCACCCAGGGCCGCGCCCTGTTCTATATAGCCGAAGCCGGTTTCCGGGCGGTCGGGCTGGATGCCAAAGGTCACCAGATAGCCGGCCTCGGCCAGGTTGCGGGCCTGACTCACGGCCTCGGCGAAGGCACGTTCATCAAGGATCAGATGGTCGGCAGGCATCACCAGCAACTGCGCTTCGCCACCGAAATGCTCCTGCACATGCAGGGCGGCCACGGCGATGGCGGCGGCAGTGTTGCGACCGAACGGTTCGAGCAGCAGGTCGAGGGCCAGGTGCGCCTTGTTGACGGCGCGATAGTCGTCGAGGGTGCAGAACAACAGGTCGCGGTTGGTCACCGTCAGGATGCTTTCCACGCCTGGCAGATGACTGGCCCGCAGGAAGGTCTTCTGCAACAGGCTTTGGTCGTCACGCATACGCATGAACGGCTTGGGCATGTTCTGCCGGGAAACAGGCCACAATCGCGTGCCCGAGCCGCCGGAAATGATGCACGGAATCAATCCGTTGAGGGTGTTCATCAATAGACTTCCTTGGTGGAAAGAACGGCCGGGATCGTCATGAAAACGATGTACAGGCCTAGCCACACTGACCACTTGGCGATGTATTCCAGGTCGTATTCAACCCGCTTCTGGATCTTGAACAGGGTGTCGGTTTCGCCACGGTAGCTGTTGATCTGCGCCCAGCCGGTAATGCCTGGCTTGACCCGGTGACGTGAGCCGACCTGGCGCAGCAGTCTTAATTGATAGTATTTCGCATTTTAGTCGCTGGCTGATGGATTGAGCAATCGTCGAGATGAGGACTGCGCGGATGTACACAAGTCGAGTGTGGGAGTTGGCAAGCCTGCACATTTTTGCCCCGTACCTTCAACCCAGCCGCGCCGCCGCCCGCGCCACGATCTCACCGCGAGTCTTGCGCGATTCAATCGTGCGCTTGTTGGCCTCTTCCAGCACATGTTTGGGCGCTGTGTCCGGCCGGCCCGAATTGAACGGTGGCGCAGGCGCATATTCCAACTGCAATTGCACCAACTGCGCGGCCGCCTCGCTATACAGCTCCGCCGCCAGCGTCAGCGCAAAATCAATTCCGGCCGTGATCCCACCGCCCGTGAACAGATTGCCGTCACGCACCACACGCTCTTGCACCGCAATCGCGCCCAAGGTGGTCAGCATGTCGTGGTAAGCCCAGTGCGTAGTCGCTCGCCGCCCCCGCAGCAATCCCGCCGCCCCGAGTACCAGCGACCCGGTGCAAACCGACGTCACATAGCGCGCGGTTCGCGATTGCACCTTTAGAAAGTCCAGCATCTGCGGGTCTTCCATCAACGGTCCGACACCGGCACCCCCCGGCACGCAAATCACATCCAGCACAGGGCATTCGTCATAGGTCATGGTCGGCGTAAATACCAGCCCGGTGCTGGAAGTGACCAGCGCCAGGTCTTTCCAGATCAGGTGCAGCTTCACATCTGGCAACGATGCCAGCACGTCATAAGGCCCGGTGAGGTCCAGTTGCTGGATGCCGGGGAACAACACAAAGCCGATCTGCAAGGTCATGGCGAAACTCCTGATATAGGGGAAGTGTTATAGGCGGCGTGATAAATGAATGGACGGCTTCACTCTAGTTACCTAGTCTTTGGCGCATACGCCATTTACCCAACGAATCACGCCAATCATGCCGAAAACTGTCCATGTGCTCGCGTTCCCCAATGTGCAAGTGCTCGACGTCACCGGGCCGCTGCAAGTGTTTGCCTCGGCCAACGACCTGGCCCGCCAGCAGGGTTTGCCGTTGCCTTATGCGGTGACGGTGATTGCCTCGCAGGCCGAACCGGTGATGACCTCCGCCGGCCTGGCCCTGGTAGCCGAGCCACTGCCGGCGGCCGATGCGCCGTGTGACACGCTGGTGATTGCTGGTGGCTGGGGCGTGTACGGTGCCGCCGAGGACCCGGTGTTGGTGGACTGGGTTCGGCAAAAGGCCGGGCAATCGCGACGGATGACCTCGGTGTGCACCGGCGCTTTCCTGTTGGCCGCCAGTGGCCTGCTGGACGGCTGCCGGGTGGCGACCCACTGGACCCGCTGTGCAGAATTGGCCCTCAAGTACCCAAAACTGCAGGTCGAGGCCAACCCGATTTTTATCCAGCAAGGTTCGGTGTGGACCTCCGCGGGAGTTACCGCCGGCATCGATTTGTGCCTGGCTTTGGTGGAGGAAGACTTGGGGCGTGCCGTGGCCCTGGAAGTGGCGCGGCACCTGGTGGTGTTTCTCAAGCGCCCGGGAGGGCAATCTCAGTTCAGCGTGACACTGTCCTTACAACAAGTGTCCCTGCAAAAGGGCAGCAGCCGTTTCAGCGAGTTGCACGCCTGGATGGCCGAACACCTGAGCCTGGACTTGAGCATCCCGACCCTGGCTGCTCAGGCGGGTATGAGCGAGCGCAGTTTTGTGCGTCATTATCGCGCCGAAACCGGCCAGACCCCGGCGCGGGCTGTGGAGTTGATGCGGGTGGAAACCGCCCGCCGGCAACTGGCCGACAGCGCCACGTCGATCAAGCGAATCGCCGTGCAATGCGGTTTTGGCAGCGAAGAAACCCTGCGTCGCAGTTTTTTGCGGGCCTTGTCGGTGACGCCCCAGGCCTATCGTGAGCGGTTTTCCGTCAGCCAGTGATAGCGCAGGCTCAGTCATTCCCCGTTCGATCAAGCACCTCAATCAGCGCCTCAAGCGTCGCCTGCGGTGCTTCCTGGGGAATATTGTGGCCCACCCCCGGCAGCACCCTCCGTCGATAAAACCCGCTGAAACGTCCCTGGTCATCATCCAGCACAGGCGCGGGCCCCACACCGTCGTCGGCCCCGCACAATGAAATACTCGGCACCGAAATCGCCGGCGGCTGCACCAGCGCCTGTTCTATCCCTTCCAGCGTAGGGTCGCCTGGGGCATACATGAAGCGGTGGCGATAGGAGTGGATCACCACCTCGACAAAGTCCGGGTTATCAAACGACGGCGCCGTCTGGCTGTACAGGTTCGGCCCGTGCGCCCAGGACGGCGACCACAGCGACCACAGCAGTTCACACAGCTCGCGACGTTTGGCGGTCAGGCCATCGACGCCCCGTTGCGTATGGAAGTAAAACTGGTACCACAGGCGATGTTCAGTGATCGCTGAACGGGGTTTGATCGACGCCGCAATGTCCTGAATGTTGTAGCCATCGCCCGTCACCAGGCAGCGCACCCGCTTGGGCCACAGCGCCGCGACGATGCAGGCGGCGCGTCCGCCCCAGTCATAACCCGCCAGGGCGGCTTTTTCGATGGACAGAGCATCCATGAAATCCAGCAAATCCTTGGCCAGGGCCGCCTGCTGGCCGGAGCGCATTATGTGCGCGTTGATAAACCGAGTTGGGCCATAGCCGCGCAGGTAGGGCACCAGCACCCGCAAGCCCCGTGCAGCGAGGGCCGGGGCGATGTCGTCGTAGCCGCGCGGGTCGTAGGGAAAACCGTGGAGCAGAATTGCCACTTCGCCATCGGCCGGGCCATGGGCTTCATAGGCTATGTCGAGCATCGGGGTGCGAACGTAATGCAGCGGTGCGATGTGGTTCATCGGTGCTCCGTTCGAAGGGACAGAAGACTGAGGGGATTTAGCCGGAAATTACCGTGGATGCTGTCGGATAATCATGGGCCAGTAACGCCAATATGTGCAGGTCCTGACGCTGGCTGGCCCAGAACCCCGCCCCGCGCAACGTACCTTCCTTGCCGAACCCCAGACGTCCAAGCAATGCCAGCGACGAGTGGTTCTGCGGGTGTACCAGGGCTTCGACGCGATGCAATTGCATTTCGGCAAAACCCCAATCGAGCATGGCCCGCAATGCTTCACCCATCAACCCTCGGCCCCGAGCCTTGGTTGCCAGCTCACAAGCCAGCGAACAACTGCTCCAGCCCCGATTCCACTTGAAAAAACCACAGGTGCCCAGCAATTGGCCGTCGCATTCCAGCCCCCAGCGTGTACCAGGATTGGCCTGGGTGCGCCACTGAGCAAAGGTCTCGATCAAGGCCTGGGCCTGAAGCAGGTCCGTCATGGGATCAACGCCAAACCACTGCATGGCCTCGGCATCGCGATAAATCGAAAACAGAGCCGGGGCATCGCTGGCGACCAACTCCCTTAGCAGCAAGCGTTCGGTGTACAGGGTCGGGAAAGCACTCATGTCGCACCTCCAGGCTGGCGCAATCCGATGCAATTGCCCCACGGATCACGCACCTGGCATATCCAGTGCCCGTCCTCAATCGTCATCGGTCCGCGATACAGCGTGGCTCCCAGGGCAACCAGCCGCTGTACTTCCTGCTGAATATCCACCACTCGCCAGTACACCACCGACCCGGCTGCGCCGCTGGCGACCTTGTTATCGGCATTCACAATCTCGATAGCCACACCGTCCATATCCAGGTGACCGAAATCGTCCGGCTCGTGATAAACGCGCGTGGCCGCTGGAAACGCAGCGGCGTACCACTCGGTAGCGACGCGCCAGTTGGGGGTGTGGATGAGGATGGAGAGGATCGGCATCAGTCGAACAACACCTTTTGCCAGTGGGTTTCGCTGATGATGGCTATAGGGGCACCGCTGTTTCTCAACTCGACGGCTTTTTTGATCTTTGTGCCATAAGAACTGTGAAGCCATTGCTCGTTGCCGACGCTGCCAATCACCAGGAAATGGACTTTTTTGCTGACCGAGTTGCCAATCAATCCGCCTCGTTCGATGACCAGTGATTCACATTCCTTGCGAGGCCCATAAGCCATAATGCCGGTGAATAGGAAGACCTGATCCAGCCAATTCAATGTAGGAACAGGGTCGTTCAGTGGAAGGCTTGTGGCTGAAGTTGCACGTAGGGGAACGCCTACGGTAACGCCCCCAAACTGGCGCAGCATTTCCAACAGTTCTGCGGACTCTTCCTCATCCAGAACCCCGTCGCTCAGCATGCTGGTGAGGCGCTGATAGAGAATATTGACAACAGGGTCTTCCAGGTGGATCAGGTGAGTTTCGATCCAGGTCTTGAGAAACTCGGCTTCCAGTTGATTGATTTTTCCATCGGCTGCCAATCCAGAGGTGATGCCGAGCAGCGCATCGGCAGAGCGCCGATCAATACGTGCCTTGTGGAAGAAACGGCTATTTTCGAATTCCTGATACAGGTCGACCATGCGTTCTTGCTCTCTAGTTTTCTGTTTCGGGGGACTGATTGAAATATTTAGCCTTGTCCGGCGTGAAGGTGACGATCATCTGGGTGCGCGAACAGGTCAGCGCGGTTTCCAAGGTAGGATCGATGTCAAGGCTCTCACTGCGAAGTCCTTGCCACTGTGCTAGGTAGTTGAGGGAACCGAACTTTTCGAGTTTTTTAAGGCTACGACTCACCCCACCTTTCCAGCCTAGCGGGGGAAGCTCACCAGCGAGGCAAGCTTGTGCAAGCTCAGGTTGTTTTGCTGCAAACTCTTGGCCGACCTCCCAGCATTTGATCAGCCCTTTGTCGCTGCCTTCCCACATCTCACTTCAGCTCAAGATTGGCCGTGGAGTGGCGCTTATGCTTCGTCGTATGTGCTGGGTCATATTCTTTCCTTGAATATCTGGCGGTGCAGTAAAACGGTCGCACCGATATATACATAGCTTTTGATAATTGCAAAATAACCTGTGGCGGGTGGGCTTGTCCCCCTCAAGGCTGCCAGACGGTTTTCACGCCACTCAGCTTGCGATCCAGAAACGTAGCCGCGCTGATCAACGCCAAATGGCTCAACGCTTGTGGCGTATTGCCCAGATGTCGTGCCTGGCTGTCGAACTCCTCGGCATACAAACCCAGCGGATTGGCGTAGCGCAGCAACTGCTCAAACTCCAGGTGCGCCTTTTCCACTTGGCCTGCACGGGCCAAACATTCGACGTACCAGAATGAACAGGCGGCAAACGCGCCTTCGGTGCCTTGCAGGCCGTCGATCTGGCTATCGTCGTTGCGATAGCGGTAGACCATGCCATCGCGCACCAGGCTTTTCTGGATCGCGTCCAGGGTCGACAACCAGCGCGGATCGGTAGCGGCAACGAAGCGCACCAGCGGCATCAGCAGCATCGAACCGTCGAGTTGGGTGCTGCCGATATGCTGCACGAAATGCCCGCGTTCTTCGTTCCAGAAATTGCTCCAGATATCTTCATGAATCGCCTGGCGGGTCTGGTCCCAAAGGGCGAACGGCGCCGGCAGCGAACGTTTGGAGGCCAGGCGAATGGCGCGGTCCAGGGCCACCCAGCACATCAGCCGCGAATGCAGAAAGTGATGCTGTTCGCCGCGCATCTCCCAGATGCCGACGTCTTTGTGGTTCCAGGTTTCACAGACCTGACCCACCACTTCCAGGGTGTGTTTCCAGCCTTCATGGGAGATGGCTTCGCCGTATTTGTTGACCAGGTACACCGCGTCCATCAGTTCGCCGAAAATATCCAGCTGTACCTGGTCGTAGGCCTCATTACCGATACGTACCGGTTGCGCGCCGCCATGGCCGCGCAGGTGGCTCAGCTCGGTTTCGGGCAGTTCCTGGCGACCGTCGATGCCATACAGGATGTTGATCTTCATGGGCGCGCCGCAGCAGTCGCTGACCCGGCCCTTCAACCAGCGCATGTAGCTGTTGGCTTCCTCGACAAAGCCCAGGCGCATAAAGGCGTAGACGGTGAACGACGCATCGCGGATCCAGGTGTAGCGGTAGTCCCAGTTGCGCTCGCCGCCGGGGGTTTCCGGCAGGCCGAAGGTGGCGGCGGCGACGATGGCGCCGTGTTTACGCGAGGTCAGAAGCTTCAAGGCCAAAGCCGAGCGGTTGACCATTTCCCGCCAGCGTCCGCGATAGTTGGACTGGGCGATCCAGCCGCGCCAGAACTTCAAGGTGCGCTCCAGGCACAGGTCGGTGCTGGTGCTTTCAATCCTGGGATCGTCGATGCCGCCGAGGACAAATTCGGCGCCTTGTTCCTGTTCCAGGGTGAAGCTGGCGACGGCTGCGTCGCCGTCGATCTGCAGGGCGTGGCTGCTGGCCAGGCGCAGGCCGGGTTGACCAGGCGCCTCAAAGCACACGTCGTCAGTGTCGGCGGTGGCGCGGGTTGGCGCACGGGCGTAGTCATGGCGTACTGCGCAGC
The DNA here is from genome assembly GCF_040310325.1 of Pseudomonas sp. HY7a-MNA-CIBAN-0227. NCBI lineage: Bacteria > Pseudomonadati > Pseudomonadota > Gammaproteobacteria > Pseudomonadales > Pseudomonadaceae > Pseudomonas > Pseudomonas sp. HY7a-MNA-CIBAN-0227. The sequence goes on along the minus strand of NZ_JBEOPT010000007.1, from coordinate 271,835 downwards.
GCAGGTGAATCGTCGCCTTGCCGCTGACCACCCGCACCCGGCGAACCAGCAATGGCAGGTCGTCGACTTCTTCGCTGATGGTCAACAGGTCGGTGATTTCCACCACCGCCTCATCGCTGAGCCAGCGGGTTTGCAGGACGTTGGTATCCGGCAGGTAAATTTGCTCGCGGCGGGCGTCGGGCAAGTCCGGTGTCAGTTGGAAAATCCCGGCAGCGGGGGAGTCCAGCAACGAACAGAAGATCGACGGGCTGTCGAACTCCGGCCAGCAGAAAAAGTCGATGCTGCCCTTGTCGTTGACCAGGGCGGCAGTGCGCATATCTCCGATGATGCCGTGGGCATCAATGGCGCTTTGTGCTTCGTTCTTCAGATCAACCATTGCCTCTGAACTCCGGATAAAGGCTCATGCCGCCATCAATAAACAAAGTGCTGCCCACCACATAATCGGAGGCATCGCTGGCCAGCCACACCACCGCGTTGGCCACGTCTTCGACATCGCCGACCCGACCGTAGGGAATCAACTTGAGCAGTTGTTGCTCGGCATCGCCCTCGGTGGCGGCGCGGTTGATTGCTGTGCGAATCGCCCCCGGCGCGATGCCGTTGATGCGAATGCGCTGAGGGCTGACTTCCTGGGCGAGGGTGCGCATCAGCATCTCGACACCGCCCTTGGACGCCGCGTAGTTGACGTGCCCGGCCCAAGGAATGAGTTGGTGGACCGAGCTCATGTGGATGATTTTTCCGGCGGCCCGGGAGACACCTTCGCGGATGCCCTGGCGATTGAAAATACGCAAGGCTGCGCGGGCACAGAGGAACTGGCCGGTGAGGTTGACGCCGATGACGGCGTTCCAGTCGTCGAGGGTCATGTCCACGGCTGCGGCGTCTTTCTGCATACCGGAGTTGGCCACCAGAATGTCCAGGTGGCCGAAGGCGTCGAGGGTTTGCGCAAACAGTCGCTCGACATCGGCCTCTTTCGAGACATCGGCGCCGAGGGCAATCGCCCGGCCACCGCTGGCATTGATCTGCGCCGCCAAGGCTTGGGCCGGCGCCGCCTGGGCGTTGTAGTTCAGCACCACTGCAGCACCGGCCTCGGCCAGAGCCTTGGCAGCCCCGGCACCGATCCCGGAACTGGCGCCGGTGACCAGGGCCACTTGTTGATCCAACGAGATACGCATTCAGCACCCAACCTTTTCCAGAGCGTTCAGTTAGCTGACTGGCGGCGCCTGGCACAAGTTCACCGATTGGCTGGAATGCGACGATGGCGGTGTATCTCTATCAAACCTGGGGTTTCAAATGTATTTTGCCCCTGATAACACGCGATGCAAATTTCAGGGCATTCAGGTAGAGGTTACGCACCATGGCAAACCCTTACGCCGAGTTGTTCAAGGCGCCAGGTTCCAGGGCTTTTGTATTGGCGGGCATGCTCGCTCGCATGCCGATTTCCATGACGGGCATCGGGCTGATCACCATGCTGTCGCAAGTTCACGGCGGTTACGGATTGGCCGGCGCGGTGGCGGCGACCTTTGCCTTGGCCACGGCCTTTTGCGCACCCCAGGTGTCACGGCTGGTGGACCGCCATGGCCAGGGCCGGGTGTTGCCGGCGGCGGCAATCCTGGGCGGTGGCGCGCTGTTGATGGTGTTGCTGTGCACCCGCTTGCAGGCGCCGAATTGGACCTTGTTCCTGTTCGCCGCCCTGGCCGGTTGCATGCCCAGCATGTCGGCCATGGTGCGGGCGCGCTGGACCGAGTTGTATCGAGGCCAGTCAAAACTGAAAACCGCCTTTGCCCTGGAGTCGGTGCTGGACGAGGTGTGCTTCATTCTCGGCCCGCCGCTGTCGGTGGGGCTGAGCGTGGTGCTGTTTCCCGAAGCAGGGCCGTTGATGGCGTTGTTGTTGATGGCCGTTGGGGTCAGCGCCTTTGTCCTGCAACGCCAGACCGAGCCACCGGTGCATGAGCACCACGGCCATCACGGGGGTTGGTTGATTGCGTCGCCGTCGGTGCTGATCCTGATGATCCTGCTGATGGCCATGGGCACCATTGTCGGCGTGGTGGATGTGGTCAGCGTCGCGCTCGCCCAGCATCAGGGCCAACCTGCTGCCGCGAGTATTGTGTTGTCGGTCTACGCCATCGGCTCGTGCCTGTCGGGGCTGGCCTTTGGCACCCTGAAACTGGCAGCGCCGTTGCCAAGGCAGTTTCTGTACTGCGGCGTGGCCACGGCGCTAGCCACGCTGCCGTTGCTTCTGGTGGTGAACATTCCTGGCCTGTCGGTGGCGGTATTTTTCTCCGGGCTGTTCTTTGCCCCAACCCTGATCGTGTCCATGGCCCTGGTGGAGCAAATTGTCCCGCCCAGCCGCTTGACCGAGGGCATGACCTGGCTGATCACCGGCCTGAGCATCGGCGTGGCCATCGGTGCCGCCAGTTCCGGCTGGATGATCGACCACTTTGGCGCCCCCAGCGGGTTCTGGGTGGCGCTGGTTGCCGCAGGCGTGGTGTTGGTTTCAGCGGTGTTGGGGTATCGGCGGCTGGGATGATGGGTGATGGGTTACCCCATCGCATGTTGTTGCAGGAACTCGCTCAAAGCTTGTCGCGTCAGGTCGTTGAGCGTCACTTTTTGACGGGTAGCCGCCAAGGCGGCGGCTAAATGGAGGTCATGGCCGACTCGAACGTTGAACGAGCCCTTGCAGGGCTTTTCTGGTGTTTGTCCGAGCTTCTGGCAAGTGTCGAGGTAATCGTCCACAGCCTCGCAAAAGGCTGTTTCCAACTGGGCCACGGTCTGGCCCTCGTAGCTGATCAGAGCCTTGATGAACAGAAGCTTGCCGAACAGGCAATTGTCCTCGACGCTGGCTTCGATGGAGCCAATATAGCCTTTGTGTTTCAACTGGTTGTTCACTGAATCAGGTCTCCTGATTTCAATTGTTCGATGATCTGGCGCCGGATGTAATGTTTCAACTCGTTACCGGGGTGAGGTGTGTGCAGGGTAATCATTGCACTTGGGTCGCCCTTGTCGAACTTGACCCGGCTACCAGCCCCTTCGATTTGTGTGTAGCCCAGTCGACGCAACAGCGTAACGAGTTCAGGCCAGGTAAACGTCATTTGCTCATTGAGCAATTTGGCGAGCAGCTTTTCATTTTTTGACACGGCGTTCCCTGCGTGCAACTAAATGTAGTTGCAAAGTATGAGGTCCGTCAATGATAGGGCGACTTCGCCAGGCTTTCCGATGTTTGATGTAACCCTTGATGACACCTCCCGCAGCCTCCCGCCTGACTAAATCCCGCCGCTAATTTTTCCCTCCCGGATTCGTTTTATAGGGACGACGTGCCTTTGTGCTTCCTGCCTATTGCCCCGGATCCCAAGAAATGAACGCTGAAGACTCCTTGAAACTTGCTCGCCGGTTTATCGGGTTACCCCTGGAAAAACGCCAGATGTTCCTCCAGGCGTTGCACAAGGAAGGGGTGGATTTTTCCCGGTTTCCGATTCCGGCAGGCGTGGAGGCCGAGGACCGACAGGCGCTGTCCTACGCGCAGCAGCGGATGTGGTTTCTCTGGCAATTGGATCCCGCCAGCGGTGCCTATAACCTGCCGGGGGCTGTGCGGCTCAAGGGCGCGTTGAGCCTGCCCGCCATGGAGCAAGCGTTCGCCAGCCTGGTGGAACGTCATGAAACCTTGCGCACGGTGTTCCAGCGCCAGGCCGATGAGCGCTTGTTGCAGGTCGCAGTGCAGCCGTCGTTGGCCATCGAACAGGTGGACTTCAGCGCCCTGGCGCCCACCGCGCGTGAACACGCGGTGACGGATGCCGCTACCCGGCAATCACTATTACCCTTCGACTTGGCTAATGGCCCGCTGCTGCGGGTGCAATTGCTCAAGCTGGCCGAGCAGGAACACGTGCTTCTGCTGACCCTGCACCACATCGTTTCCGATGGCTGGTCGATGAATGTATTGATCGACGAGTTCATCCGCTGCTACGACGCCCATGAACGTAATGAAACGCCCCAACTGCCGGCCTTGCCGATCCAGTACAGCGACTATGCCCTGTGGCAGCGCCGCTGGCTGGAGGCGGGCGAACAGGCTCGTCAACTAGAATACTGGCAAGCGCGTCTGGGCAATGAGCATCCGGTGCTGGAACTGCCCATCGACCATCCGCGTCCGGCCATGCCCAGCTACCGGGGCACGCGTCATGATTTTGCGATTGATCCGGCGCTGGCCGCGCAACTGCGCAGTTGCGCGCAGCAACATAACGTCACGCTGTTCATGCTGCTGCTCGGCGCCTTTAATGTGCTGCTGCATCGCTACACCGGCCAGGGCGACCTGCGTATTGGCGTGCCGATTGCCAACCGCAACCGCACTGAGGTCGAAGGGCTGATCGGCTTCTTCGTCAACACGCAGGTACTGCGCACCGAGCTGACCGGACAAACCCGCGTCGGCGAGTTGTTACAAGGTATCAAGGAGCACGCCTTGGGCGCCCAAGCCCATCAGGAGTTGCCGTTCGAGCGCCTGGTGGAAGCGTTGAAAGTCGAGCGTAGCTTGAGCCACACGCCGTTGTTCCAAGTCATGTACAACCACCAGCCAGTGGTGGCAGACATCGCTTCGGTGAGCACCGCTTCCGGGCTGGAACTGTCCCTGGTGCAATGGCAAGGCCGCACCACCCAGTTCGACCTGACCCTGGACACTTATGAAAAGTCCGGCACCCTGCACGCCGCGCTGACCTTCGCCAATGACCTGTTCGATTCCGCCTCCATCGAGCGCATGGCCCGGCACTGGATCAGTCTGTTGCAGGCCATGGCCGTCGATGGCAACCAGCGTATCGGGGAGTTGCCAATGCTGGCCGCCGATGAGCGGCTAGTGCTGGTCCATGGCTGGAACCAGACCGATGAGCAGTACCCGACCGAGCGCGGCATTCATCAGTTGATCGAAGATCAGGTGCAACGAACCCCGCAAGCTCCGGCCCTGGTGTTCGGCGCGACGGTATTGAGCTACGCCCAACTCGACGCTCGCGCCAACCAGTTGGCCCATGCCTTGCGCCAGCAAGGGGTTGGTCCGGATGTGCTGGTGGGCATTTGTGTCGAGCGCTCCGTGGAAATGGTGGTCGGCCTGCTGGCGATCCTCAAGGCCGGCGGCGCGTACGTCCCGCTGGACCCGGAGTACCCGCTGGACCGCCTGGCCTACATGATCGAAGACAGTGGCATCGCCCTCTTGCTCAGCCAGACCAGCCTGCTGCATAGGCTGCCTGCGAACGAGGTCAAGGTCATCATGCTGGACCCGCAGCCCGACTGGTTTGAGGGTTACAGCACCGAGCCCGTCGCGATGACGGTGCATGGCTTGAACCTGGCCTATGTGATCTATACCTCGGGCTCAACCGGCAAACCCAAGGGTGCCGGCAACAGCCATCGCGCGCTGGTCAACCGGTTGTGCTGGATGCAGGACGCCTACGGCCTGGACGGCAGCGACGCGGTGTTGCAGAAAACGCCCTTCAGTTTTGACGTGTCGGTCTGGGAGTTCTTCTGGCCGTTGATGACCGGCGCGCGCCTGGTGGTGGCCGCCCCTGGCGAACACCGCGAGCCGGCCCGCTTGATCGAAACCATTCGTGAGCAGCACATCAGCACCTTGCACTTTGTACCGTCGATGCTCCAGGCGTTTATTCACGAGCCTGGTGTCCAGGCTTGTGCAAGCCTCAAGCGCATCGTGTGCAGCGGTGAAGCTCTGGCGCTGGATGCGCAATTGCAAGTCTTCGCCAAACTGCCGAGCGCGGCGCTGTACAACCTGTATGGGCCGACGGAAGCGGCCATCGACGTCACGCACTGGACGTGCATCGACGAAGGCGCCGACAGCGTGCCCATCGGTCGGCCCATCGCCAACCTCGGCACCTACGTGCTGGACGCGCAACTGAACCCGGTCCCGGCCGGTGTTGCGGGTGAGTTGTACCTGGGAGGCACCGGGCTGGCCCGCAGTTATCACCGCCGTCCGGGGCTGACCGCCGAGCGCTTCGTGCCGTGCCCTTTCACTGCCGGTGCGCGCCTGTATCGCACTGGCGACCGGGTGCGTCAGCGTGCCGACGGGGTGATTGAATACCTCGGGCGCCTGGATCATCAAGTCAAGCTGCGGGGTCTGCGCATTGAGCTGGGGGAAATCGAGACCCGCCTGATGCAGCACCCTCTGGTGCGTGAAACGGTGGTGTTGGTGCAGGGCGGCAAACAGCTGGTGGCTTATCTGGTGCTGGATGCCGCCGAGCCGACCATGCCGTGGCAGCAGGAGCTCAAGGCCTGGCTGTTGGGCAACCTGCCGGAATACATGGTGCCGACCTATCTGATGCCGCTGGCGAAACTGCCGGTCACCGCTAACGGCAAGCTCGACCGCAAGGCGCTGCCGTTGCCGGACGCTGCGCCGCAGCAGGCCTTTGTTGCGCCTGGCAGCGATCTGGAAAAAGCCCTGGCGGCGATCTGGTGCGATGTGCTGGGCGTTGAGCAGGTCGGCCTGGAAGACAACTTCTTCGAACTGGGGGGCGACTCGATCATATCCATCCAGGTGGTCAGCCGCGCCCGCCAGGCCGGGATTCGCCTGAGCCCACGGGACCTGTTTCAGTACCAGAGCGTGCGCAGCCTGGCGCGGGTAGCGACCTTTGATCAGCACAACGCAATCGATCAAGGCTCGGTCAGCGGCGAAGTAATCCTGACGCCCGTGCAGCAGGTTTTTTTCCAGCAGGCTATCCCGGCCCGTCATCACTGGAACCAGTCGTTGCTGCTGACGCCTCGTGAACCGCTGGTGGTCCCGGCGCTGGAAGCGGCGTTGATCCAACTGATCAACCACCATGATGCCTTGCGCCTGCGCTTTGCCGGTGAGGCAGAGGGCTGGTGCCAAACCTACGCCACAGCGGTCAGCGAGTCCGGGCTATGGCAATGCCGCGCCGACAGCGTCGATGAATTGGCCGCGCTGTGTGACGAGGCGCAACGCAGCCTCGACCTGCGACAGGGGCCGCTGTTGCGCGCCGCGCTGATCAACCTGGCCGATGGCAGCCAGCGTTTGTTGCTGGTGGTCCATCACCTGGTGGTGGACGGCGTGTCCTGGCGCATCGTGCTGGAGGATTTGCAGCAGGCTTATCAGCAGCACGCCGCCGCACAGCCGTCGGTACTGCCGGCCAAGACCAGTGCCTACCAGCACTGGGCGCAGCATCTACATGCCCACGCGCAGACCCTCAACGACCAACTGCCGTACTGGCTGGCGCAGTCGAGCGCCGCCGACCTGCCTTGCGATAATCCACAGGGCGGCCTGAACAACCGCCTGGGGCAAAAGATCGAAACCCGCCTCGACGCCGAGATGACCCGTCAATTGCTGCAAACCGCCCCGGCGGCCTATCGCACCCAGGTCAACGACTTGCTGCTGACTGCATTGGCCCGTGCCGTCTGCCGCTGGAGCGGCCAGGACGCCGCCTTGATCCAGCTTGAAGGCCATGGCCGCGAAGACCTGTTCGATAGCCTGGACCTGACCCGCACCGTCGGCTGGTTCACCAGCGTGTTCCCGGTGCGCCTGCAACCGGCGGCTGAACTGGCGACCTCGATCAAATCGATCAAGGAGCAGTTGCGCGCCGTGCCCGGCAAAGGCCTGGGCCACGGACTGTTGCGCTACCTCGGCGAACCTGCGGCCCGCGAAGCGCTTTCGGCACTGCCGGCGCCGCGTATCACCTTCAACTACCTGGGGCAGTTCGACCGACAGTTCGATGAGTCGGCACTCTTTGTTCCGGCTACCCAGGGCAGCGGTCAGGCCCAGGACCCCCAAGCGCCGCTGGCCAACTGGCTGACGGTGGAAGGCCAGGTGTATGGCGGCGAGTTGGCGTTGCAATGGGGTTTTAGCCACGAGATGTTCAGCGCCTCTACCATCCAGCAGTTGGCCGATGCCTACACTCGGGAACTCAAGGCGCTGATCGAGCACTGCTGCGCCGCGACGCCGGGCCAGGTCACGGCGTCGGATTTCCCCCTGGCGACCCTGACCCAACAACAACTGGATCGACTGCCGGTGGAAGGCCAGGCCTTCGACGATATCTACCCGTTGTCGCCGATGCAGCAGGGCATGTTGTTCCACACCTTGTATGAGCCTCAGGCGCAGGCTTACATCAATCAACTACGCCTGGATATTCGAGGGTTAGATGTGCTGGCCTTCGGTCGCGCCTGGCAAGCGGCGATCGACCGCCATGACATCCTGCGTAGCAGCTTCCATTGGCTGGGCCTGGGCAGCGCGCATCAGGTGATCCATCGCCAGGTGGACCTGCAGTTGCAGGTGATCGACGATATCTACGCCGACCGGGATGCCCTGGCCAGCGCCGAACGCGAACTGGGCTTTGAACTGAGCAGCGCGCCGCTGTTGCGCCTGATGCTGGTGCGCGGTGGCGATGAAACCTGGCATTTGATCTACACCAGCCATCACATCCTGATGGACGGCTGGAGCAACGCCCAACTGCTCGGTGAAGTCATCAGCCATTACGCCGGCCATCTATTGCCGGCGCCCCTTGGGCAGTTCCGCGATTACCTGAGCTGGCTGCAACAGCAAGCATCACAGGCCGGCGAGGCGTTCTGGAAAGCCACCCTGGCGCCGCTGCAAGCGCCCACCTTGCTGGCCGATGCGCTGCGGCCTCCCGTCGGCGCTACGGGCATGGCGGAGCATCAGGTGAGTGTCGACAGTGCCTTGAGCCAGGCCTTGATCGACTTCTCCCGTCAGCAAAAAATCACCCTCAACACCCTGTTTCAAGGGGCCTGGAGCCTGTTGCTGCAACGCTATACCGGCCAGGACTGCGTGGCTTTTGGCGCTACAGTGGCCGGGCGTTCGGCACCGTTACCGGGCATCGAGCAGCAGTTGGGCTTGTTCATCAACACCTTGCCCATCATCAGCAGCCCTGGGCCGGCCGAGCGGGTCGGGCCTTGGTTGAGCGAACTGCAAGCGTTGAACCTGAGCCTGCGTGACCATGAACACGTGCCTCTGTATGACATTCAGGCCTGGGCCGGGCAGCAAGGCTCGGCCCTGTTCGACAGCCTGCTGGTGTTCGAAAACTTCCCGGTGGCCGAGGCGCTCAAGCAAGGCGCGCCCGCCGGCTTGGCCTTTGGTGAACTGCACAGTCACGAACGCACCCACTACCCGTTGACCCTGGGCATCGAGCTGGGTGCCAGCCTGCGCCTGGCGTTCAGCTACGACTCGGCGTGCTTCAGCGAGGCTGGCGTGCGTCAGTTGAGCGTCAACCTGCAACACCTGTTGGCGCAGTTGGTTGCCAATGCCCAGGCTTGCCTGGGCACCCTGGAACTGCTGGATGCGCCCGGTCGTCGTGCTGTGCTGGCGCTCAGCCAATCGCCAGTATCGACCCCGCTCAGTCACGCGCTGGTTCATCAGCGCATCGCTGCCCAGGCCCTGGCCACACCCGCGGCCCTGGCTGTGCAGGCAGGCGATCAAGCCCTGAGCTATGGCCAACTCAATGAGCGGGCCAATCGCCTGGCCCATCGCCTGCTGGAGCACGGCGTCGGCCCCGGCCAGCGGGTCGGCTTGGCATGCCGTCGTGGCCCGCACTTGATTGTCAGCTTGCTGGCCGTACTCAAGAGTGGCGCCGCCTATGTCCCGCTGGACCCGAAATACCCCACCGAGCGTCTGGCCTACATGCTCGCCGACAGCCGCCTTGACTTGCTGCTGTGTGAGACCGGCCTGCTGGAAGACCTGCCGTTACCCGAGCAACTGATGCGCCTGGATTTCAGCCCCACAGGCGACGAACTGGCGAGCTACCCCGCCAGCAATCCGTCCAATCACGCGGTCGCTGCCGACCTGGCCTACGTGATCTACACCTCCGGCTCCACCGGCCTGCCCAAGGGCGTGGCGATTGATCATGCGGCCCTCGGCCAGTTCTGCCAGAGCGCTGAGGATTACAGCGTGCTGAGCCCCGAGGACCGAGTGCTGCAGTTTGCCACGTTCAGCTTCGATGGCTTTGTCGAGCAATGCTACCCGCCGTTGTGCGCCGGCGCTGCGCTGATCATGCGCGGCGATGAGCTGCTGGACGCCGGGCAACTGGCGCGGGAAATCGTTGCCCAGGGCGTGACCCTGGCCGATTTGCCGGCCGCTTACTGGTATCTGCTGGCCAAGGAGTGCGCACTCGGCGGCGGTTCCCTGGGCAACCTGCGTCAGGTTCACGTGGGTGGCGAAGCCATGTCCGTGGAAGGCTTGCGGGTCTGGCATGAAGCCGGCCTGGGCGCGGTGCGCCTGCTCAATACCTATGGCCCGACCGAGGCCACGGTGGTGTCCAGCGTGCATCAATGCCGTCTGGACGATGCCAGCGATGCGTTTGGTATTCCCATTGGGCGGGCCATCGACGGCCGGTCGCTGTATGTCCTCGACAGTGCCGGCCAGTTGTTGCCAACCGGTGGCGTCGGCGAGCTGTTCATCGGCGCCGAGGTCGGTCTGGCCCAGTGCTATTTTGACCGTCCCGCACTGACGGCCGAGCGCTTCCTGCCGGACCCGTTCTCGCCATTGCCGGGCGCACGCCTTTACCGCAGTGGCGACCTGGCTCGCTACAACGGCGATGACGCCCTGGAATACGCCGGGCGCATCGACCATCAGGTGAAGATTCGCGGTTTGCGCATCGAGATGGGCGAAATCGAAGCCTGCCTGCAGGCCCTGGAACAAGTGCGCGAGGCCGCCGTCATTGCCCACCACAGCCCGAGTGGCGCGCAGCTGGTGGCGTATGTCGTCGCCAGCGACCCGTCAGTCGACGAGGCTTACTTTCGCCAGCAACTGATTGCCACCTTGCGCCAGTCGTTGCCTGATTACATGGTGCCGGGCCATGTGCTACTGCTCGGCGCGCTGCCCTTGAACAACAACGGCAAGCTCGACCGCCGGGCATTGCCCGCGCCTGATCTGAACCGGTCCGAGGTTGCCTACGTCGCCCCGCAAAACCCTCTTCAGGCGCAACTGGCGGCGATCTGGCAGGCGGTGTTGCAGGTCGACAGCGTCGGCCTCGACGATCACTTCTTTGAGCGCGGCGGCCACTCCCTGCTGGCCACCCAGGTGATTTCCCGGGTTCGTCATGACCTGCAACTTGAAGTGGCGCTGCGCACCCTGTTCGAACAGCCCACCTTGAAGGCATTTGCCGAGGCCTGCGAGGGCCTGCAAACCCGGGAAAGCCTGCCGATGGTGGCTCTGGAGCGCGGTCGGCTGCTGGCGTTGTCGTCGGCCCAGGAGCGCCAGTGGTTTCTCTGGCAACTGGACCCCGACAGCGCCGCTTACCACGTACCAACTGCGCTGCATTTGCGCGGCGAGCTGAATGTGCATGCATTGGAGCAAGCGTTCCAGGCCCTGGTGCAGCGACATGAATCCCTGCGCACCGTCTTCGTGGAGGAGGGCGAGCGAACCTGGCAGGTGATTCAGCCGCATCGCATGCAGGCTGTCGAGCAGCAACGCGTGGCTGCCGGGGCGATCCAACAGCGGGTGGAAGAGGAAATCCAGCGCCCATTCGACCTGTTCAACGGGCCGCTGATGCGCGTCAAGTTGCTGGAGATCCAGGCCGATCATCACGTGCTGGTGATCACCCAGCACCACATCATTTCTGATGGCTGGTCGATGCAGATCATCGTCGACGAACTGGTACAGCTTTACGCCGCTGGCTGTGAAGGTCGCGAGGCCCGGTTGAGCCCGCTGCCCCTGCAATACGCCGATTATGCGGCCTGGCAAAAGCAGCGGATGGCCGAGGGCGAACGTGACCGGCAACTGGCGTACTGGCGCGAGAAACTGGGCGGTGAGCAGCCGGTGCTGGAATTGCCGTTCGATTTTCCGCGCCCAGCCGAGCAGAGCTTTCGCGGTGCGCGCCTGGACTTCGCCTTGCCGTCGCAGCTTGCCGACGGTTTGCAGGCCCTGGCGCAACGTGAACAGGTCACGCTGTTCATGCTGTTGTTGGCGTCGTTCCAGATGTTGTTGCACCGCTACAGCGGTCAGGCGGACATCCGTGTCGGCGTGCCGGTGGCTAACCGTAACCGCATGGAAACCGAGGGTCTGGTGGGTTTCTTCGTCAACACCCAGGTGCTGCGCGCCGAGGTCGACGGGCAGGACTCGTTTAGCGACCTGCTACGCCAGGTTCGCCAGTCGGTGCTCGACGCCCAGACCTACCAGGACCTGCCGTTCGAACAACTGGTGGATGCCCTGCAACCCCAGCGCAGCCTGAGCCACAGCCCATTGTTCCAGGTGCTATTTAACCATCAGAGTCGCGCGGCTCGCCCCGCTCAACTGGACGATTTGCATATCGAGGGGCTGGCCTGGGACAGTGGAACCGCGCAGTTCGACCTGGTCCTGGACACCACCGAAAGCGAAGCCGGTTTGATCGCCTCGCTGACCTATGCCAGTGACGTGTTTGAACGCAGCACCATTGAACGCCTGGCGCAGCATTGGCAGACCCTGTTGCAGGGCATCGTCGTGCAGCCTGGAACGCGCATTGCCGAGCTGCCAATGTTGACTGACGATGAGCGTCAATTGACCCTGGAGCAGTGGAATGGAGTATCGGGCCACTATCCGCAAGGCGAGTCGATCCATCGCTTGATCGAACTGCAAGCGGCCAGGGCACCTGATGCCGTGGCGCTGGTGTTGGGCGACCAGCACCTCAGTTACGGCGAACTCAATCGCCAGGCCAACTGCCTGGCCCATGTCTTGATCGCCGAGGGCGTTGGGCCTGAAGTGCTGGTGGGCATCGCGGTGGAGCGCTCGTTCCAGATGCTCGTCGGCTTGCTGGCGATCCTCAAGGCCGGCGGCGCCTATGTGCCACTGGACCCGGCCTACCCGGATGATCGATTGCAGTACATGATCCAGGACAGTGGCCTGACCTTGTTGCTGACTCAAGGCCAACTACTTGCCAGCCTGCCGATCCCGCAAGGCGTGCGCAGCCTGTTGATCGAGGACGACCACGGAGTTTTCGACCACAACCCGCAGGTGGTGGTCGCGCCGGATAACCTGGCCTATGTGATCTACACCTCCGGCTCCACCGGTAGGCCCAAGGGCACGTTGTTACCGCACCGAAACGTCCTGCGGTTGTTCCAGGCTACCCAGGACTGGTTCAACTTCGGTCCCGATGACTGTTGGACGCTGTTCCACTCGTACGCATTTGACTTCTCGGTATGGGAGATCTTTGGCGCCCTGCTGTACGGTGGCCGCCTGGTGATCGTGACGCAAGAGGTCAGTCGTTCGCCGCACGCCTTCCTCGATCTGCTTTACCAGGAGCGCGTGACGGTGTTGAACCAGACACCATCGGCGTTCAAGCAACTGATGGGTGTGGCCTGCGCGCAAGAGTCTTCGCGCGATCTCTTGCTGCGCTACATCGTATTTGGCGGCGAGCCGCTGGAAGTGAGTAGCCTGCGGCCCTGGTTCGCGCGATTCGGCGATTGCGCCCCGCAACTGATCAACATGTATGGCATCACCGAAACCACGGTGCACGTCACTTACCGGCCGCTGTCGTTGGCGGATTTGGACAATGGTGCGTCCAGCCCGATCGGCGTGGCGATTGCGGACCTGTCCTGGTACGTGCTCGATGCGCAGCTCAACCCGGTGGCCAGGGGCTGTATCGGTGAGCTCTATGTGGGGCGGGCAGGATTGGCGCGGGGCTATTTGAACCGGGCTGATCTGACCGGCGCGCGTTTTATTCCGGACCTGTTCTCCAGCGAAGGTGGGCGCTTGTACCGCACTGGCGACCTGGCACGGTATCGCGCCGATGGGGTGGTCGAGTATGTGGGCCGGATCGACCAGCAGGTAAAGATTCGCGGTTTCCGTATCGAACTGGGAGAAATCGAAGCCTGCTTGCTGGATCAGCCATCGGTACGCGAGGCGGTAGTCCTGGCTCGGGAGGGCGTGGGCGGTACGCACTTGGTCGGCTACCTTGTGCCCTCGGTGCAAGTGGAGGATCAGGCGGTCTGGCGTGGTGAGCTGCGCCGGAGCCTCAAGGCACACCTTGCGGAGTACATGGTGCCTGCGCATTTGGTATTGCTGGAGCAGATGCCGTTGACAGGCAATGGAAAACTCGACCGCAAGGCGTTACCCGAGCCTGACGCCAGCCTGTCGCAAACGGACTATGTGGCGCCGGACAGCGAACTGGCGCAGAGCGTTGCCGGCATCTGGCAAGAGGTACTGGAGGTCGCCCAGGTGGGCCTCAATGATAACTTCTTTGCCCTCGGCGGCCATTCGTTGCTGGCCACCCAGGTGACGATGCGCATTCGCGAGCAATTGAACCTGGAGGTACCGCTAAAGGTGCTGTTTGCCACCGAAAACCTGCGTGACTTCTGTGATCAGTTGCAAGGCTTGCAAAGCGATTTGCAACCGTTACAGGACGAACTGACTAAATCTCTGGAGGCCCTCAAACGTCTATCAGCCAATGATCTTGAGAAACTGATTTCTTAATTGAGGGCTATGGCGTGCAAAAGTTAATCGAGTCGGTAGCAGCGCTTTCTGCGAAAGAAAGGAAGGCGCTGGCCATCCTGCTCAAGCAAAAGGGCATTAATTTGTTTGGTGTCGCGCCTATTTTCAAACGCGATGCCGACGAGCCTTTACTGCTGTCCTACGCCCAGCAGCGCCAATGGTTCCTCTGGCAATTGGACCCCGACAGTGCTGCCTACAACCTGTCCAAGGCTTTACGCCTGATCGGCGCACTGGATCTCGATGCCCTGCACAACAGCCTGGCGACGCTGGTGGCTTGCCACGAAAGCCTGCGCACGACCTTTATCCAGGACCGCGATCAAGTCCTGCAACACATCGGCGACCCGGTGGCCCGGCCACTGTTGGCTGAGGCCCATGAGGCCCAATGGCTTGCCAGCGGCGAGCCAGGCCTGCGGGCACTGGTTGAAGCGGAGACCGGGGCCTCCTTTGACCTGGCCCGCGGCCCCTTGATGCGCGCGCGCCTGTTGCGCCTGGCGCCGGACCAGCATGTGTTGGTGCTGACCCTGCATCACAGCATTTGTGACGGCGCTTCCCTGCAAGTCATGGCTGATGAACTGGTGCAGCTTTACGCTGATTTCAGCCAGGGCCGCCAAGGCAGCTTGCCGCCCTTGCCGGTGCAGTACGCCGATTACGCGTTGTGGCAGCGGCACTGGATGGAAGCGGGTGAGCGTGAGCGGCAACTGGGCTATTGGCAGACGCAACTCGCCGGCGAGCAGCCGGTGCTGGAGTTGCCCACCGACCACGCCCGCCCGGCAGTGCAAAGCTTTGTCGGCGCCAGTGTGCGAGTCGAGCTGGGTGGTCGACGGCTGGAAGCACTCAAGCGCTTGACCCAGCAAGAGAGCGTCACCGGCTTCATGGTATTGCTGGCGTCGTTCCAGCTGTTGTTGCATCGCTACAGCGGGCAGTCCGATATTCGCGTCGGCGTGCCGATTGCCAATCGCAGTCGCAGTGAAACCGAGCGCTTGATCGGCTTTCTGGTCAATACCCAGGTGCTGCGCGCCGAAGTGGATAGCCACGCCACTGTCAGGCATTTGCTGCAACAGGTGCGCAAGAGCGCCCTGGATGCCCAGGCTCATCAGGATTTGCCCTTTGAGCAACTGGTGGACGTTCTCCAGCCGGAACGCAGCTTGAGTCGCAACCCGTTGTTCCAGGTGATGTTCAACCATAAGGCGCAGGACCCTCAGGCCGCCTCGGTGCAATTGCCAGGGTTGCGGATTGAAGGGCTGGAGTGGGAGAGCCCCACGGCGCAGTTTGACCTCTCCCTCAATACTGTCGAGCACAACGGCGCGCTGTCGGCGGCGTTTATTTATGCCACGGACTTATTTGATGCCTCCACCGTCGAACGCATGGCCGCTCATTGGCTGGCACTGCTCGACGCCATGCTGGCCGTCCCGCAGCAGCGAGTTGATGCGCTGCCGATGCTGGCGGCCAGTGAGCGCAAGGTTCTCGTGGAGGGCTGGAACAACACCGCCACCGAATACCCGTTGCAGCAAACGATGCAACAGCTGATCGAAACCCAGGTCGAGAAAACCCCGAATGCGCAGGCCTTGGCCTTTGGCGAAGAGCGCTTGAGCTATCGCCAGCTCAACGAGCGCGCCAACCAGCTCGCTCACTACCTGATCGAACAGGGCGTTGGCCCTGATGTGCTGGTGGGCGTGGCGGCCGAGCGCTCCACCGAAATGGTGCTGGCGCTGGTGGCGATTCTCAAGGCTGGCGGTGCCTATGTGCCGCTGGACCCGGATTACCCTCAGGATCGCCTGAGCTACATGTTTGAAGACAGCGGCGTGAACCTGCTGCTGACGCAAACCGCGTTGCTGCAACGCCTGCCCCTGACTGACGCAATGCACACCGTGGCCCTGGACCAACCGGGCGACTGGCTGGCGGGCTACAGCACCGCCAATCCATCGGTGAGCGTGACCGGCGAAAACCTCGCCTACGTGATCTACACCTCGGGCTCCACTGGCAAACCCAAAGGTGCCGGCAACCGCCACGTCGCCCTGACCAACCGCCTGTGCTGGATGCAACAGGCCTATGGCCTGGATGCCAGCGACACGGTGGTGCAGAAAACCCCGTTCAGCTTCGACGTCTCGGTGTGGGAGTTTTTCTGGCCGCTGATGACCGGTGCTCGACTGGTGGTTGCCGCACCGGGTGATCACCGCGACCCCACCAAGCTGGTTGAGTTGATCAAGCGCGAGCAGATCAGCACCTTGCACTTTGTGCCGTCGATGTTGCAGGCGTTCTTGCAGGACGAATCCGTCCGCAGTTGCACCAGCCTCAAGCGTATCGTGTGTAGCGGTGAAGCCCTGGCGGTGGATATCCAGCAGCAAGTCTTCGCCAAGCTGCCGAATGCCGGCCTGTACAACCTGTACGGCCCGACTGAAGCGGCCATCGACGTGACCTACTGGACCTGCATCGACGAAGGCCGCGACAGCGTGCCCATCGGCCAACCCATTGCCAACCTGACCACCTACATCCTCGACAGCAGCCTTGAGCCGCTGCCAGTCGGTGTCGTGGGTGAGCTTTACCTGGGCGGCATCGGCCTGGCGCGGGGTTACCACCGTCGCCCAAGCCTGACCGCCGAACGTTTTATCGCCTGCCCATTCGTGGCCGGTGAACGGCTGTATCGCACCGGCGACCTGGCCCGCTACCGCGCCGATGGCGTGATCGAATACGCCGGGCGTATCGACCATCAAGTGAAGATCCGTGGCTTGCGTATCGAGCTGGGGGAAATCGAAGCGCGGCTGCTGGAACACGAGGCAGTGCGCGAAGCCGTGGTGCTGGCCCATGACGGCAAGCGTCTGGTGGGTTATGTGGTGCCAACCCAGGCCGATCTGCTGCACGCCAGCGATGACGACCAGCAAGCGCTGCGCACCAGCCTGCAACTGCACCTGGGGCTGGTCATGCCCGAGTACATGGTGCCGGCGCATCTGCTGCTGCTCGAACAGATGCCCCTGAGCCCCAATGGCAAGCTCGATCGCAAGGCACTGCCTGCCCCGGACGCGAGCCTGCAACAGGCCGCCTACGTCGCACCGGGCACCGAACTGGAGCAGCGCATCGCCACGATCTGGCAGGACGTGCTCAAGCGCGAGCAGGTGGGCATTACCGACAATTTCTTTGCCCTGGGCGGCGATTCCATCGTCTCCATTCAGGTGGTCAGCCGCGCCCGCCAGGCGGGGATTATTCTGACGCCCAAGGACCTGTTCCAGTACCAGACCGTGCAGAGCCTGGCCCGTGTCGCCCAACTGGGCAGCACCTTGCACATCAATCAGGCACCGGTCACCGGCGCCACGCCACTGTTGCCGTTCCAGCAGCAGTTCTTTGAAACCGAAATCCCCGAGCGTCAGCAGTGGAACCAGTCGCTGTTGCTCAAATCTTCCCAGGCCATCGACCCGCTGCGACTTGAACAGGCCTTGCAGGCGCTGGTGGTCCATCATGATGCCCTGCGCTTGAACTTTACCCCGGATGGCCAGGCCAGCCATGCTCGGGTCGAACAGACCCAGCCGTTGCTGTGGCAAGCCGAAGCCGCCGATGAAGGGCAATTGCACGCCCGTTGCGACGAGGCCCAGCGTTCATTGAGCCTGCAACAGGGCCCGTTGTTGCGGGCACTGCTGGTGCAGATGGCCGATGGCAGTCAGCGTTTGCTGCTGGCTATTCACCACCTGGTGGTCGATGGCGTGTCCTGGCGGATTCTGTTGGAGGACTTGCAGAGCGCCTATCAACAGCTTGGATCGGCCAGTCGCGTCAAGCTGGCGCCCAAGAGCAGCGCCTTCAAAGCCTGGGCCGAGCGCCTGGAACAGTACGCCGGCAGCGATGCCGTACAAGCGCAGTTGGGCTACTGGCAGCAGACCCTGGGCAACGATCTCATCGATTTGCCTTGCGACAATCCTCAGGGCGGCCTGCAAAATCGCCATGCGGCCACGGTGCAGACGCGCCTGGACCCAATCCTGACTCGGCAGTTGCTGCAGGACGCTCCCGAGGCCTATCGCACCCAGGTCAACGACTTGTTGCTGACTGCTCTGGCGCGAGTGATTTGCCGTTGGGCCGGCGGCGCCTCCAGCGTTATCCAGCTGGAAGGCCATGGCCGCGAAGACCTTTTCGAGCAAATCGACCTGAGCCGTACCGTAGGCTGGTTCACCAGCCTGTTCCCGGTGCGCCTGACGCCAGCGGCCGACCTCGAACAGTCGCTGAAAACCATCAAGGAACAACTGCGCGGCGTACCGGAAAAAGGCCTCGGCTATGGCTTGCTGCGTTACCTGGGCGGGTCCGATGAGCGCGCCGCCGTGGCGCAGCTGCCGATACCACGTATTACCTTCAACTACCTGGGTCAGTTCGACGGGCAGTTCGACGAAGCCTCCTTGTTTGTCCCGGCCAGCGAGTCGTCGGGCGCCGAGCAAAGTATCGATGCGCCCTTGGGCAACTGGCTGACCGTTAACGGCCAGGTCTATGGTGGCGAGCTGAGCCTGGAGTGGGTCTACAGCCGCGAGATGTTCAAGGACGTCACGGTGCAACAGTTGGCCGACGCTTACGCACAGGAGCTGACGGCCCTGATCAGCCATTGCAGCGATCCGGCCCATCGCGGCGTGACCCCCTCGGACTTCCCGTTGGCCGGCCTGTCCCAGGCGCAACTGGAGGTGCTGCCCTTTGCGCTGCGAGACGTCGAGGACATCTATCCGTTGTCGCCAATGCAGCAGGGCATGTTGTTTCACAGCCTGTACGAGCAGGAAGGTGTCGACTACATCAACCAGTTGCGGGTCGATGTCGACGGGCTCGACAGCGAGCGCTTCCAGGCCGCCTGGCAGGACACACTGGCGGCCCATGAAAGCCTGCGCAGCGCCTTTCTCTGGCAGGGGGTATTTGAACAACCGGTGCAAGTGATTGCACGACAGGTCGAGCTGCCTTTTGTTGCCTTCGACTGGCGCGGTCGCGATGACCTGGCCCTGGCCCTCGACGGCGCCGCAGAAGAGCAACACAAGCGTGCGTTTGTGCTCGATCGCGCGCCGCTGCTGCGTCTGTGCCTGATCCAGACCGGCGACGCTCGCCACCACCTGATCTTTACCAACCACCACATCTTGCTGGATGGCTGGAGCAACGCGCAGCTGTTCGGCGAAGTGCTGCAACGCTATGCCGGCCAGGAAGTGGCCCAGTCGGCAGGGCGTTACCGCGACTACATTGCCTGGCTCAAGGGTCGCGACAGCGCGGCCAGCGAAAGCTTCTGGACCGAGCAACTGGCCGCCCTCGACGCACCGACTCGCCTGGCCCAGAGCCTGGCCAGTGGAGATGCCGGGGCCAAAGGGCATGGCGAGTTGGTCCATGTGCTGGATGCAGCCGCCACCCAGCGTCTCAATACCTTTGCCCGCGAACAGAAAGTCACCCTCAACACCCTGGTGCAAAGTGCCTGGCTGCTGCTGTTGCAGCGCTACACCGGCCAGTCCACGGTGGCGTTCGGGGCGACGGTGTCCGGTCGACCTTCGGCGCTGCAAGGGATCGAGCAGCAAATCGGCCTGTTCATCAACACCCTGCCAGTGATCGCCGGCAGCGAGGCCCAGCAGACCGTGGGCCAATGGCTGCAAGCGGTGCAGGCGCTGAACCTGAGCCTGCGTGAGCAGGAACACACGCCGTTGTTCGATATCCAGCGTTGGGCCGGGCAGGGCGGTGAAGCCCTGTTCGACAGCATCCTAGTATTTGAAAACTACCCCTTGTCGGACGCGTTGCAGCAAGCGCAAACCAGTGGCCCTCGCTTCGGTGAAGTGCTGACCCTGGAACAAACCAGCTACCCGCTGACCCTGGGTATCAACCTCGACGAGACCCTGACCCTGCACTACGGCTACGCCCTGCAGAGCTTTTCGGCGCCAGTGATTGCGCGGATCAACGCACAACTGCTGCACCTGCTCGAACAATTTCGCCAGTCAGCGCAACGGCCCACCGGGGCTCTGGATCTGCTGACGGCCAGCGAGTGGGACCACTTGCGGGCGAGCAACACGCCGCAGCCCTACACCCTGCAACCTTTTGTGCACCAGCGCATTGCCGCGCAGGCGCCGGACAGCGTCGCGCTGATCGTCGACGGCCAAACCCTCAGCTATGGGCAATTGGATAGCCGCGCCAATCGCCTGGCCCATGCGCTGATGGCTGAAGGCGTGGGGCCGGAAGTGCGGGTGGCGGTGGCCATGCCCCGCAGCGAAAACCTGATGGTGGCGTTGCTCGCCGTGCTCAAGGCCGGCGGTGCCTATGTGCCGCTGGATGCCACTTATCCCCGGGAGCGCTTGGCGTACCTGATGCAGGATTCGGGCGTGGCGCTGCTGCTGACCGACTCCAGCCTCATTGGCCAGTTGCCAAACGTCGCTGGCCTGCAAGCCCTGGAACTGGACCTGATGGACTTCAATCACTGGCCCGCCACGGCGCCGGTGGTAGACCTGCATCCGGACAACCTGGCCTACGTGATCTACACCTCCGGCTCCACCGGTCAGCCCAAGGGCGTCAGCGTGGCCCATGGGCCTTTGTCCATGCACTGCCAGGCCATTGGTGAACGCTATGCCATGACCCCGGCGGATTGCGAACTGCACTTCATGTCCTTTGCCTTCGATGGCGCCCATGAACGCTGGCTCACCTCGTTGACCCACGGCGGCAGCCTGCTGCTGCGTGACGACAGTCTGTGGACCCCCGAGCAGACCTACGCTGCCATGCACCAATACGGTGTCACCGTGGCGGCGTTCCCGCCGGTGTACCTGCAACAACTGGCCGAGCACGCCGAGCGCGACGGCAACCCGCCGCCGGTACGCATTTATTGCTTTGGCGGCGATGCGGTGCCCCAGGCCAGTTTCGAGTTGGCCAAGCGCGCGCTGCGCCCACAACACATCATCAACGGCTATGGTCCGACCGAGACGGTGGTCACCCCGCTGATCTGGAAAGCCGGCCCAGAACTGCAATGCGGCGCCGCCTATGCGCCGATTGGCAGCCGCATCGGCGATCGCAGCACCTACGTGCTGGACGATCAACTCAACCCCTTGTCCCAGGGCCTTTGCGGCGAGCTGTACCTGGGCGGCGAAGGCCTGGCGCGAGGCTACCTGAACCGACCGGCGATGACCGCCGAACGCTTTGTGCCGGACCCATTTGGCGCGCCAGGCGGGCGTTTCTATCGTTCCGGCGACCTGGTGCGCCAGCGTGCAGACGGCACCACCGATTACATCGGGCGTATCGACCATCAGGTGAAGATCCGTGGTTTTCGCGTGGAGCTCGGGGAAATCGAAGCGCGCCTGCAAGATAACCCGGCCGTGCGTGAAGCGGTGGTCGTGGCCCAGCCGGGCTTGAGCGGGCAACAGCTGGTGGCCTATGTGGTGCCGAGCGATTTGGCGCTGTTGCAAGACGATCGCCAGCCGGCCGCTATCAAGGCACAGCTTAAACGGGTGTTGCCGGGCTACATGGTGCCAGCCCATCTGTTGCTGCTGAGCGCCTTGCCATTGACACCCAATGGCAAGCTCGACCGCAAGGCCTTGCCCAAGCCCGAGGCAGGTGCCTCGCAAGTCGACTATCAGGCGCCGCAAAGCGAGCTGGAGCAACGGATCGCGGTGATCTGGCAGGAAGTCCTGCGCCTGGATCAAGTGGGCCTGAACGACAACTTTTTCGAACTGGGCGGCGACTCGATCATCTCCATCCAGGTGGTTAGCCGTGCCCGCGTGGCCGGGATTCACTTCACGCCCAAGGACCTGTTCCAACACCAAACCGTACAAAGCCTGGCGCTCGTGGCCCGTACCGACAGCCAGTGGGTGCAGATTGATCAGGGGCCAGTGAGCGGTGAAACGCCGCTGTTGCCGGTGCAACAGGTGTTCTTCGAACTGGCGATCCCCGAGCGCTCCCACTGGAACCAATCGGTTCTGCTCAAGCCTGTCACGGCACTGGATGCCGGACGACTGGAGCAAGCCTTGCAGGCACTGGTGTCGCACCACGACGCCCTGCGCATGGCCTTTAGCGAAGACGCGACTGCCCGTTACCTGACGCCTGCGCAACTGCACGCCACGGCGCTGCTGTGGCAGGTTCCGGTGGCTGATGCCCAGACCCTGGAAACCCTCAGTGAACAAGCCCAGCGCTCCCTGGACCTGGCAAGCGGCGTGGTGATCCGTGCGGTGCTGGCGACCCTGGGAGACGGCTCCCAGCGCTTGTTGGTGGCGATCCATCACCTGGTGGTGGATGGCGTGTCCTGGCGCATTCTCCTGGAAGACCTGCAAAGTGCTTATCGGCAACTGGACGCTGGCCAACCCTTGCAATTGCCGGCCAAGACCAGTGCCTTCAAGACCTGGGCCGAGCGCTTGCATGACCACGCTCGCAGCCCGGCATTGCAGGACGAATTGCGCTTCTGGCAGGCCCATCTGGCGGGCGCAGTCGCACACTTGCCGTGTGATCACCCCGAGGGTGGGTTGCAGAGCCGCCATGTATTGACGGTACAAACCCGACTGGACAGCAACCAAACCCGGCAATTGCTACAGGTGGCCCCGGCGGCCTATCGCACTCAGGTCAACGACCTGCTGCTGACTGCCTTGGCGCGGGTGATCTGCCGCTGGACGGGGCAGGCCTCCACGCTGATTCAGATGGAGGGCCATGGCCGCGAGGAGCTGTTCGACGAGATCGACCTGACGCGTACCGTCGGCTGGTTCACCAGCCTGTTCCCGGTCAACCTGGCGCCGGCCGCCGGCCTTGGCGACTCGGTCAAGGCGATCAAGGAACAGCTGCGCAGCATTCCACAGAAGGGTATCGGCTTTGGTGCCCTGCGCTACCTGGGCAACGAGGATGCGCAGCAGGCATTGCGCGGCTTGCCGACCCCGCGCATTACCTTCAACTACTTGGGCCAGTTCGACGGCAGCTTCGATGAAGCGGATGGCGTATTGTTTGTGCCGTCGGCGGAAAATGCCGGCGCCGAGCACAGCCTTGATGCCCCGCTGGGCAACTGGCTGACCCTCAACGGTCAGGTATATGCCGGCGAGTTGAGTCTGGATTGGCGCTTTAGCGCGCAGATGTTTGACACCGCGAGCATTCAGCGCCTGGCCGATGACTTGCAGCAGGAACTCGCTGCGTTGATCGAGCATTGTACCCAGGCCCTGGGTGTGACCCCATCGGACTTCCCGCTGGCGCGGTTGAGCCAGGCACAGCTGGATGCACTGCCGATGGCCGTGGCAAACATCGAAGACGTCTACCCGCTGTCGCCGATGCAGCAAGGCATGTTGTTCCATACACTGTACGAACAGGACAGTGCCGACTACATCAACCAGATGCGTCTGGATGTCGGCGGCCTTGATCCCCAGCGCTTGCGCCAAGCCTGGCAAGCGGCGCTGGATGCCCATGACAGTCTGCGTTCAGGGTTTGTCTGGCAAGGCGAACTGGCGCAGCCGGTGCAAGTGGTGTTCAAGCACGTCGAGTTGCCCTATGCCTTGCATGACTGGCAAGACCGCAAGGACCTGCCCGCCGCCCTCGACCAATTGGCCGATCAACAGCGTCAGCAAGGCTTTGAACTGGCCCAGGCACCGTTGCTCAACCTGCAATTGGTACGGATCGGCGACACCCGTCATCACCTGATTTTCACCAGCCATCACCTGTTGATGGACGGCTGGAGCAGCTCGCAATTGCTGGGCGAGGTCCTGCAACGTTACAGCGGCCAAGCCCCGGCAAACCAGCCTGGGCGCTATCGTGACTACATCGGTTGGTTGCAGGCCCAGGACAGTGGCCTCAGCCAGCAGTTCTGGCGCGAGCAACTGGCACCGCTCAGTGAGCCGACCCGGCTGGCCGAAGCGCTGGCCCATGACAAACACGCCACGGTTTCGGCCAGTGGTTATGCCGATCACTTCCTGGTCCTGGATCTTCAACAGACCCAGCACCTGGGCGATTTTGCCCGGGCCAACAAGGTGACCCTCAACACCTTGGTCCAGGCCGCCTGGCTGCTGCTGTTGCAGCGTCATATCGGCCAGCCGGCCGTGGCCTTCGGTGCGACAGTGTCCGGGCGCCCAGCACAACTCAAAGGCGTGGAGCAACAGATCGGCCTGTTCATCAATACCTTGCCGGTGATCGCCAGCCCGATGCCTGAACAAAGCGTCGCCCAATGGCTGCAAGTGGTGCAGGCGCAGAACCTGGCGTTGCGCGAGCATGAACACACGCCGCTGTTCGATATCCAGCGCTGGGCCGGGCAGGGTGGTGCAGCCCTGTTCGATAACATTCTGGTGTTTGAAAACTACCCGGTGTCCGAAGCGCTGCAACAAGGCGAGCCCGATGAACTGAACTTCGGTGCCGTTCACAGCCATGAACGCACCAACTACCCGCTGACCTTGATGGTCAATGTGGGCGAGCAGTTGGCATTCCAGTTCAGCTATATCGAGGCGAAATTCAACGGTGCGGCCATCGTTGAGCTGGCGGCTTGCCTGGAGACGTTGCTGGCGCGCCTGGCCGAGTCCGCCGAGCGGGCGTTGGGCGAAATTGACCTGTTGCCGGTGGCCCAGCGCCAAGCTGTGGTTACGCGCTGGAACAACACCGCCACCGAATACCCGTTGCAGCAAACGGTGCAACAGCTGATCGAAACCCAGGTCGAGAAAACCCCAGATGCCCCGGCGTTGGCGTTTGGTGAAGAACGCTTGAGCTATCGCCAGCTCAACGAGTGCGCCAACCAGTTGGCGCATTACCTGATCGAACAGGGTGTTGGCCCGGACGTGCTGGTGGGCGTGGCGGCCGAGCGCTCTACCGAAATGGTGCTGGCGCTGGTGGCAATCCTCAAGGCTGGCGGTGCCTATGTGCCGCTGGACCCGGATTACCCGCAGGATCGCCTGAGCTACATGTTTGAAGACAGCGGCGTAAACCTGCTGCTGACGCAAACCGCGTTGCTGCAACGCCTGCCCTTGACTGACGCGATGCACACCGTGGCCCTGGACCAACCGGGCGACTGGCTGGCGGGTTACAGCACCGTCAATCCATCAGTGAGCGTGACCGGCGAAAACCTCGCCTACGTGATCTACACCTCGGGCTCCACTGGCAAACCCAAAGGTGCCGGCAACCGCCACGTCGCCCTGACCAACCGCCTGTGCTGGATGCAGCAGGCCTATGGCCTGGATGCCAGCGACAGCGTGGTGCAGAAAACCCCGTTCAGCTTCGACGTTTCGGTGTGGGAATTCTTCTGGCCGCTGATGACCGGTGCTCGACTGGTGGTTGCCGCACCGGGTGACCATCGCGACCCCGCCAAGCTGGTGGCGTTGATCAACCGCGAGCAGATCAGCACCTTGCACTTTGTACCGTCGATGTTGCAGGCGTTCTTGCAGGACGAATCCGTTCACAGCTGCACCCGCCTCAAGCGCATCGTGTGTAGCGGTGAAGCCCTGGCGGTGGATATCCAGCAGCAAGTCTTCGCCAAGTTGCCGCAAGCCGGTCTTTACAACCTGTACGGCCCGACTGAAGCGGCCATCGACGTGACCTATTGGACTTGCACCGACGAAGGCCGCGATAGCGTGCCGATTGGTCAGCCGATTGCCAACCTGACCACCTACATTCTGGACAGCAGCCTTGAACCGCTGCCAGTCGGCGTGGTGGGTGAGTTGTACCTGGGCGGTATCGGCCTGGCGCGGGGTTACCACCGTCGCCCAAGCCTGACCGCCGAACGTTTTATCGCCAGCCCATTTGTGGCCGGTGAGCGCCTGTACCGCAGCGGCGACCTGGCCCGCTACCGCGCCGATGGCGTGATCGAATACGCCGGGCGTATCGACCATCAAGTGAAGCTCCGCGGCCTGCGTATCGAGCTGGGGGAAATCGAAGCGCGGCTGCTGGAACACGAGGCAGTGCGCGAAGCGGTGGTGCTGGCGCAGGACGGTCCTGCCGGCAAGCGTCTGGTGGGTTATGTGGTACCTGTCGATGCTGACTTGAACCAGACCGATTACCTGACACTGCTCAAGACCTACCTGCTGCAAGAGTTGCCGGAATACATGGTGCCGGCGTCGATCCTGTTGCTGGAGCAGATGCCCCTGAGCCCCAACGGCAAGCTGGCGCGCAATCTACTGCCGCTGCCGGAGGCTGTTCAGGCCCAGGCCTATGTGGCGCCGGTCAATGATGTCGAGGCCACACTGGTTGCCATCTGGCAAACGGTGCTGGGTCTTGCGCAGGTCGGTGTCACCGACAACTTCTTCGCCTTGGGCGGTGACTCCATTGTCTCCATCCAGGTGGTCAGCCGTGCCAGTCAGGCGGGTATCCGTTTCACGCCCAAGGACCTGTTCCAGCACCCGACCGTGCAGGGCCTGGCCACGGTGGCGAAAACCGGTGTCAGTGCGCTGGTTATCGATCAGTCGCCGGTCACCGGTGAAACCCTGTTGCTGGCGATGCAACAGACGTTCTTCGAGCAAGCGATTCCCGAACAGCATCACTGGAACCAGTCGGTCCTGCTCACGCCGCGTCAGGCCCTTGATGGCTCGGCGCTGGAGCAGGCCTTGAACGCGGTCTGTGCCCACCATGACGCCTTGCGCCTGCGCTTTACCGAGCAGGCGTCGGGCTGGACGGCTCGCTTCGGTGAAGTGCAAGCGCAAGCGCAACGCGTGTGGCAAGTCAGCCTTGAGCATGCAGAGGACCTTGCCGTGTATGGCCTTGAAGCCCAGCGCAGCTTGAACCTGCAAGACGGCCAGTTGCTGCGCGCACTGCTGGCGACTTTGGCCGATGGCAGCCAGCGTCTACTGTTGATCATCCACCACCTGGTGGTGGATGGCGTTTCCTGGCGCATCCTGTTGGAAGACCTGCAAGTGGCCTATCAGCAAGCGCAAACGGGCCAGCCTGTGCGCTTGCCGGCCAAGAGCAGTGCTATCAAACACTGGGCAGAGCACTTGCAGGCGTATGCCCGTAGCGAGGTGGTGCAACAAGAGTTGCCGTTCTGGCAGGCCCAGTTGCAAGCGGGCAGCGAGTTGCCTTGCGACCATAGCGACGCGAGCCTGGAAAATCGCCACGCCGTGACGATCCAGACGCAACTGGATGCCACCCTCACGCGCCAGCTGTTGCAACAGGCCCCTGCGGCCTACCGCACCCAGGTCAACGATCTGCTGTTGACCGCGCTGGCGCGGGTGATCAGCCGCTGGACCGGCCAGTCGGCCAGCAGCATTGCCCTGGAAGGTCATGGCCGTGAGGATCTGTTCGAAGACCTCGACCTGACCCGTACCGTGGGTTGGTTCACCAGCCTGTTCCCGGTGCGTTTGCACACTCAGGATGACCTTGGCGCATCAATCAAGGCGATCAAGGAGCAACTGCGGGCAATCCCACACAAAGGTATTGGTTTTGGTGCGCTGCGTTACCTGGGGGATGAGGCGAGCAAGGTCGCCTTGAGTGCCCTGGCGATGCCACGTATTACCTTCAACTACCTGGGGCAGTTCGACAGCCAGTTTGATGACGCTGCCTTGTTCGTGCCTGCCAGTGAGTCGGCCGGCGCCGAGCAAAGCGCCGCCGCCAACCTGGCCAATTGGCTGACCCTCAACAGCCAGGTCTATGGCGGCGAATTGAGCCTGAGCTGGACCTTCAGCCAGAAGATGTTCGACAGCCAAACCATCCAGGCCCTGGCGGACGACTATGCCCAGGAACTGAGCGCACTGATCGCCCATTGCTGCGATGGCGTGCACGGTGCGGTCACGCCGTCCGACTTCCCCCTGGCTGGCTTGAGTCAGGAGCAGTTGGACAGCCTGCCGTTGCCAGCCAGCGCGGTTGCCGACATTTACCCACTGTCGCCGATGCAACACGGCATGCTGTTCCACAGCCTGTACGAGCAGGCGAGCGGCGCCTACATCAACCAGTTGCGGGTCGATGTCGACGGCTTGCAGGTTGAGACCTTCCGTGCGGCCTGGCAGGCGGCGCTGGACGAGCATGACATCCTGCGCAGCAGTTTTCTTTGGCAGGGCTCGTTCGAACGGCCGGTGCAGGTGGTACACAAACACGTGAGCGTGCCGTTGAGCGTGCTCGACTGGCAGTCCCGTACCGATCTTGACCAGGCCCTGGATGCCCTGGCCCTGGGCGAGCGCGAACAGCCTTTCGATTTGCAGCAGCCGGGGCTGTTGCGCCTGACGCTGGTGCGCACAGGCGAAGACCGCTATCACCTGATCTACAGCAACCATCACATCCTGCTCGACGGCTGGAGCAACGCGCAGTTGTTCGGCGAGGTGTTGCAGCGCTATGCCGGAGAGGCGGTGGCGCCATTTGCCGGACGCTACCACGACTACATCGCCTGGCTGCAACGCCAGGATCGAGCGGTGAGTGAGGCGTTCTGGAAGCAGCAATTGGCGCCGCTCAATGAGCCGACGCGGCTGGCCCACAGTGTCAGTCATGGTGTCGAAAGCCTGGGCAGTGGTCATGCCGAGCAGGTCCGTGTACTGGACCGCAGCTTTACCCAACAGCTGGGCGAGTTTGCCCGCCAGCAGAAAGTCACCCTCAACACATTGGTGCAAGGGGCCTGGCTGCTGCTGTTGCAACGCTATACCGGTCAGGACGCGGTGGCCTTTGGTGCCACGGTGTCTGGGCGTCCGGCAGAATTGCCGGGTGTCGAGCAGCAGATCGGCCTGTTTATCAACACCTTGCCTGTGGTCGCCAGCCCACGGCCCGAGCAGCGTTTGGGTGAATGGCTGGAGCAATTGCAGGCACAGAATTTCGCCCTGCGTGAGCAGGAGCACACGCCGCTGTTCGACATTCAGCGCTGGGCCGGGCAGGGCGGTGAAGCGCTGTTCGATAACATTCTGGTGTTCGAGAACTACCCGGTGTCCGAGGCTTTGGAGCAGGGCGCAACCGGTGGCCTGCGCTTTGGCACGGTGGCCAACCATGAACAGACCAACTACCCGTTGACGGTGTTGGTGAATATGGGCGAACGCTTGTCGCTGCATTTTAGTTTTGATCTGGGCAGTTTCAGCGAAGGCGCTATCGAGCAGATTGCGACGGGGATGATCCACCTGCTGGGTTGTCTGGAGGCTGATACGTTGCTGGGTGATATCGACCTGTTGCCGGTGGCTGAGCGCCAACGGTTGATCGAGGGCTGGAACACCACCACCACCACCACCACCACCACCGAATACCCGTTGCAGCAAACGGTGCAACAGCTGATCGAAACCCAGGTCGAGAAAACCCCGAATGCGCAGGCCTTGGCCTTTGGCGAAGAGCGCTTGAGCTATCGCCAGCTCAACGACCGCGCCAACCAGCTCGCTCACTACCTGATTGAACAGGGCGTTGGCCGGGATGTGTTGGTGGGCGTGGCGGCCGAGCGCTCTACCGAAATGGTGCTGGCGCTGGTGGCAATCCTCAAGGCTGGCGGTGCCTATGTGCCGCTGGACCCGGATTACCCTCAGGATCGCCTGAGCTACATGTTTGAAGACAGCGGCGTGAACCTGCTGCTGACGCAAACCGCGTTGCTGCAACGCCTGCCCTTGACTGACGCAATGCACACCGTGGCCCTGGATCAACCGGGCGACTGGCTGGCGGGCTACAGCACCACCAACCCATCGGTGGGCGTGACCGGCGAAAACCTCGCCTATGTGATCTACACCTCCGGTTCCACCGGTAAACCCAAAGGCGCCGGCAACCGCCACGTCGCCCTGACCAATCGTCTGTGCTGGATGCAACAGGCCTATGGCCTGGCCGCCAGCGACACCGTGGTGCAGAAAACCCCGTTCAGCTTCGACGTCTCGGTGTGGGAGTTTTTCTGGCCGCTGATGACCGGTGCTCGGCTGGTGGTTGCCGCACCGGGTGATCACCGCGACCCCGCCAAGCTGGTGGCGTTGATCAACCGCGAGCAGATCAGCACCTTGCACTTTGTACCGTCGATGTTGCAGGCGTTCTTGCAGGACGAATCCGTCCACAGTTGCACCAGCCTCAAGCGCATCGTCTGCAGTGGTGAAGCGCTGGCGGTGGATATCCAGCAACAAGTGTTTGCCAAGCTGCCGAATGCCGGCCTGTACAACCTGTACGGCCCGACCGAAGCGGCTATCGACGTGACCTACTGGACTTGCACCGACGAAGGCCGCGACAGCGTGCCGATTGGTCAGCCGATTGCCAACCTGGCCACCTACATCCTCGACAGCAGCCTTGAACCGCTGCCAGTCGGCGTAGTGGGTGAGCTTTACCTGGGCGGCATCGGCCTGGCGCGGGGTTACCACCGTCGCCCAAGCCTGACCGCCGAACGTTTTATCGCCAGCCCGTTTGTGGCCGGCGAGCGCCTGTACCGCAGCGGCGACCTGGCCCGCTACCGCGCCGATGGCGTGATCGAATACGCCGGGCGTATCGACCATCAAGTGAAGATCCGTGGCTTGCGTATCGAGCTGGGGGAAATCGAAGCGCGGCTGCTGGAACACGAGGCGGTGCGCGAAGCCGTGGTGCTGGCCCGCGACGGCAAGCAACTGGTGGGTTATGTGGTACTGGAACCTTCGGTTGACGCTGATTGGCGTCAAATCCTCACCGAGCATCTGCACGCCTGCCTGCCGGATTACATGGTGCCGAGCCAATGGGTAGCGCTGGAGCATCTGCCGCTGTCGGCCAATGGCAAGCTGGATCGCAAGGCCTTGCCGGCACCGGATCAGGTCCAGGAGGCCTATGTAGCACCGAGTACCGCCGCCGAGCAGGCGCTGGTGGCTATCTGGCAAGGGGTGCTGGGCCGGGAGCAGGTGGGGGTCACCGATAACTTCTTCGCACTGGGCGGTGATTCGATTGTGTCGATTCAGGTGGTCAGCCGCGCCCGGGAAGCGGGTCTGGGCTTGAGCCCGAAGGATTTGTTCCAGCACCCGAATATTCGAGCTTTGGCCCTGCGAGTGGTGAACCTGGACGGCGCCGAGCCTGAGCTCGAGCATGTAGCGGATCAGGTACTGCACAGCCTCAGCCCCGAGCAGGTGCAGGCGTTGCCGATCCCGATGGCACAGGTGCAAAGCCTTTACCCGCTGTCGCCGATGCAGCAGGGCATGCTGTTCCTGGGCCTCAATGCTCCGGATGCCGAGCTGTACGTCAACCAACTAAGCCTGCCGGTCAAGGGCTTGCAGGTGGAGCGCTTCAAGCGGGCCTGGGAAGTGGCGTTCGCCCGCCATCCAATCCTGCGCACCGGCTTCGTCTGGCAAGACCTTGAGCAGCCGCTGCAATTTGTCATGGATCATCTGGAGGTGCCGCTGCGCGAGCTCGACTGGCGCGACGAAGTTGAACCTGAACGACGTGTGCAGGCATTGGCGGCGAGTGAACGAGTCCAGGGTTTTGACCTCAATCAGCCACCGCTGCAACGGATTATCCTGGTGCGCCTGGACGACCAGCGCCATCAGTTGATCTGGACCTATCATCACATCCTCATCGATGGCTGGAGCATCTCCCAGTTGATCGGTGAAGTGCTGGCCGAGTATTCCGGGCAGGCATTGGCGCCGGCATTGCCGTACGAAAACTACATCAGCTGGCTGCAACGCCAGGATGCCCAGGCGGGCGAGCAGTTCTGGCGCCAACAGTTGGCGGTGCTGGATCAGCCGACCTACCTGGCCGATACGGTTGCGGCGGTTCGTCAGGGCAAGGGCCACAAGGCGCTTTACAGCCGTTTCGACAGCGCCACCACCGAAGGCTTCAAGGGCTTTGCCCAAAGCCAGAAAGTGACGTTGAACACCCTGGTGCAGGCGGCCTGGTTGTTGCTGTTGAGCCGTTACAGTGGTCAGCGCAGCGTGGCATTCGGTGCCACGGTGTCGGGACGGGCGGCCAGCCTGCCGGGTTCCGAGCGAATTTTGGGGCTGTTCATCAATACCTTGCCCGTGATCCAGGAAATCACCCCGCACCACTGCGTTGGTGATTGGCTGCGCCAGTTGCAGGCCTACAACCTGGACATGCGCGAGCGCGAATACACCCCGCTGGCCGATATCCAGCGTTGGGCCGGCAAGGCCGGGCAGGCGTTGTTCGACAGTATTATCGTCTTCGAGAACCAGCCGATCGACCAGGCCCTGCGCCAATGGCAGGACGACAGCCTGGCGTTCGGCGACAGCGCCAGTGCCGGGTTGACGGACTTCCCGATGGACTTGATGGTCACCCTCGAAGACGGTCTGGTGATCGAATACATGTACCTGCAGGAACACTTCAGTGATGCCGTGGTGGAAGGCATTCGCGCCAATATGGAAGGACTGATCCAGCGCCTGGCCAGCGACGCCGGGCAACGCCTGGGCGCCATCGGTCTGCCTGCCACACCGTCAGCGGTGCAGGCTGCGGCAGCGGTGCGTGAGTCGGGCTGGGTGCATGAACAGATCAGCCAGTTGGCGGCGGCCCAGGGCGATGCTCCGGCGGTGCTGTTTGCCGAGCGGCGCCTGTCATTTGCCGCGCTGCAAACCCGCGCCAACCGTTTGGCCCGGGCCCTGATCGCCGAGGGCGTGGGCCCGGATGTGCGGGTCGGCGTGGCCTTGCCGCGCAGCGAAACCATGATCGTCGCGCTGTTGGCGGTGCTCAAGGCCGGTGGCGCGTATGTGCCGCTGGATGCCAGTTATCCACGCGAACGCCTGGCCTACATGATGCAGGACTCGGGTATTGCGCTGCTGTTGACCGACAGCTTGTTACGTGGGCAGTTGCCGATTCCGGCCAACGTTCATGTACTGGAACTCGACCAACTGACGCTCGATGGTTTACCGGACACTGCGCCTGCGGTGACGGTGCACGGGGAAAATCTCGCGTACGTGATCTACACCTCCGGTTCCACCGGGCAGCCCAAGGGCGTGGCGGTCAGTCACGGTCCTCTGGCCATGCACTGCCAGGCCATCGGCGAGCGCTATGAGATGAGTCCGAATGACTGTGAGTTGCACTTTATGTCGTTCGCCTTCGACGGTGCTCACGAGCGCTGGCTGACCACCTTGACCCATGGTGGCCGGCTGTTGATTCGCGATGACAGCCTGTGGACCCCGGAGCAGACCTACGCGGCCATGCATGAGCATGGCGTGACGGTGGCGGCGTTCCCGCCGGTGTACCTGCAACAGCTGGCCGAACAGGCCGAGCGCGATGGCAACCCGCCGCCAGTGCGCATCTACTGCTTCGGTGGCGATGCGGTGCCCCAGGCCAGTTTCGACCTGGCCCAGCGCGCCTTGCGCCCGCAGTTCATCATCAATGGCTATGGCCCGACAGAGACGGTGGTGACACCGTTGATCTGGAAAGCCGGGCCACAGGACGTTTGCGGCGCCGCCTATGCGCCGATTGGCAGCCGTATCGGCAATCGCAGCGCCCATGTGCTGGACATGGACCTCAACCTGTTGCCGAGCGGTCTTGCCGGTGAGTTGTATCTGGGCGGCGAGGGGCTGGCCCGAGGGTATCTGAACCGGCCGGCGATGACCGCCGAGCGCTTTGTTCCCGATCCTTACAGCCTCGACGGCGCACGCCTGTACCGTTCCGGCGACCTGGTTCGCCAGCGGGCAGACGGTACGACCGATTACCTGGGGCGTATTGACCAGCAAGTGAAGATCCGTGGCTTCCGTATCGAACTGGGCGAAGTCGAGGCATGCCTCAAAGACAGCGCCGAGGTGCGCGAAGCGGTGGTCATTGCCCGTGACGCCGGTAGTGGCAAGCAATTGCTGGGTTATGTAATTGCCGCCGACAGCGCGGTCGATCAAGGCCTCGTCCAGCGCCTGCGGGAGCAGTTGCAGCAGACGCTTCCCGACTACATGGTGCCGACCCACTTGATCCGCCTGGAGCAGTTACCACTGACACCGAACGGCAAGCTGGATCGCAAGGCGTTGCCGGAGCCGTCCGCCAATCTCGCCACCGGCGGCTACGTCGCGCCGGTGACCGAGGTGCAAAAGGCCCTGGCGCAACTGTGGCAGACCTTGCTCAAGGTGGAGCGTGTCGGCTTGGATGACAACTTCTTCGAACTGGGCGGCGACTCGATTCTCAGCCTGCAACTGGTGGCCCGCTCCCGTGTGCTGAAAAATCAGGGGTTCAGCCTCAAGCTGCGGGACTTGATGCAGAAGCCGACCATTGGCGAGTTGACCGCCGATGCTTCGGCCGCTGTGCAACGTTCACCGCTACTGGTCCTCAGCCCTGCCGTGGCCGGGCGCTCGCCGCTGTTCTGTGTGCATGCGGGCTTTGGCACGGTGTTCGATTACGAGCCGCTGGCACGGGCACTGTCCGGCCAGCGACAGGTGATCGCCATTCAGTCGCGGATGCTGCTTGATCCGCTCTGGCAGGACGAGTCGCTGCACAGCATGGCTCGCGACTACGTCGCTTATCTGCGTCAGCAGCAAGCCGAGGGGCCTTACCACCTGATCGGCTGGTCCTTGGGTGGCACGCTGGCGTCGTTGATGAGCGCAGAGTTGCAACGCCAGGGCCAGACAGTGGAACTGCTGGGTTTGCTGGATGCGTATGTGCCTGGCGAGCCATCGGTGCCGGTGGATGACTGGCAGGCGGATCTGCGCGAGTTCATCGAAGTGACTCGCTTCGACCTTTCCCGACACCTGAAGCTGTCTGGCACTGAGACTGCGCAAAACCTGCGCCAGCTGTTGGCCGACGCCCTGGCGCGGGAGGGTAGCGATGCGACCCGGCCAGGCTTCGGCGCCGACGAGTTGGCCCAGGTGTTTACCGTGGCACGACACCTCAAGCAGCGCTCGCTGCAACTGGCGGCGTGCGAGCCGCTCAAGGTTCGTCCCCAGTGTTGGTGGACGGCAGGTCGCGGCGAAGAGGCGATACGCTTGGCCGGGCAGCTTGAGCAGCCCACCGCCGGTTATCTGCTCGATTGTGGTCACTTTGAAGTGCCGCGCTCCGAACAATTGTTGGCGTGGCTGGTGGACGCCCTGGCGGAACCGGTTGCGGTCCTTTGAAACCCTGAATACACACCGGGCGAGACCTCAGGTCTGCCCGGTACTACAGAGTGCCTTGTATGTCATTGAATCCTGATATTGCTGCTTTTCTTGAACTGGTGGGCAGCGGCCGGGCCACGGGGAAAAACCTGGCCATGCATCAACTGTCGCCGCAGCAGGCCCGCGAACAATTTGACCTGTCGTCGCAAATGATGGACGCCGGCGCCGCCGACCTGGAGCAGGTGGACAGCCTCGATATCCTGAGCCGCGACGGCCAGCCACTGCCGGCCCGTCTGTACAGCGCCAGCCGCCTTGATCTTGCCGCGCCGGCCCCGGCGTTGTTGTACTTGCATGGCGGCGGCTATGTGGTGGGCAGCCTCAACTCCCATGATTCGTTGTGCCGGGCCTTGGCCGAAAGTGCCGGCTGCGCGGTGTTGTCGGTGGCGTATCGACTGGCGCCGCAGTGGCGTTTTCCCACGGCGGCCGAGGACGCCGAAGATGCCTGGCACTGGCTGGTGGAAGAGGGCACCGGGCTGGGTATCGATACGCAGCGATTGGCGCTGGCTGGCGACAGCGTGGGCGGCAGTCTGGTGGCAGTGTTGGCGGCGCAACTGGCCCGTAATAGTGCGCCGGTTCAGCCGCGTTTGCAGGTGCTGATCTATCCGGTGACGGATGCCAGCCGCAGCACTGCTTCCCTGAAGCGGTATGCCACGGGGTATTTGCTGGAGAAGGACACGTTGGAGTGGTTCTACGGGTTGTATCAGCGGGAGCTGGCTGACCGTCAGGACCCTCGTTTTTCGCCGCTGTTGGGCGCGGTGCCCGAGGGGCTGGCGCCGACCTTGATGATCCTTGGCGAATGCGATCCCTTGCATGACGAGTGTTTGGCGTATGTGGCGCATTTGCGTGAGGCGGGGGCGACGGTGAACGTAACGGTTTATCCCGGCATGACCCATGACTTTTTGCGCATGGGCGCGATCATTGATGAGGCTGAAGAGGCTCAGCAGGAGATTGGAGGGGCTTTGCGCCGGGTGTTTGGTTTGGTTTGATTTTTGGCGGCCGTTTAGCACAAACAAAAAAAGCGCATCAGCCAGGCTGATGCGCTTTTTTCATGGGCGCTCGTTCCACAAGGAACGAGGCCCGAGGATGGATCAGTAGGTGTACTTGAACGATGTCATGAAGTTACGCGGAGCGCCCCAGACGCCACCGGTGGTGGTAGTGGAATACTCTTGGTCGAACACGTTGTTCAGGTTTACCGAGGCCGACAGGTTTTCCGAGATGTCGTAGCGCGCCATCAGGTTGGCGACGGTGTAGGGCTTCTGCTCGTTGGTTTTGAGGTCAAAGCCCGATTTGCTCTGCCAGTTGAAACCACCACCGACTGTGACCTTGTCCAGAGGCCCTGTCAGGCGGTAGCTGGTGAATGCCTTGAGGCTGTGACGCGGGATCTGGGTGGCAATCCGCTTGTCATCCTGATCGGTGCTGACGCTATAGGTATAGCCACCCGCCGCTTGCCAACCTTGGGCGAGTTCGCCGTTGAACTCCCATTCCACGCCCTGGGAGGTCGTACCCTTGGAGGCTTTGTAGGCCTGCGAGCCGGAAGGCGTCGAGTTGGTGCCGTCGTAGACACCCAGGTTGTCCTGCTCAACCTTGAACAAGGCGAGGCTGGTATTGAGCTTGCCGTCGTTGAGGGCCGCCTTGACCCCGGCTTCGTAGCCAGTGCCTTCTAGAGGGTCCAGGTAGGCACCGCTGACCGACTCCAGGGACTGCGGGTTGAAAATCTTGGTGTAGCTGGCATACACCGACCAGATTTCGCTCAGGTCATACACCAGGCCGGCGTAGGGAATCACGACCCCGGTTTCCGTGCGCTTGTTCTGGCTGACGTCGCCGGAGTAATAGCGGGTTTCATCGTCCTGTTTCCAGTCGATCACCCGGCCGCCGACGATCAGGGTGGTATCGTCGTTGAGGTGAAAGCGCGAGGTCATGTAGGCCGCGTACTGGTTTTCCTTGAAGTTCTGCTCGCCTTGCTTGACGAAGTCCGGCTTGGCGACGTTGCCGTTCCAGTCGTTGATCGGGCCGATGGTCCCGTTGTAGCCGGCAGAGTTGCCGGGGCGTATCCAGCCGCCGTAGTCCGGGGCATCTTCGTTACGGATCTGCGACAGGGTGACGCCAGTAATCAGCTCGTGTTCGCGACCAAACAACTGGAAAGGACCGGTGAGGTACGCGTCGACGGCGTTCTGTACAGGGTTGCCCTTGAACTTGTTCGGCATCACGTAGCCACCCAGGCCGGTGTTCTGGTCGATGCTGCCGGCGAGGAAGACGATCTCCGAGTCGTACTTGTTTTCGTTGCGGCTGTATTCGGCCTTGCCGCTCCAACCGTTATCGAACTGGTGTTCGATGGAGGTGAAGAAGGTGGTCTGTTCGTGATCGAAGTAGGACCAGTCGGCAGAGGTGTTGAAGGCGCGCTTGAGGTCGGTTTTGTTACCGTTGCTGTAGGTCAGCGGGAAGCCGCTGCGCGGAGGCTGGTTGGTGTGTACGGTCAGGTAGCTGAAGCCTGCGGTGAGCAGGGTGCTTTCGCTCAGGTCAAACTCGGTGATGCCGTAGACCAGGTTGCGGTCCTGCTTGAAACGGTCGACCCAGGCGCCCTGGGTCTTGTAGTCCATGACCAGGCGGCCGCGGATGTTACCGGTTTCGGTCAGCGGGCCGGACACGTCGACGCTGGTGCCGTAGCGATCCCAACTGCCGGCTTCACCGCCGATGACCAGTTTCGGGGTAAAAGTGGGGCGTTTGCGGATCATGTTGATGGTCGCGGACGGATCGCCCATGCCGCTGATCAAGCCGGTAGAGCCACGGACCACTTCAATGCGGTCATACATGGCGGTGTTCTGGGTGTAGTTGTCCAGGCGCGAGGAAGTGGGCACACCGTCGATTTCATAGTTGTTGATCTGAAAGCCGCGGGAGTAGTAGGCGTCCGAGTCGGCACCCAGGCCTTCACGCACCACGGTGATGCCCGAAACGGCCTCAAGGGTGTCGGTGAGGTTGGTCAGGTGCTGATCCTGGATTCGTTGCTGGGTAATGACCGTGATCGACTGTGGCGTTTCCTTCAGGGGGATATTCAGCCGCGTCGAACTGCTGGACGAGTCCGTGGTGTAGGAACCGGTGCCTTCGGTGGTCGAACCCGGCGCCTTGCCGGAGATGCTGATGGCGTTCAGTTGCAGCGCTGCGTCGGTACTGGCCGGGGTTAGCGAAATGGTATTACCCGTCTGCGAATAGTTGATGCCGCTGCCCTGCAACAGGGTTTCCAGCGCCTGTGCTGGCTCCAGCGTGCCATTCACCGGTTTGGATTGAAGCCCGATAACCGTGTCCTGCCCGTACAGAATCTGCACGTTGGCTTGCTGACCCAGTGACTGCAAGGCGCTGGACAGCGGTTGTGCAGGGATATTCAACGGCACCGGAGCGGCCTGGGACTGGGTAGCGGCCATGGCCATGCTCAGTACGGCGCTGGACAGCAGGGTCCGCTTGAAGATCGGTCGCTGAGCTTGGGTCGCCAGGACGGGACGGCGCAGGATTGAGGTGTTCATCGCGTGAAGGGGCTCCAGAGAAGTGTGGTCAGAGTTTTTGTTAATAAGAATTATTATTAGACGCATCGCGAGCGCAAAACCGGATGGAAAGTTCTCCAAAAAAACCAAAACAGGGGAAAAATATTGAAAGCCGCGGGTGAAGGCACCGGTATGTTTGTGTGCTGCTGTAAAAGACGAGCCGGATCTTCAGCAATTTAGTCGGTGCACAAAAAAAGCCCCTGGAACACTTGTTTCCAGGGGCTTCGATCGATCCGCAGGGCTGGGGTCAGGCCACTTCTGCCTCGACCATGACGCGCCCGGATTCCATTCTTACCAGTTGGTCCGCGACGTCGAAGTAACGGTCATCGTGGGAAATGACGATGATGGTCTTGCCCAGGCGCTTGAGGTCCGGCAACAACTCGGTATAGAAAATCCGCCGGAAGGTCGGGTCCTGGTCCGCCGCCCATTCATCGAACACCAGCACCGGGCGCTCTTCCAGCCAGGCGTTGACCAGGGCCAGGCGTTTACGCTGGCCGGTGGACAGGTCGGTGGTGGTGAAATTGCCGTCCTTGACGCTGACCTTGTGGGCAATCTCCAGGCGTTCCAGGTATTTGTTGGCGTCTTCGGGAATTTGCTGGTCACCCCGGACCACGTCATCGAACAGGTAGTAGTCGGCAAACACCGTGGTGAACAGTTGGCGGTAGTCGTCGCGATTCGCGGCGACGATGGCCTGGCCGTTGAGGCGGATTTCCCCCTGCTGCGGCGCATACAGCCCCAATAGCAACTTGATCAGGGTGGTTTTGCCACAACCATTTTCACCGACGATGAACACGATATCGCCCTGACGAATGCTCAGGTTGACCGGCCCCAGGCGGAATGGATCGCTGCCCGGTACTTCAGGGAACGCATAGCTGACGTTGTTCAGCTCCAGGCTATGCACCGGGCTGGCCTTGTCGCCCTGGTCGTTGAGCAGCAGGTGCGGCTCCGGCGAGGAAAACTGTTCTGACAGCTCGGCGATGCGGCGAAAGGCAATCTGCGCACGACTGACAATGGGCAGGGTGCCGATCAGGTGCTCCAACGGGCCTTTCATGTACAGCAGCACCAGCACGAAACCGCTCATCACGCTTTTATCAGCGCTAGGCCAGAGGGTTTGCAGGGCCAGGGCCAGGCCGATGACCACGAAGAACAGCATCGAGCCGAAGGTCTTGGCGATGACAAAGGTGTTGATCGAGCGCACCTGAGTCTTGCAGATGAAGTCGGCGGTGGACTGGATGCCCGAGACAAACATGCGCTGGCGACGTGGGCGGTGGATGCGCAGTTCCTTGGCGCCTTCAGCGATAGCGTTGTAGTGCTTTTGCAGATCGTCTTCGGCATCCCGCGCCGCCATGAAACCCTTGATTCCCGCGCCTTGTGCCAGGTACTGAACCACGGTTCCGATGACGATGGCCACCACCATCAGCAGGAACATTGGCCACGACAACATCGCCAGATAGCCCATGCAGCCGAGGGTGACCGTCAGGGAAATGGCCAGCGGGGCGAAGGCAAAGGCGAAGTCGCTGATGGTGTCGACGTCGTGGGTCAGCACCGGGATCAATCGGTGGCTGCGATAGCGTTCGATCTGTTCGATGGGCGCCGACAGCACTTTCTCGCCCAGCTCTTTGCGCAGCTTGGCGATGATGTGCTGGCCGACGTAGTTGGTGCCGATGTCCGAGCAGATCGCGCTGATCAAGGCCAGTACGCACAGGCTGACAAACAGTGCCACGACTCCTTGGGTCAGGCCTGTTTCTGAGTGCAGGGCGTTGTTGATCGTTGCCAGCAGCACCGTCACGCTCAGGCCGCCGACCATGCCCAGCGCGATGGACAGGGCAACCACCAGTCGAAAGGGTTTCAGAAGGGTGAACAATTCATGAATTGCACCGCGCTTGGGCTGGGTCATGAGAGGTGAGTTCCTTGGGGATCGAGGCAGATACCCAGTAGAACGTCTGGCCAGGGATTTAATTTAACCGGCCGCCGACTGGTGGCGACCGGTTTTTCCAAAGCCTGCGGGGGCGTTTCAGAGATCGCGCGCGACGCGAAAACCGATCCAGTCGCCACGGGTGTGCGGGTAGATGTTGTTGCGGTTGCCGGAGCGAGAAAAGATCGGAGCTTCGCCCCAGTCATTGCCACGAATCTGCAGGGACTCGCAGCCCGGCTCTACCCAGGCGCTGCCGTCGGTGGGTGCGCCGATGTAGTTGGGATGTTCGCAGTCGGCTACCCACTCGTAGACGTTGCCGTGCATGTCGTACATGCCGAATGCGTTGGGCGGGTAGCTGCCCACGGGGGCGCTGTAGCTGTAGCCATCAGCCGGGCCGTAGGTGTTGGCATGTTTGGCGATGCTGTATTCCTTGCCTTCATCGAACGGGAATGGAAACGGCCCGGTGGAGCCTGCGCGGGCGGCGTATTCGCGCTGGGCCTCGCTGACCAGGTGGTAGCGTTGCCCGGTGTTTTTCGACAGCCAGGCGACGTAGTTTTTCACGTCGTCAAAGTCCATGCAC
The DNA here is from genome assembly GCF_040310325.1 of Pseudomonas sp. HY7a-MNA-CIBAN-0227. Lineage (NCBI taxonomy): Bacteria > Pseudomonadati > Pseudomonadota > Gammaproteobacteria > Pseudomonadales > Pseudomonadaceae > Pseudomonas > Pseudomonas sp. HY7a-MNA-CIBAN-0227. The sequence goes on along the minus strand of NZ_JBEOPT010000007.1, from coordinate 230,578 downwards.
ACCGCCGGCTGGCGCGGGCCTTGAGGGTAGCGTGGCTTGCTGGCGATGCATTCGCGGCCGGGACGCTCATCGCCATTGGCGATCTTGACCCCGGTCTGGCGCACATAACTGTCCCACTCGGCAGCGGTGATCTGGAACCGGCTCATGGCGAAGGGCTTGGCGAAGGTCACCTCGTGCATCGGTCCTTCATCGGGCTCGCGGCCGACTTCATCTTCCGGCGTGCCCATGGTGAAGGTGCCAGCCGGCAGCACGACCATTTCCGGGCAATCCTTGCAGTCCTTGAACACCTTGCCCGGTGCAGGTGCAGCGGCCTGGGCGATACCGGGCAGCAGAGCGCCGCACAGCGCAGTCAGGGCCAGGGCTGCCAGTGGTTTAAGGCGTTGGCGATGGAGGCTTGGGATATCACTGTTCATGGGAGATCTCGATCAATTGAAAAAGGGCAGGCGTCAACGACTGGCCACTGGCTTGGCGGCTTTGTGCACCTGGTCCCAGATCCGCAGGAAGTTGGCGCCCCACAGCTTGGCGATGTCCGCTTCGGAGTAGCCACGCTGGATCAGTTCGGCGGTCACGTTGCGCACCTCGCTGACGTTTTCCCAGCCCTTGACGCCGCCGCCTTCGTTGAAGTCCGAGGCGATGCCGACGTGGTCGATACCGATCTTGCCCACGGTGTAGTCGATAGCGTCGCCCAGGTCCTTGAGGGTGGCCTTGGGTTCTTCTTCGAGAATGGCGTAGAGCCCTTGGGCGTATTGGCCGAACTTTTGTTCGGGCCAGGCCGCAATGATCGGATCGCCGGGCATCAACGCCATGGCCAGGTTGGGCAGTGGTGGCAAATCAAAGCGGGTGCGCAGGGTGTTGAGCTTGTCTTGAGTAGGCTGGCTGAGGGGCCTCAGATAAGCCGAAAAGCCCACCACCTGGACCACGCCGCCACTGTTTTTGATCAGTTGCATTTCCTTGTCGCTGAGATTGCGCGGGATGTCCACGGCGGCGCGCGGTGCCGAGTGGGAGGCGACCATGGGTGTGCGGCTCAGGTGTGCGACCTGTTCCAGGGCCTTGGTCGACATTTGTGAAACATCGATAATCACCCCCAGGTCATTGAGGCGATGAACGGCCTGTTTGCCGATGTCCGAGAGCCCGTCGAGAGCGTCCGGCGAGTCATTGAAAAACGGCAGTGGGCGCGATGAGTCCGACCAGGCGTTGTTGCCGATATAGCTGAAGCCGAACATGCGCATGCCCCGCGCCGTCCACAGGTCCAGTAGGTTCAGGTCATTGCCCAGCGGGTAGGCGTTGAGCATGCTGATAAAAACCGCGAACTTACCTTCGCCATGCAGGCGCCGAAAGTCATCCGGGGTGTAGGCAATGCCGACCTGATTGGGGAAGTCGCGGACCATACCGGAGATGATCTGGTAGCGAACCTCCTGCTGATGGCGCGCTTCTTCGACAAAGCCTTCGGTGGGTTTGTGCGGGGCGTTGGGGCCGTTCCACATTTCCGGCCAGCCGAAGATGGTCAGTGCCGCGCCGGACAGTCGTCCGCGGCTGGCCTTGGCCAGGTCAAACTGGCCGCTGCCATCCTTGTCCGCTTCATTGCCAGCGGTGCCGAAGTCCAGGGGCACGGTGATATGGCTGTCGAAAGACAGCAGGCGCTCTTGTAACTCATCAGCCTGCTTGATCACCTCAAGAGGGTAGCCGGCGTTACCTCGAAACCAGTAATCCCAGACCAGGAAACCTGCCCCGGCGCCAATGGCCAGGGCCAGCGGCAGGCCGATGTAAAGCGCCTTTTTTGAACGTGGTTTTGTCATTGCCATCTCAGTCGGTTCGCTGTCGAGGTGCAGGCACAAGGGCCCTTTGCTATCTGGGAAGAACGAGCGGTGGGCTGGGAAATTTAGGCGGGGCACCAAGGCTAATGCCGATCAGTTAAGCGAACGAGCCCCCCTGTAGGAGCGAGCTTGCTCGCGATGGTCGTTAACGATGACGCGGGTTTCCTGGATGAATGCGGTGCCCTCAGGTTCTTCGCGAGCAAGAACTAGGCGTCCCCCTCGCTCCTACAGTAGTTGGCTTAACTGATCGGCATTAGGCACCAGGGCTGGTAAATTTCCCGTCGATGCAAACGTTCTAGCTTGGATAAAGCCTGCTTCAGGGCTGACACAGGTAGGACAATGACGATTTCTCGACGAGGGTTCATCGCAGGCCTGGCGCTGACGGGCGCCGCAGTGCCCGCAGCCTTTTATGCCCATCGCGAGTTGACGCGTGAAGAGTTCCCGATCACTCCGGGGGAGGCCACGGTGGATCTGGCGGACACCGCCGGCCAGCAATTGGCCGACACCCTGCGTGGCGTCTGGAGCCTGCGTTTGGAAGGGCGCGACGCCGGCCTGAAAGGCCTGCCCGTCAATGGCCTGGAGTTGTTTCTCGATATTGCCCCGCGGGGTCGAGGCTTGCGCGGTTACCTGGACACCTCTGAGCAACTGCGCTCTGACGGTGAGCCGCGTTATCAGGTATTGGGTGATCTGGCGCCGGGCAATGCGGCCCTGCTGTATTGGCGCCTGATTGACCGGGAGTCGCCAGACGGCTCGCCCACCTACGAATTCAAGATGACCCTCGATGAGGTCTGGGCTGAATTTGGCAACGCCGGCAGTGGCACCCTTAGCGGGCAAATCCTGCCACTGGACAGGCCACTGGCCTTGCCCGAGCGGGACAGTCGTTTTATTGCCACCAAGCAACTGTTTCCCGAGGCTCGGGAACGTATCGGCTTGAACTCGACGTTGCTGGCCTGGCTGATTTCACCCGAACACCGCCTGTTTCATCAGCTCTGGCACGCCTCTCGGGACCAGTGGCACAACCTGTCCGAAGACAAGCGCAACGCGTTGCGCGGGATCGGCTGGCAGCCCGGCCCACGGGACCAAGAGCGCGATGCCCGTGGCCCGCGCAAGGACCGCAACGGCTCGGGGATCGACTTTTTCTTCATGCACCGGCACATGCTCGGCGCGGCGCGCTCGATGCAGGACCTGCCATCCTGGCCGCGCTTCCCCGAGCCCCAACCCGCCCTTGAGCGTGACCGCCGGGGATTTGCCCGGTATTTCGACAACCACGACGGTTTCGCCTTGCCGCCGACCTGGCTGGCTGCCGATGACAGCGAATACACGCAGTGGGTCAGTGACATCAAGGCGGCCGAGACTTATCACGGCAACTTTCAGGTCTGGGAGTCGCAGTACCGCGACCCGCGTTATTTGGCCCGGTTGACCTTGGGGCAGTTTGGTTCAGAGGTTGAGTTGGGTCTGCATGACTGGCTGCACATGCGCTGGGCGTCGGTGCCGCGAGATCCATCCAATGGCGCGCCGGTGCCTTTCGCCCGTGATCCGGCGGACTTTGCCGCGCGTTGGTATACGGCGCAGAACGACTTTCTCGGTGATCCGTTTTCTTCCCATGTAAATCCGGTGTTCTGGCATTTTCATGGCTGGATTGATGATCGGCTTGAGGATTGGTTTCGGGCTCATGAGCGGTTTCATCCGGGGGAGGTGAGTCGTCTTGAGGTCAACGGGGTGCAGTGGTTTGCGCCGGGGCGTTGGGTCGAGGTGGGGGACCCCTGGCTGGGGCCGGTGACTCATGGTTGCAGTACTACGCCGGGGTTGCAGATGGGCAAGTCGGTGGAGATGGACCCGGAGACTATGAAGTTGGCGTTGCGGATTACCTTTGGGGCTGAGGATAAGCTTGAGGATTTGTTTCGCAAGGTGCCCAAACGGCCTTGGTATGCGCGGCATTTGAAGGTTAAGGAACGGGTGCCTTGATGGCTGGGGTGTTGGCTACCTGGCCGCCAATGTTCCACATTCAACCCTCCCGCCACCCCCCGCCCAGCGCCTTATACAACGCAATACTCGCCCCAATCCGCGCCTGGCGCAGTTGCACATTCAGGTCCTGCGCCGCATACAGCGTGCGCTGGGTTTCCAGCACGGTAAGCAAGTCTTCAGCCCCCGCCTCATAGCGACTCTGGGCGATCTGGAACGCGGTTTGCGCCTGCGTCAATTCCTCATGCTGCCACTGACGTTGTTCATCCAGGCGACGAATACTGCTCAGGGCTTTTTCCACATCGGCAAAACCATTGATGATCGCCCCGCGATAGGTTTGCAGTAGCTCTTCCTGACGTGCCGTGGCCTTGTCCCGCTCGGCACTGAGGCGTCCGTTATTGAATATCGGCGCGATCAGCCCGCCTGTGAGGTTGTAGAACGGGTTGCGCAGGATGTCCGAAGCCTGGTTGGCCCCAGACCCCAGGTTCGCGGTCAACGTGACGCTGGGCAGCATGGCTGCGCGCGCTACGATGATGTCGGCCTGGGCGGCGGCCAGTTGCGCTTCGGCACTGGCGATGTCTGGGCGGCGGCTGAGCAGGTTGCTGGGAATGCCGGCGGCGATGGTTGCAAAGCGCAGTTCATCGAACGACTGCGGGCTCAGGCGCAGTGCCTGCACTGGTTGGCCGAGCAGGGCGGCCAGGGTGATCAGGGCTTCTTCGGCCCGTTGCTGGACTTCAGGTAATTGTCGTTGTTGGGCCGCCACCAGGCTTTTCTGTTGCGCCAGTTCCAGGCGGGTGGCCGACCCTGCGTCGTGACGAGTCTGTACCAGCATGAGGACGCTTTGGGCATTGGCCAGGTTCAGCTCGGCAATGCGCTGCTGTTCGCCCAGGGACAGCAGTTGGGTATAGGCCGTGGCTACGCCGCTGAGCAGGGTAAGTTCCACGGTCGCCTGGTCGAACTCACTGGCGCGAACCGCTTGTTCGGCGCTGTCCCGCGCCGCCTGTTTGCCGCCCCAGAAATCTATTTCGTAAGTGGCGGTCAGGCTCGCATCGAAATAGTCCACCGCCTTGTTGTCGCTGTCGGCATCCAGCTGGCTGTAGCCGTTGCCCCGCAGCAGTTTCTGGCGGTTGGCGTTGAGCCCTCCCTTGAGTTCAGGCAGCAACGGTGCGCCGGCGATGACGACGCTGGCCTGGGCCTGGCGTACCCGGGCGACCGCACTGGCCAGGTCGTAACTGCCACTGCGGGCCTGCTCGATCAGGTGGTTGAGCTGCGGGCTGGCAAAGGTCGTCCACCATTGCTGGTTGTCCTGCAGGGCGCCGGCTTTGCTTGCCATCTGCCAGGCGGATGGCGCTTGCAGGCCGCTGTCCGGGCGCGGAGGGGGGCTGGCGCAGGCGGCCAGCAGCAGGCTGGCGGCGAGGAGGGTCAGGTGCGCTTTCATAGGGCGATCATTCACTGGTAAGGGCCGTGACGGGGTCGAGCCGGGCAGCTTTTCGGGCCGGCATGAAGCCGAAGATGACTCCGGTGACGAGGGCGCAGGCAAAGGCACCGATAGCCGCCGACAACGAGAAGGCCACTGCGACGCTGCTGAGGATCAGCGCGCCGCCCACCAGCAGCGCCAGGGCGATCCCGGTGACTCCGCCGACCACCGAGAGCATCACTGCTTCGGTCAGGAACTGACGCAGGATGTCCCGCTGACGTGCGCCGGTGGCCATACGGATGCCGATCTCCCGAGTGCGTTCGCGCACGGTCATCAGCATGATGTTCATCACGCCAATACCGCCCACCAGCAGTGAGATCGCGGCGATGGAACCGAGCATCAGCGACAGGGTGTTCTGGGTCCGGGCTTCGGCCTGGATCATCGCGGCGTTGTTGGTCAGCTCATAGTCGCGCTTGCCGTTGTGCAGGCGCAGCAGCGACTGGTCGATGGCCTGTTCGGCATCGTGCACCTTGCTCGCATCGGCGGCGGCGATCACCACGTATTCGGGGTTGTAGTTGCCGAACAGGCGAATGCTGGCGGCGTTGTAGGGGATGGCAATGCGGTTGTCGCTGTCCTTGTCGCCGGAGCTGGCGCCTTTTTCCGCCAGCACGCCGATCACCTGGAAGGGTACGTTTTCGATCAGGATGTATTGGCCGATGGGGTTGGGAATGTCTTTGAACAACTTGTCGCGAATTTTTTTGCCGATCACTGCCACGGTGGCGCCAGCACGCTCATCGACTTCGGTGAAGTAACTGCCTTCGACCACTGGCCAATTGAAGATCGTCGGGAAATTGGTGTCGTTGCCACCGACATAGGCGGTGTGGTCGATGTTGCCGAAGCGTATGCCAGCATCGGCGCCGTTGACCGGCATGATGCGCTTGACCTGGGGCAGGGCGGCGATGGCGGCGACATCGCTGAGGGTGATCACGCCAGGAGGTGTGCGCGGGTTGGGCGCCGACCCGCTGACGTAGAGGATATTGGAGCCAAAGGCGCCCATTTGTGCCATCACCTGGCGCTTGCTGCCTTCGCCCACGGCTAGCATGACCACCACCGAGGCGACGCCGATGATGATCCCCAGCAGGGTCAGCGCGGTCCGGAAACGGTTGATCCACATGACTCGCCAGGCGGCCTGCACGGCGTCCAGCAGTTCGGCCTTCCAGGCGCCGTTGTGTTCGGCGCCGTCGGCCAGCCGCTGGCGCAGGTCCACGGCTTGCAAACCTCCTGGATTGGCGTTGGTGAGTGTTTTATCGGCGGTGTTGGGTGTGTCGCTGATGATCAGGCCGTCGCGGATTTCGATGATGCGTTTGGCCCGCGCCGCCACTTCCCGGTCATGGGTGATCAGGATCACCACATGGCCCTGGCTCGCCAGCTCGTCCAGCAGGGTCATCACCTCGGCACCGCTGTGGCTGTCGAGGGCGCCAGTGGGCTCGTCGGCGAGGATGATGTGGCCGCCGTTCATCAATGCCCGGGCAATCGACACCCGTTGTTGCTGGCCGCCGGAAAGCTGGTGGGGGCGGTTTTCGGTGCGTCCCGCCAGCCCCAGGCGAGTGAGCAGGGCGGCGGCGCGGGCGTGGCGCTCGACGGCGGGCGTGCCGGCGTAGATCGCCGGCATCTCGACGTTTTCCTGGGCCGAGCCGGACGGGATCAGGTGATAGCCCTGGAACACGAAACCAAAAGCCTCGCGCCGTAGCCAGGCGAGTTCGTCGCTGTCCAGTTGGGCAACGTTTTCCCCGGCGAACAGGTACTCGCCCATCGTCGGGCGGTCGAGGCAGCCCAGAATGTTCATTAGGGTGGACTTGCCGGAGCCGGAGGCACCGACGATCGCCACGAATTCGCCTGCGTGGATCGACAGGTCGATGCCCCGCAGCACATCGACTTGCGGTGTATCACCGCCGCCGTAGGATTTGCGGATGTCCTTGAGTTCGATCAGCGGCGTCAACATTCAACCTCCGCTGCCGTCGGCCGGGCCAATGAGCAGGTGATCGCCTTCATTGAGGCCATCGAGGACCTGGACCCGCAGACGGTCACTGATACCGACCCGGACTTCGCGGTCTTCGATACGGCCGTCCTGGGTCACGACCCTGGCAATCTGGGTGTCGGCGCGGTTGCTGCCTTGCAAGGCTGCAACCGGAGCCGTCAGTACACCGGTGACCTGGTTGGCGACAAAAAACACTTGGGCGGTCATTTCCGCCATCAGTGCGTTGTCGGCGTTATCCACGTCCAGCAGCACGGTGTAGAGCACCACGCGGCCGCTGCCGCTCTTGCCGGAACTGCTGGGGCTACCGCCGCCCTGGCTGGCTTCGTTGAGGGGCTTGGGCGGTACCGGCAGGATCTGGCGTACGGTGCTGGTCCAGCGCCGATTGCCGCCGCTGAGGGTGGTGAAATAGGCCTGCATGCCGGGTTTGACATGGCCAATGTCGGCTTCGGATACTTCGGCCCAAACGGTCATCGGTGACAGATTGGCGATGCGCAGGATCAGCGGCGTCTGTTGTTGGGTGTTTAGGGTTTGGCCTTCACGGGCGTCGAGGGCGACCACGGTGCCGGAGATGGGCGCATAGATGCGCGTGTAGCCCAGTTCTGCCTGGTCAACCCGCAGGCTGGCCTGGGCCTGGCTGATCTGGGCCTTGAACATGTCGATGCGCGCCTGTGTGGCGTCCAGTTCGGCCTGGGCCGTTTGTACGTCTTCGTCACGGGTGGCGCCGCCGGCAGCCAGGCGTTGCTGACGCTGGTATTTCTGCCGGGCCAACTGGTTCTGCGCACGTTGCTCCTGCAGTTGTGCTTGCAGGTTGGCGATGGAAAAGCGCGTGGCGTCGAGCTTGGCCTGTTGGGTGGAAGGGTCAATCTCCACCAGCAGGGCGCCTTCCTTGACCTGGTCGCCCGCTTCGACATGGATCTTGCGGATCTGCCCGGAGGCCTGTGAGCCCACGTCGACGTAACGCCGCGGTTGCAGGGTGCCGAGCGCGGTAACGCTGCTTTCTATATCGCCCCGCTGCACTTGCAGGGTGGCAAATTTATCCCGTCCTGGGGGGATGAGCTGCCAGGCCGCGAAGGCTGCAACGGGGATCAGGCAAAGTGCTGCAAGCAGGGCGCGACGGGTGTGTCGAGGACGTTTCATGCACAGGTTCCAGCCAGGGAAGATCGGGCCGCGGCTCAAACGGGTAGATTTGAGTGCTGTCGAGAGGGCGACAGGCGCGGGAAGCTGTCAGGTAAACGAGAAATTCGCCCTGAAATTTAGTTGCTTACATATGCGGTTACAGCTCTGGGGGGAACAATTTTTGACTGTTAGTGCAAGTCTTCTTTAAATCTATATGAGAATTACTATAAATTACGCATGTTCAAACTGCCATCACTGCATTGCATTGACAGTGGTCTTCACGCTTAAAGGGTCATAAGCCGCCATCAATGCGGTTGGGAGTCATGTTGGAAAGCTACTATCGCGAGCTGATATGTTTCCTCAACGCCAAGCTGGGCAACCGTCAGGTGGCCGAGGATGTGGTGCATGACGCCTATGTGCGGGTACTTGAGCGCGCCAGCGATACACCGATCGAGCAACCCCGCGCCTTCCTTTATCGCACCGCCCTGAACCTGGTGATCGACGGCCATCGGCGCAACACCCTGCGCCAGGCAGAGCCTTTGGAGGTGCTGGACAGTGAAGAGCGCTTCTTCAGTCCCTCTCCACAAGTCAGCCTCGACCACCGTCAACGCCTGGACATGCTCGGCAGCGCCCTGGCCGAGTTGTCGCCGCCGTGTCGCGACAGTTTTCTTTTGCGCAAGCTTGAGGGCTTGTCCCATCTGCAAATCGCCGAACGCCTCAACCTTTCCCGCAGCGTGGTGGAAAAACATATCGTCAACGCCATGAAGCATTGCCGGGTACGGATGCGCGAGTGGGACAGCCACTGAACCGTCGCTGTTAAATTTCTTTTCATTGTCCTCGTTTCCTATCAACACACGACCTGTTGTTCTGCCTACAGGTCTCTGAGGTTTTCCCGCCCCACTGCTCCGGGGCTTATCCAGAGGACACTGGAATGACACAGGCAATTTCATCGCCCGCGGTTCACGACCTGATCGGTATCGGTTTTGGCCCTTCGAATCTGGCGCTGGCCATCGCCCTGCAAGAGCGCGAGAAGGCCCAGGGCAAGCTGGACGTGCTGTTTCTCGACAAGCAGGCTGACTACCGCTGGCACGGCAATACCCTGGTAAGCCAGAGTGAACTGCAGATTTCCTTCCTCAAGGACTTGGTCACCCTGCGCAATCCCACCAGCCCCTATTCCTTCGTCAACTACCTCAAGGCTCACGGCCGCTTGGTGGACTTCATCAACCTGGGCACGTTTTACCCATGCCGCATGGAGTACAACGACTACCTGCGCTGGGTCTCCGGGCAGTTTGGCGAACAAAGCCGCTATGGCGAGGAAGTGCTGGCCATCGAGCCGATCCTGCACCAACAGCAGGTTGAAGCGCTGCGAGTGATCTCCCGTGATGCCCAGGGCGAACAGCTGGTTCGCACCGCTCGCTCGGTGGTGGTCAGTGCCGGCGGTACACCGCGAATTCCCGAGGCGTTCAAGGCGCTCAAGGATGACGGGCGGGTGTTCCATCACTCCCAATACCTGGCGCGTATGGCCCAGCAGCCGTGTGTCGACGGCAAGCCGATGCGTATCGCGATCATCGGCGGCGGGCAGAGCGCGGCCGAGGCCTTTATCGACCTCAATGACAGCTTCCCGTCGGTGCAAGTCGACATGATCCTGCGCGGCTCGGCGTTGAAACCGGCGGATGACAGTCCGTTCGTCAACGAGGTGTTTTCCCCGGAGTTCACTGACCTGGTGTTCCAGCAGGCCAGCAGTGAGCGTGAGCGCCTGGTCAATGAGTACCACAACACCAACTATTCAGTGGTGGACCTGGACTTGATCGAGCGGATCTACGGGATTTTCTATCGCCAAAAAGTCTCTGGCATTGCCCGCCATGCGTTCCGTACCCTCACCACCGTGGAAAAAACCAGCGCCGGGCCTTTGGGTGTCGAGTTGGTGTTGCGTCATAACGCGACCGGGGAAACCAGCCTGAATCACTATGATGCGGTGGTGTTGGCGACCGGGTATGAGCGGCAGATGCATCGCCAGTTGCTGGCGCCGCTTGAGACGTACATGGGTGACTTTGAGGTCAGTCGTGATTACCGGGTGTTGACCGATGAGTGCTGCAAGGCGGGGATCTACATGCAGGGGTTTAGCCAGGCCAGTCATGGCTTGAGTGATACGTTGCTGTCGATATTGCCGATTCGGGCGGATGAGATTGCGGCTTCGCTGTATGAGCATGATCGTAGTCGCGGGCAGGGGCGGTCGATGCGGGATTTGTTGCTCGCGACGGCCAGCTGATAGCGAAAACTGTAGGAACCAGGAGGGCGCCTGGTTCCTGCAGACGTGCTACCTGAACCCTTCCTGAAGAATCTTCTTATTCCCCATACGGAAACTTTCCTACGGTTTACTCTCCAGAAAACGGGGCGTAAGCTTCGCGCGTTTTCATCAATAGCGGAGACCCTCAGTGGGTACTTGTTCGAGTGACAGTTGTCGGCCGGTCTCGGTAACCGGCACATTCTCGGCAAGATAACGCGCATATCCCATGCCGTTGTCTCGCCGAATAAGCGAGCAGCGGCATCCCGGTAGCGGCCATTCCAGGCCTGCACCCCGACGTCCCTCTCATCGACGCTGAACAGTCCGTGACTCATCTCACGGGACTACGGACGCGCCTGTCGTTTGCGACAGGCGGGCCAAGCCTGCCGTGCCCGTGATTCGGGCGCGGTATAGACGGGCCGTACCTGCACGAAGGCTTCCTCGCGCAGGAGTAACACCATGAAACTCACCCTGTTGAAAGAGTTCTTCGCCGGCTTCGTGCGGACCCGGCATATCACCCGGCACTTCCGGCGCCTGGCCCTGCTCGAAACCCTGACCGATTCCAGCGTCAGCCGCGAAGTGCCGCCGACCCTGGCGCAAACCCTGGTCAATGGGGCCAACAGTGAGGCCCAGGCACTGCTGGGCTCCCTGGCCAGTCACGTCGATGGCTTGAGCACGCAGGAAGCCGACGCCCTACGGGTTCAGTACGGCCTCAACGAAGTCGAACACGAGCAGCCGCTGCCGTGGTGGGTGCACCTGTGGCACTGCTACAAAAACCCGTTCAACCTGCTGCTGACCTTACTGGCGGTGATCTCCTGGCTGACTGAAGACATGAAGGCTGCCACGGTGATTTTCTCCATGGTGGTGCTGTCGACCTTGCTCCGGTTCTGGCAGGAGGCCAAGTCGAACAAGGCCGCCGATGCCCTTAAGGCGATGGTTAGCAACACCGCCACGGTGTTGCGTCGGGACGCAGGCAAGCGCATCGAATTGCCGATCAAGCAACTGGTACCGGGTGACCTGATTGTGCTGTCGGCCGGCGACATGATTCCCGCCGATTGTCGCGTACTGACTGCCAAGGACCTGTTCGTCAGCCAGGCGGCGATGACGGGTGAGTCAATGCCGGTGGAGAAGTTCGCCCTGCAACGGGACGCCAACACCCGTAACCCCCTGGACCTGGAAAATATTCTGTTTATGGGCACCAACGTGGTGTCCGGCGCGGCCACGGCGGTGATCCTCACCACCGGCAACAGCACCTACTTTGGCGCCCTGGCCCAGCGGGTCAGCGCCACGGATCGAACGCCGACCTCGTTCCAGCACGGCGTCAATAAAATCAGCTGGCTGTTGATCCGCTTCATGTTCGTGATGGCGCCGATGGTGCTGTTCATCAACGGCTTCACCAAGGGCGACTGGACCGAAGCCTTGCTGTTCGCGCTGTCCATTGCCGTGGGCCTGACCCCGGAAATGCTGCCGATGATTGTCACCTCGACCCTGGCCAAGGGCGCGGTGTTCCTGTCGCGCAAGAAGGTCATCGTCAAACGCCTGGACGCGATCCAGAACTTCGGCGCGATGGACGTGCTGTGCACCGACAAGACCGGCACCCTGACCCAGGACAAGATTTTCCTGGCGCGCCATGTGGACGTCTGGGGCGAAGAGTCCGACGACGTGCTGGAGATGGCCTACCTCAACAGCTACTACCAGACTGGCCTGAAAAACCTGCTGGATGTGGCTGTGCTGGAGCACGTTGAAGTCCATCGCGAGCTGAAGGTCGGCACCGCGTTCCAGAAAATCGACGAGATCCCGTTTGACTTCAACCGCCGGCGCATGTCGGTGGTGGTGGCCGAGCAAGGGCTGCCTCATTTGCTGATCTGCAAGGGCGCCGTGGAGGAAGTCCTGGCGGTCTGCAACAACGTACGCCATGGCGACGTCAATGAAGCACTGACTGATGAACTGCTGGCGCGGATTCGCCAGGTCACCGCCGCGTTCAACGAGGAAGGCTTGCGAGTGGTAGCGGTGGCGGCGCAACCGGTCGCGGTAGCGGGCGACATCTACAGCGTGGCGGATGAGTGTGATTTGACGCTGATCGGTTATGTGGCGTTTCTCGATCCGCCCAAGGAAAGCACAGCCCCGGCTCTCAAAGCCCTGGCCGCTCACGGCGTGGCGGTGAAGGTCCTGACCGGTGACAACGAATTGGTGACGGCGAAGATCTGCCGCGAGGTGGGCCTTGAGCAGCAAGGCCTGTTGATGGGCAACGACATCGAATCTATGAGCGACGCGCAACTGGCCGAGGCGGTGGAAACCACCAACGTGTTCGCCCGGCTGACGCCTTCCCACAAGGAGCGCATCGTGCGCCTGCTCAAGGCCAACGGTCATGTGGTGGGCTTCATGGGTGACGGCATCAACGACGCCCCGGCCCTGCGCACCGCCGATATCGGCATTTCGGTGGACAGCGCGGTGGACATCGCCAAGGAAGCGGCCGATATCATCCTCCTGGAAAAGAGCCTGATGATCCTGGAGGAGGGCGTGCTGGAAGGCCGTCGCACCTTCGCCAACATGCTCAAGTACATCAAGATGACTGCCAGCTCCAACTTCGGCAACGTGTTCTCGGTGCTGGTAGCGAGTGCCTTTATCCCGTTCTTGCCGATGTTGCCGATGCATCTGTTGGTGCAGAACCTGTTGTATGACATTTCGCAGATCGCCATTCCGTTCGATAACGTCGATCAGGAGATGTTGAGCACCCCCCAGCGCTGGCAGCCGGGTGAAGTCGGGCGCTTCATGCTGTTTTTCGGCCCCATCAGTTCGGTGTTTGACATCACCACGTTCGCCTTGATGTGGTACGTATTCGATGCCAATACCCCGGACCATCAAACCTTGTTCCAGTCGGGTTGGTTCGTGGTGGGGCTGCTGACCCAGACGCTGATCGTGCACATGATCCGCACGCCGAAAATCCCGTTCCTGCAAAGCCGCGCGGCGATGCCGTTGATGGTGATGACCGGCTTGATCATGGCCGTGGGGATTTTCCTGCCGATGGGGCCATTGGCCCATTACTTCAAGCTGCAGGCGCTGCCGTCGCTGTACTTCGTGTTCCTGCCGCTGATTCTGTTGGCCTACATGGCGCTGACCCAGGCGGTAAAAGGCTTTTACATCCGCCGGTTTGGCTGGCAATAAATGGAGATTTCTGATGCAAGCCATCAACAACATTAACCTCAATTCCCTGATCGATACCCTGGTCAGCCTCAGTGCCGCGTTCATCCTCGGCGGGCTGATCGGTTTTGAACGTCAGTACCGCCAGCGCACCGCGGGCCTGCGCACCAACGTGCTGGTGGCGGTGGGGGCGGCAATTTTCGTTGACATGGCCAACCGCCTGGGCGGTGCCGAAGGCGCGGTACGGGTGGTCGCCTACGTGGTGTCCGGCATCGGCTTTCTTGGCGCCGGGGTCATCATGCGCGAGGAAGGCAATGTGCGTGGGCTCAATACCGCAGCCACGCTGTGGGCCTCGGCGGCCGTCGGGGCTTGCGCCGGTGCCGACCTGATCCTTGAAGCGTTGCTCGGCACGTTGTTTGTACTGGCGGCCAATACCTTGTTGCGGCCGATCGTCAACAATATCAACCGCCAGCCGCTGGATGTGGTGTCTGCCGAGGTCACCAACGTTCTTTACGTGATCGCCCGGCGTACTCAGCAAAAGGCCGTACTGGCGTTGCTGGAGGCGGAACTGGCGCGCTGTAACTACCCGGCCAGTGATGTCGACGTGCGGCCATTTGGTAGTGATGAGGTGGAAATCGAAGCCACCCTGGCGGTGACGTCGGTAGACGGGGATGAGCTGGATGCGCTGGTAGCGCGCATTTCCACGTCGACACTGGTAGTTCAAGCGTTCTGGAGCCCCAGTACCACCGAGTAGCCTTCGTCCCTCAACCCAACCCCACAGCAGTTTTTTGCCATGTCGCGGGGCCACGCGCCCTGCCTCCCACCCAGTGAGTCAGCAACGTTGACTATGTTTTTATGAGGATAAGTCCTACAAGACACTAGGACTTGCCCTTCAGTTGAAGCGTCCTTTCATTGCTAATGTTGCGCCCTTGCGCCTAGCGGGGATTGAAGGTGCTGTTTTTTCAAGAACCGGGGCCAGGCATATCTGAGTTGTTCCTGTTTACACAGCGCCGCTCGTCGGAACTGTGATTTCTCACAGGTAGATAGGCCTCGCGTGATGTGCAAGGGTACTGACACCTTGATGAAATGATCGAGTCGTCGGTAATGGAATCAATCAGGGTGGTGTCTTCCCAGGGGAGTCGCATGAGCAAAGCGTTAATAGTGGATGATCATCCGTTCATTCGTGCAACCGTTAAATATCTGTTGAAGCAGGAAGGCTTCGACAAGATTTTTGAGGCGGGCAATGGTGCTGACGCCATGCAGATCGCCAGGGAGGAGCGGCCCGACCTGGTCATCCTCGACTTGGCCATGCCCAAGCTGGGAGGGCTGGAGGTGATCAGCCGGATCAAGGCGCTGGGCCTGCCGTGCAAAATCCTGGTGTTGACCTCCTACCTGGCAGTGTTTTTCTCAACGCGCTGCATGCGTGCCGGTGCGATGGGCTTTGTCGCAAAAACCGGCGAGTTGGATGAGCTACAAAAAGCCATCAAGGCCGTCATGTCCAACTACAGTTGCTTTCCCAGCCTGCCCACAAGCTCTGTGCGCCGGGATGACTTGCAATCCACCGAGCAACAACTGGTGGCTGCATTGTCGGACCGTGAGTTGACGGTGTTGCAGAAATTGGCCCTTGGCCTGGGCAACAAGGATATCGCTGAGGATATGCTGTTGAGCCACAAGACCATCAGCACCTATAAAACCCGATTGAAGGAGAAACTGCACATGTCGTCGGTGGTGCACTTGTCCAAGTTCGCCCAGCGCAACCATTTGATCTGAAATGTCAGTTTCCTTGGGCCAGAGGTTCACAGCATTCTTGTTGATGAGCCTGTTATCCACGGCGGGCTTGGCCTTTGGCGAACCACGGTCCCTGCATTTGCTGGGGCACTCCCACTTTGACGGTCAGCCGGTGACCCTGGGTGAGCCGCACTGGCGTTGGTTGCGAGAGCGGCGCACGTTGGTGATGGGGGTCTCCGGCCCCGATTATGCGCCGTTTGATTTGACTAATAATAATGGTGACCTAGAGGGCATTACTGCCGATTACGCAGGGCTGATCGCCCAGGCCTTGAACGTCACGGTCCTGGTTCGGTGCTACGACAATCGCAATGAGGTGATCGCGGCGCTCAAGCGTGGCGAGGTGGACTTTCTGGGATCGGCTAACGGTTACGAGGCGGCGGACCCGCAGCTTGTATTGTCGCGTTCGTATGCCAACGACCAACCGACGCTGGTGACGCGCATGGATGACAGCCAGGCCCTGAGCCCCGACTTGGCGGGCAAGCGCTTGGCGATGCTCTATCACTACATGCAACCGGCGGCGGTAGAGGCGTTTTACCCCAACGCCCGGTTGCAACTTTTCCCGTCGACCTTCGAAGCCATTGGCGCTGTTGCGTTCGGCCAGGCGGATGTCTACCTGGGGGATGCGATCAGCACCAATTACCTGATCATTAAAAACCACCTCAATAACGTACGCATGGCCGACTTTTCTACACTGGAGGTCAATCCTTTCGCTTTCGCATTCTCGCGCGACAACACCCGTCTGCTGGGCATCGTCAATGCGGCGTTGCAAGTGATCCCGGTCAGCGAGAAAATGGAGATCTTGCGCCGCTGGAGCGCTGGCAATCTCGGTTTCATCGGCAAGGTACGCCTGCGTCTGAGTGCCAGTGAGCAGCGCTGGCTGGACAAGCATCCGCGGGTAAAGGTAGCGGTGCTCGACGAGTTTGTGCCGATTTCATTTTTCAACGAACAGGGCCAGTTTCAGGGCTTGAGTGCGGAGGTCCTGGCCCAGGTCAGCTTGCGTACCGGGCTCAAGTTCGATGTGGTGCGCGGCGGCTCGCTTCCCTGGCAAGTTGATCAGGTCAACGCTGGCGCTGTCGAGATGATGGGGGTTATCACCCCCAGCATGGAGCGCGAAGAGAAGATACGTTTTACCCGCCCGTACCTGACCAACCCCTTCGTGCTGGTCAGTCGCAGCGGCACGGGCAATCCGCTCACACTGGAGGACATGCCGGGCAAGCGCCTTGCGATGATTGGTGGCAACGTCCTGCGTGAAAGAATTACCCAGGATTATCCCGGCATCAAGTTCGTGGAGGTGCAGAGTCCCGTGCAGGCCATGGAGCTGGTGGCCAGCGGCGAGGCTGATGCGGCGCTCAACTCGCTGATCAGCGCCCGCTACGTAATTGCCCGTCAGTACCGTGATCGTTTGCGCGTGACCAGCACGGTTGGCTCGCAGCCTGCCCGCATCACCTTTGGGGTCAACCGCAGCCAACTGGAGCTGTACTCGATCCTTGACAAGGCGCTATTGAGCATTACACCTCAGGAAATGGATGAGTTGACCAATCGCTGGCGCACTGAAGTAGTCATCGAAGACGGCTACTGGTCACAGCACCGTAATACGATCATCCAGGTTTTTTCCCTGGCTGCACTACTCTTGCTGGTGACGTTGGGCTGGGTGATCTACCTGCGCAGCCTGATTCGCAAGCGAGCCCAGGCCGAGCGAGCCCTGAGTGATCAGATGCGTTTTATGAGCGTACTGATCGACGGCACCCCGCATCCGATTTATGTTCGTGATCGCCTGGGGCGGCTGATGGCCTGTAACAGCGCTTACCTTGAGGTGTTCGGCTTCAAGCTTGAAAACGTGATCGGCAAGACGGTAGTTGAGACCGATACGGGCAATCCGCCCCAGGCCCAGTCCTATCATGAGGACTACCTGCGGCTGATGGAGCGGGGAGAGCCGCAGATACACGACCGTGTACTCAAGGCTCCAGGCGGCGCGACCTTGACCATTTACCACTGGATGCTGCCGTACCGTGACGGTGACGAAAAGGTGGTGGGCATGATTGCTGGCTGGGTGGATGTCAGTGAACGTCAGCGTTTACTGGGGAAATTGCAGGAGGCCATGGAAGACGCCGACGCCGCCAACCGAGCCAAGACCACCTTCCTGGCAACCATGAGCCACGAGATTCGCACCCCCATGAATGCGGTTATTGGCATGATCGAACTGGCCCTGAAAAATGCCGAACAGGGCCGGGTAGACCGCGATGCCCTGGAAGTGGCGTCCGATGCGTCGAGGGGCATGCTGGAGTTGATCGGCGATATTCTCGACATTGCACGCATCGAATCCGGGCACTTGTCCTTGACCCTGGAGCCCTCGAACTTGCATGAATTGCTGAAGTCAACGGCGCGGATTTTCGAGGGCCTGGCGCGGGCCAAAGGCTTGTCGCTGCAGGTGGAGCTAGATCCGCTGATTGATCGTCATGTGCTGATTGACCCGCAGCGTTTCAAACAGGTGGTATCCAACCTCTTGAGCAACGCCATCAAGTTCACCAGCAGCGGCCAGGTTCGGCTCAGTGCCCAGGGGGCGCCGGCCGTTACCAACGGTTACCTGAGCCTGAAATTATGGGTGGAAGACACCGGGATTGGCATCAGCGTCGACGACCAGGCGCGGCTGTTCAACCCCTTTGTCCAGGGTCGCAATACCGAGCAGGCGGCCCGCAGCGGATCTGGCCTGGGCCTGGTGATCAGCCGCAGCCTGTGCGAGATGATGGGCGGTCAACTACAACTGAGCAGTGTCGTTGGGCAGGGCACGCGGGTCGACGTGACGTTATCGTTGGCAGCTACCGTTTCACCGCCCGCCCCGGTGGTATCGGCTACCCCGCAAACATCTGCGGCCCATGCGTTGAATATTCTGGTGGTGGACGACTATCCCGCCAACCGCTTGCTGCTCGCCCGACAACTAAGCTTTCTCGGGCATCGGATCAGTACTGCCGAGGACGGCATTCAGGGCCTTGAACGCTGGCAAGCGGAGCGCTTTGATGGCGTCATCACCGATTGCAACATGCCGTTTAAAAATGGCTACGAGTTGGCGCGGGACATTCGCAGGCAAGAGCAGGCCAAGGGCCTGGCCCCCTGTTTGTTATTGGGCTTTACCGCCAACGCTCAGCCTGAGGAAGTGGACCTGTGCCTGCAGGCCGGAATGGACGATTGCCTGTTTAAACCTTCCGGCCTTGAGGACCTGCGCGCGGCGCTGGCGTCACGTACCGGGATGCCCTCGGTTGCCGAGCCCTTTGAGCCCGAGCCGCTAGCGAATATTGATTTGAGCCACCTGGTAAAGTTGACAGGCGCTGACACCCAGGCGCTTAAAGAGCTGCTGGCCCCATTGCTCGACAGTTTGCAGGTGGACCACGGGTTACTGCCGCAACTGCTGCGCACGCAGGATTTCCCCAGGTTGCATGACCTGGCCCACAGGGCCAAGGGCGGTGCTCGTATGGTCAACGCGCAGGCATTGACGCGCTGCTGTGAGGTGTTGGAGAAGGCCTGTGAACAGCAGGATCGTGAGGCACTGGCGCCTGCGGTTGAAGGTGTATCTGAGGCTATCGACCACCTGCTTCACACTCTATTGACCTATTGCAATCAGCATTGACTGGTATGCGAACCTGGTTTTCAGTCGTTCAGAGAGTTGGGGGTAACTCCTGCGTCAAGGTGGAGCAATGCCGGCCTTGCTGCCAGCAGCGGTTTTGCCGGTACGGGTACAGTTCGATCTATTCGCGAGTGACAATCTCGACCTTACTGCCGTATTGCGCCATGTCGGCGACAGTAGTGGCACCTGAAACAGGGCGGCATCTGAATAATCCCGTGACCGTTGGTCAACTTGCCGGGGAAGTTTGTGAACAATTGGCTTGTCAGACAAGGGGGTGGCGCAGTATTGACTGCACACGTGATTCCCACATCAGAGGAGAAGGGGATGCAGGCCACACGTTTGACCCTTGTTTGCCACGCCACGACGCCGTATCAGAAACGCGGTCAATTCCCTGTCGACCAGTCTCTGGAGATGGATTGGCAGCAGGTGCCGTTATCGCTGGCCGGGCGTTTCAAGAAAAACCTGCGCCTGCTCTGTGGTCCTGAAGCCCGAACCCGGCAAACGGCAACGTTGTTTGGCAACGGCGCAAAGGTCGATGAAGCCTTGCGCGAGGGTGATTTCGGCAGTTGGCAGGGCCAGGATATTGACGAGGTCGACCGCGACGAGTTGATGACCTGGCTTACCGACAGCACCAGCGCCCCTCATGGTGGCGAATCGGTGCAACAGGTCTGCAAGCGGGTAGGGCAGTGGATGCAAACCCTCGAAGCTAATCCAGGACACGTGGTGGCGGTGACCCATCCCCTCATCATCCGTGCTGCCTTGCTGCACGTCATGCAATGCCCGGTCGCGATGTTCTACCTGATCGACGTGGAGCCGCTGTCATCCACCGAGCTGCGTTTCAACGGTGTCTGGCGCCTGCGCCTGGAAACTCACGCCTCGTAGCCGGAACATGGCAAAATCGCCGCCCCGCATTGAGAACACCTCATGAAGACTTTCCCATGAAGAGCATCCTGATCATCGGCATTGGCGCCGGCAACCCCGACTACATCACCATGCAGGCGGTCAAGGCGCTCAACCGCACCGACGTGTTTTTCCTGATGGACAAGGGCCAGAGCAAGGACAAGCTGATCGACCTGCGTCGGGAAATCTGCGAGACCTATATCACCGATCACGACTACCGCTTTGTCGAGGCGGATTGCCCCGAGCGGGTGCGCGGTGAAATCGACTACACCACCGCTGTGCAGGACCTGAATCGCGACAAGCAGCAGACCTTTGAGCGGATGATCAACGAACAAATGGCCGACGGTGAAGTGGGCGCATTCCTGGCGTGGGGCGACCCGGCGCTGTACGACAGCACCATCCGCATCCTCCAGGCAATCCTCGCCACTGGCCGCTGTGAATTCGAGTTCGAAGTCATCCCCGGCATCACCAGCGTCCAGGCCCTGGCGGCCCAGCACAAAGTGCCGCTGAACCGTATCGGCCGGTCCATCGAGATCACCACCGGCCGCCGGTTGGCGGCGGGGAAGGTCAGTGACGCCGATACGTTGGTGGTGATGCTCGATGCCGAGGACTCCTACCGCACCGTGGCGGATAAGGACCTGGATATCTATTGGGGCGCCTACCTTGGTACGCCGGACGAGATACTCATCAGCGGCAAGGTGGCTGAGGTTGCCGATGAGATTGAGCGTGTGCGCAAGGCGGCGCGCCAGGCCAACGGCTGGATCATGGACACTTATTTGCTGCGCAAGCCTTGAGGTTGATCCCCATGTTCAAACTGATCGTCTTGGCGCTGACGTTGTATGCGGGTGTCGCCCACGCCCAATCTGCCCTGCACACGGATTTGCCGCTGTCGTACCTGGAGCAGACTCAAAGTGATTCACGCAACCAGCCCCTGGTGATTTTTCTCCACGGGTTTGGCAGCAATGAGCAGGACCTTTTCGGTCTCAGGGATGAACTGCCGTCGGCCTGGAGCTACCTGTCAGTTCGAGCACCGGGAACGGTGGATGAGGATGGCTATCGCTGGTTTCGCAAGACGCCCGGCAATGGCGACTACGATGGCGAGACCGTCGATTTGCAGAGCAGCGCACGGCTGATCGAGGACTTTGTCGCCCAGGCCACGGCCAAGTACCACACCCAGAGCGACCGAGTATTCCTGGTGGGGTTCAGCCAGGGAGCGATCATGTCGTACGAGGTGGGCTTACGGCAGCCGCAAATGCTGCGGGGGATCGCGGCGTTGAGTGGCAGCGTGTTGCCGGTGCTCCAGGCTCAGCTCAAGGCTCAGTTCAAGGCCCAGCTCAAGCCGGATGAGCAACTGGGCAAGCTGGCGATTTTTATCGGCCATGGCACGTTGGACCAAGCGTTGCCGTATGCCTCGGCCACGCGGGCCAATGAGGTGTTGTCGGGCCTGGGGCTGAAACCGGAGTTTCATGGTTATCCGGGCATGACCCATACCATCAGTAATGCCCAAGTGCAGGACCTGAAGAACTGGCTCCAAAAGAGCCTGCCCTAAACAAAGCTATACCCGTGGAAAACGGCTTACTTGCCGCCCGTAATCTGCTTCACCAGCACGCCATGACCCTTGGCATCATCGGCCCGGGAAATCGCCTGGATTACCAGCAGGTGATTGCCGGAGCCGGCAAAGAATGTCGAGGTCAGAGTCTTGCCGCCACCCATGGTCGCCGTGCTGTCAACCTGACGCATGCCCAAGCCCTTGAGGACCAGCTTTTTTTCGCCCAGTTTCTTGAAGTCTGGCAGGGTGGCGCTTTGCTCCTTGACGAACCCAGTCACTGCGCCGTCGAGAAATTGCGGGTCGTTGTCCTTGATGGTGATACCGTCATTACGCAGGGTCTCAGCCACGATCACCACGCTTTTGCCCACCTGGTTGGTGTACATCGTGCCGCTGGCGCCAGCGGTGCCGTGGGCTTCATCGCCGGCCGGCAGTGCATCGGCGGTGTAGGCCTTGGGCAGGCTGAAGGTGAATTTGCCGTCCAGGGTGGAGATGGTCTGGCCGGCTGGCTTGTCGGCGGCGAACACTTGGCTGGCGCCCAAGCTTGCGGTCAGCATGAGCGCCAAGAGGGCTGCGGTCTTGGTGAGGGTGGCCATGAAGCTCTCCAGGAAAGAACGAAATTGCGCCGTATTCTGTCAGATATTCGCAATATCGTTCATGTCCATCCTCACGTCTTGTCGGACTCTTCCTCCAACCGATCCATCTCAAACAACCGCGCCAGTTCCGTGCGAGACTCCTGGGCGGACTGCATGACCTTGGCCGCGTCGTCGTACACCGCATGCTGGGCGGCCAGCAGTTGCAGGTCGTGGTTCTTGAAGCGGTTGATCCGCGCATCGGCCTGGTTTTGGCTCAGGCCCAGTCCCACCAGGGTGCGACGACTCATTTCCAGGCTGGAGTAGAACGTCTCGCGCACTGGTGACGCGTCCAGGTCCACCAGGCGATGGACGTGCTGGCGGTTACGGGCGCGGGCGATGATCTTCATGTGCGGGTACAGACTGCGCACCAGTTCGGCGGTCTTGATGTTGATCTCGGGATCATCCATGGCAATCACGAAAAACTCCGCCCGGTCGACCTTGGCCGCATGGAGGATTTCCGGGCGCTGTGGGTCGCCGTAGAATACCGGCATGCCGCCAAAACTGCGGGTCAGCTCGATAGTTTCCACCGAGGTGTCGAGGGCGATAAACGAAATGTTTTGTGCTCGCAGGATACGCGCCACGATCTGCCCCATGCGGCCCATGCCGGCGATCACCACCCGTGGCGCATCGCTCTGGATGGCGCGGTATTCCTCGGGTACTTTGACGGTTTTGCTCTTGGGTTTGAACAGTTTCGGACACAGCAGCAACAGCAACGGGGTCAGGGCCATGGACAGGGTGATGGTCAGCACCAGGATGTCGTAGAGCCGCGGTTCGAACAGGCCCTGGTCGCGGCCGATCTTGAACACCACGAAGGCGAACTCACCGCCTGCGGCCAGCACCACGCCCAGGCGCAGTGCACTTTCGCGATTGAGACCACCCGCCAGTTGGCCGATGCAAAACAGCAGCGGCAGCTTGATGGCGATCAGCAGCAGGGTCAGCCCCAGCACGACGATCGGCGCGCTGAACAACAGGCTGATATTGGCGCCCATGCCGACGCTGATAAAAAACAGCCCCAGCAACAGCCCCTTGAACGGTTCGATCTGGGATTCCAGTTCGTGGCGGTATTCCGAGTCAGCCAGCAAGAGGCCTGCGAGGAACGCACCCAAGGCCATGGACACGCCCACCAGCTCCATCAACCATGCCGTGCCGATCACCACCAGCAGGGCCGTTGCGGTGGACACTTCTCGCAGCCCTGTCTTGGCGACAATGCGAAACACCGGTCGCAACAGATAACGACCGCCAATGATCACCACGACGATGCTGCCCAATACCTGCAAGCCGTGGTTCAGGTCCTGGGCGGCGGTAGTGGTGTGATTGCTGCCAGCGAGCAGCGGCACCATGGCGATCAGCGGGATCGCCGCGATGTCCTGAAACAGCAGAATGGCAAACGCCAGGCGGCCATGGGGTTGGTTCAGTTCCTTGCGTTCGGCCAGGCTTTGCAGGCCGAAGGCAGTGGAGGACAAGGCCAGGCCCAGACCCAGCACAATGGCGCTGTTCCACGACTGGCCAAATACCCACAGCGCTAGCACGCCGATAACCGTCCCGGTGAGCATCACCTGGGCCAGGCCGACGCCGAACACCGCCTTGCGCATCACCCATAAACGTTTGGGCGAAAGCTCCAGGCCAATGATGAACAGCAGCAACACCACCCCTAACTCGGAAAACTGGCTGACACTTTGCGGGTTGCCCACCAGCCCCAGTACCGACGGGCCGATGATCACCCCAGCCAGCAAATAGCCCAGTACCGCGCCCAATTGCAGGCGCTTGGCCAAGGGTACGGTGAGCACTGCGGCGAACAGGAACACCACGGCCGCTTGTAACAGGTTGCCTTCATGGGGCATTGCTTACTCCAGGATCTTTTTCGAATCAACAGAGCGCTATTAGAACGCTTTTTTACATTTTGAAATCTGAATTTTTGCAGAGAAAATACATGGGTAGCCAGTGTTCGCTGGGGACTGTCCTGCTCTGTTATCACTGCAAACACATCGCTGGCATCCTGAAGCACACCCTGGCGACAGTGGTCCGGGGGACTGGGTAGTGATCAGGCTGCGGGCGACGTGCAGGCATGCAGTGCACGAACTGAAAACAATTTGTCGGAAAACCTGGCGGGCCCTATGACGGCTAAAGCAAATAAAGTTATGCCCTTGAGTTTATATTCCTTGGGTGGCATATTTCCATGGGCTGGGATATTGAATACACGGACGAATTCGGTAACTGGTGGGGTGGCTTGGATGCAAAGGCGCAATCCTCGGTATCAGCTAGCGTAGATTTGTTAGGCCTCCTGGGGCCGGGCCTGCGCTTTCCCCACAGCAGCGATATCAAAGGCTCTCGGCATGGCAATCTTCGAGAGTTACGGGTGCAGCATAGGGGGCGACCTTATTGCGTGCTGTATGCGTTCGATCCGCGCCGATGCGCTTTATTGTTGATCGGCGGCGATAAAACCGGACAGCACCGGTGGTACGACGAACACGTCCTTGTGGCGGAAAAGCTGTCTGACGAACATTTGGAAACACTGCGTAAAGAGGGCCGTAATCATGGCTAAAAAATTTGCTGAACTTCAAGCTCGCATGACCCTCGAGGCACGCGCCGACGCCGAGCGGGTTTTCCAGCAGCACTTGAAAGAAATGCCTCTGCATGAACTGCGTAAAGCTCAGCAGATGAGCCAGGAGAGTCTGGCCAAGGTACTGAATATCAACCAAGCGGCCGTTTCAAAAATGGAACGGCGCACCGACATGTACATCAGCACCCTGCGTAACTACATCCGGGCCATGGGTGGCGAGTTGGAGATTGTCGCGACCTTTCCTGACGGTCAGGTAAAGATCGAGAACTTCGCCAGTTGAGTCGTTCAGCGTTACCGGCGTCTCTCAGCATCAGTGGAGGATGCTAGAGAACTGAATATCGGAACAAAATCCCTGATTTAGGGCATGCCTGTCCATGTGTATGGACAGAGGGTTCCTTAACCCACCGAGGTTTTTACATTGCCTCAACCCACCCTTTGCTACTATCGCCCTCCACCGTCATCAGGAGTCACCGCCCCATGCAACACCAGTGGGATGAAATGCACCGCACCCGCAAGCCCACGTTCGTCCTGTGCGGCGAGCCCCAAGGGAAAGTGCTCAATCTCTACGTCCACGGTTACTCGGCCTTCTTCAATCAGCAACAGCTGGGCAACTTCAAGGCGCAACTGGCGACCATCGAAGGCTCGACCAACCTGATGCTGTTCTGGCCGGCGGGGCATTTCCTGGAAAACCTGTTTGCGCCGTTCAAGGACGTCATCGCTTCAATGCTCGGCGGCGGCACCCTGGGCGCGGCGACCATTGGCCTGGGCAAGGCGATTGCCTATTTTCTCGACCACTACAAAAGCGTCGAAGCCCGGGTTGATGAAGTCGCCAAAAGCCTGCTGCCCGAGTTAGCTAACTACCTGCACGGCGAGTCTATCCAGGTGCAGAAAATCAACCTGATTGGCCATTCGCTGGGCGCGCGGTTGTTGGTCAAGAGTTTGTTGGCAAGCCCCGAACTGGCTCGTGAACTGCCGTTGAACAACCTCCTGTTGATGGGCGGTGCGATCTGCACCTCCAGCCCCTGGGACCAGGTGTCGGCGCCGTTGAAGGGCCGGGTGATCAACTGCCACTCCAGCAAGGACTGGGCGCTGGCGCTCAAGCCGGATGCCGAGCGGTGCATCGGCCGTTATGCGATCCCGTTGACCCCGTCCCTCAAGGACAAGGTGGCCAACGTGCACTTGACCACCTTTGATCACGCTGCCTACTGGCCACAATTGAAGACGGTGGTGCAATACACCGACCTGCTGCAGGAGCGCCGGGGCATGATCCGCGCCGATCAGCGTAGTAGCGAGGTGCGGTTTGCCGAGGATGATGTCGACCTGTTCCCGCTGCTGGTGCAGGCGCGGCCGGATGAACTGAAGTTCCTTGCCGAATTAATGGCTCAAAAACACAGTGCGTCCATCGATGTCAGCGTGCGCGAGCCGCTGAAACTGGCCGTGGAGTTGCAACGCATGGGCGGCGACAGCTTTATGAACCTGGCGCGGGGCCATGGCGTCAGCTATCGCGAAATGGCCCAGGACGTGGTCCAGCGCGTGGGGATCAAGTTTGACCAGCCCCTCGACAGCGTGGCGCTCACGGCCCTTGAAGAACGGGTCGCCGAAACCTTGATCGAGCAGTACAAGGACAAGCTCAGCCTGGCCGACCGCAAGGTCTTCGAGGCCGAACTCCAGGCGGCTGCGCAAAAGGAACAGGGTTTTTTCAATCGCTTCGATGTCGGGCGCTCGGCCACCACGGCCTTGAGTGGTACGGCGCTGGCCGGGTTGACCGGCTTTATCCTGCGCCGGGGCGCGGCCACGGCGATTCCGGTGGTGGGGCAGGCGCTGGCGGCGGCGATGTTGTTGGTGAGTGGGGTGCGGGCGTTTTCTGGGCCAGCGTATTCCATCACTACCCTGGCGGTGCTGGTGCTCGGGGTGATTCGTCAGCGCCTGGAGCGCGAGGCGCTGAATCAAGAGATGGACCTGGTGGTAAAGGTGGTGGAGGCGTTTGATCTGCCCAGGGAGACGGTGATGCGTACGGTCTCGTCTGACTGATAAACTGCGCCCTTGTTCTGTGTGTTTACCGGGTACCCCGCGTGAAATTTAGCTTGCCGAAAATCGCTACTGCTCCGTTCTGCCCCCCGGAAGTCGCCGGCTCCATTGCAGTCGATCCCAGTGCCTCATTTTTCAAACGGTTGCTGAAATTCGCTGGCCCCGGCTTGCTGATCTCCATCGGCTACATGGACCCGGGTAACTGGGCGACGGCCATCGAGGCCGGCTCACGCTATGGTTACAACCTGTTGTTCGTGGTGTTGCTGGCCAGTTTGGCCGGGATGGCGGTGCAGTGTTTGTGTTCGCGGTTGGGTATCGCCACCGGCAAGGACCTGGCGCAGCTGTGCCGTGAGCGCTACAGCAAACGCTCGGCGCGCACGCAATGGGTATTGGCGGAAATCTCGATCATCGCCACCGACCTCGCCGAAGTCCTGGGCTGCGCCTTGGCTTTTCACTTGCTGCTGGGGGTTTCCCTGACCACCGGCATCGTCATCACTGCCTTCGATACGCTGCTGATCCTGGCTCTGCAAAACCGTGGTTTCCGCCGCCTGGAAGCAATCATGCTGGCACTGGTGGCGACCATTGGCGTGTGTTTCTTTATCGAACTAGTGCTGATCAAACCCTACTGGCCGGACGTGCTCCGTGGCTTTACGCCGTCGCTGTCGGCCATCAGCGATGCCGCGCCGCTGTACCTGGCCATCGGCATTCTAGGGGCGACGGTGATGCCCCATAACCTGTATTTGCACACCTCCATCGTGCAAACTCGGTTGTTCGGCAAGGATTTAGCCAGCCGCCAGGACGCGGTCAAGCTGGCGCGCATCGACACCATTGGTTCCCTGGCCCTGGCCTTGTTGGTCAACGCGGCGATTCTGGTGCTGGCGGCAGCTGCCTTCCACCAGACCGGCCACACCGAGGTCGTGGAAATTCAGGACGCCTACCACCTGCTGGACCCACTGGTGGGCGGCGCCTTCGCTAGTATCCTGTTCGGCATTGCCTTGCTGGCGTCCGGGCAAAGCTCCACCTTTACCGGCACCATCGCCGGCCAGGTGATCATGGAGGGCTACCTCAACCTGCGGATTCCCTGCTGGCAGCGGCGCCTGATCACCCGTGGGCTGGCGCTGATTCCTGCATTCCTCGGGGTGTGGCTGATGGGGGACGATGCCATTGGCAAGTTGCTGATCCTCAGTCAAGTGGTGTTGAGCCTGCAGTTGCCGTTTGCCTTGTACCCGTTGATTCGCATGACTGGCGACAAACAGCTGATGGGACCGTTCGTCAATCGCCTGCCCACAAAGCTGTTGGCCTGGACCCTATTTGCGGTGATCAGCGGCGCCAATGCCTGGTTGATCGGGCAATGGCTGTTCTAATCAGCGATCCCAGTACGGTACCGGCCCGAAGCATTCGACGAAGTAGTCGATCACCGTACGAACCTTCACCGACAGGCGTCGGCTTCCGGGCCACAGTGCAGCAATCTGTTGCGGCTCCAGGGTCGTGGCCACTTCATAGTCAGTCAGCACAGCCTGCAAGGTCCCGGCACGCAGGCCTTCGCCGATCAACCACGACGGAAATACCACTAGGCCCAGGCCTTGCTCGGCGGCGTGGGTCAGGGTATCGGCGTGGTTGCCGGTGATCGGGCCCTTGACGCTGTAGGGCGTCCAGTCGCCCTGGTCGCGGCGAAAGAACCAGCGCTGCTGGCCGGTGACGCCTTTGTAGGCCAGGCATTGGTGGTTCACCAGTTCATCGGGGTGTTGTGGCGTACCGTATTGCGCCAGATAGGCAGGGCTGGCGGCGATGCGGAAACGCTGCGGGGCGAAAATGCGCGCCTGCATGCCGGAATCGTTGAGTACGCCGATGCGAAACAGCAGGTCTGTACCGCCTTGCAGCGGGTCGACGTAGGTGTCGGTCTGCTGGATATCCAGTTGCAGCTTGGGATAGCGCCGGCACAGCTCACCCAACCATGGCGAGAGGTGCCGCTGGCCGAACACCATCGGCGCGTTGATCCGCACCAGGCCGCTGGGCTCGCTTTCCTGTTCCTGCAAGGCCTGTCCGGCTTCTTCCAGTTGCTCCAGCACCAAGCGTGCGTGATGGCCCAGCAAACGCCCGGCCTCGGTGGGGCTGACGGCACGAGTGTGGCGATACAGCAATTGTTGGCCCAGGGCCTGTTCCATCAACTGGATTTGCCGGGAGATGGAGGAGGGCGCCAAGCCCTCACGGCGGGCGACTTCGGAGAAACTGCCGTAGTCCAGTACCGCGACAAACAGGCGAAGCGCCTTGAAACTCAACTCGCTCAAACCCTGCATAATGACTCCGTTCTGTGCGAAATACGCAAAGGTGTTGTCGGCATGATCCCATTTATCGCAAGGCACTGCCACCGGATAATGCACGCCATCGCTCCTCTCTAATGCGCAGGTGTTCTATGCAAACTTCCTCTCTTGACGGTGCGGGCCTGGCTCAAGCCAAGCCGAAAACCTTTCTTCGGCTACTGTTACTGCCGCTGGTGATTTTCGCCGGCATGGGCTTGTCGGTGGAAGCCGGTTTGCTGGGGCCGTTGGGCGTGCAGGTCGGGCACTTGTGGGCGACCTTGAGTATTTTCGGCGTAGGCTCCGCGATTCTGTTTTTGCTATTGCTGTTCAGTGGCCCGCAAAAAGGCCCGGCCCTCACCGATCTGCCGCGCTGGCAGTTGATCGGCGGCTTCCTGGGCCCGATGTACGTGGTGGTGCTGACCCTGGCCACGCCGCATATCGGCATTGCCATGACCATGATCGCGATTCTCTCCGGCCAAGTGGGCAAGAGTGTGTTGATCGACCACTTCGGCTGGTTCGGCACCACGCGCAAACGGGTCAACGGTGAGCGCTGGATTGCGCTGCTGTTGATTGTGGCGGCACTTGTTTTGATTGCACGGGGTTAAGACGATGAATCTGATTGTGTTGTTGGTATTGGTGGTGGCCGCAGGTGCGGTGTTGAGTGTGCAGGCGGCGATCAATGGTCGGCTGGGGCAGACGGTGGGTGTATTGCGCAGCAGTCTGCTGACCTTTGTGGTCGGGGCGATCAGCACCGGCCTGCTGGTTCTGTTCTTTGAGCCGGCTCACGCGGTTAGCCTGTTGGATGTGCCGAAATGGCAACTGACCGGGGCGTTGTTTGGGGTGGTGTACATGATGGTCATGGTCGGTGCTGTACCGATTGTTGGCACCGCGGTGGCGACTGTGGCGGTGATCGTTGGGCAATTGGGCATGGGCATGCTGATCGACAATTTTGGCTGGCTCGGCAACCCGGCCATCGAACTGTCCGGCAGCCGGATTGTGGCGATGCTCTGCCTGGCGCTGGCCCTGGTGTTCATGTATCGCAGCAGTACCCGCGCCGATTAACGACTTTGAACCAACGGTGGTGTCGGGCAGTCACTGCTTAAGGTGTCGGCGTTCGCCGCACCGGGACGACCATGACGAAGGAGTCTGATCATGCAAGAAAAAACCTGTGCCTGCCCTCACTGCAACTGCCTGGTGGGGCAAACGGCGGTGATGAAAGAAGGTAAGAGTTATTGCTGCCAGGGCTGTGCCGATCATCATGCCCATGGTGAGCCGTGTGCTTCGTCTACGGGGTGTGAGTGTGCCAAGTCGGCGCATGGCTAAATGTGAAACGCTTGTAGGGGCGAGCGGCCCCTACAGGGTTATTGCGGTTCCAGTGCCAGTCTAGGCTGTGCCTCCCTGACAGGTTCAAGAGCGCGCGCCCGAGCGGCGCCATTGCACATTTTCGATGCCAAATTTCTCGGCCTGGGGCTGGCTGGTCTTTTTCACCTGTTCCCGGGCAAATCGGCCGATGCGGCCTATGCCGGCATCGCAGCTTGCCCAATGCCAGGCTTCTGCGGTGTCGAGTTTTTCCAGGCGAATAATGAAAGACTTGGGCGTGCCATGCAGCGTGTAGTCGATCACGAAAAAATTTGCGTTGTTCATGGACCTGTTGACCCTCCTTGTGTCTTTAAGTGATCACTCAGAGCGGTAAAAATTCATTCGGATTGTCGACTACGGTTATTTCCTTAGAAAGAAAACTGCATGGCCTGGGGCTGTGGGTGTTTGTCTGGTCATGGAAACGATGCGCAAATAAAGGTCATCAAGACAGTTGCTCCCACAGCAAGAGGGATTTACACCTCGGGAACACCGTTCTCCCACGCCGACCAGTTCTTCAGAATCGCCTGCACCAACGGGTTGCCGGTGCGGTACAGGTTCTCCAACGCTGGCACGAACCCGCCCTGGTCCGCGTACTTCAGCAGGTTGTCGACTTCGCTGTAACCCGGATACGGCCGGTCGAAATCGGAGCCTGCGCGTACCACGGCCAGGCGCTGGATATCCACCAGACCTTCACGACTGGCCCGCAGCAGCGCTTCGTAGGTGGAGTTGTCTTCCTGCTGGGTGGTGCAGTAAACGCCTTTGTTGTCGGTAAGCAACTGGGTCCAGACTTCGGCGCGTTCGCTCAGGCGTGTGCCGGAAAACCAGGTATTACCGGCCAGGGTGTCACACTGGGTGACCTGAGGCGGCTGGTTGGCCGGGGCGTACGGATAGTGTTTGCGCCATGCGGTGGACTCCTTGCTTTCACTGAGTTCGACCTTTTGCGACAGGGTAAATGCCTTGGCCTGAAGTTTCTGGTTCAGCTCGAATACTTCGGTCTTGTAGTCCAGCGGCGGTTTCTCATTCGGGCCTTTGGTGTTGATACCGATATAACCGGTCGGCCAGTCCTTGGGCGCATCCCGGGAATCGATTTCCCACTGGGTGCCGAACTCCACCAGGTAGTGGGCCCAGGCTGCGGTGCCGATGGTGCCGTGGTGCGGGTTGATGCCGGCAATCCCGGCGATCAGGAAATAGCTCTGGCGCAGGTCGAACTTGGGTGACAACGCCAGGGCCAGGGTGGAGGCGGCGGCGTTGGTTTGGCCCATGCCGGTCACCAGCAGGCACACGTCCTGGGTGTTGCAGCGGATTGCCGGGTACTCGGCCGACAGGCCCGGCACGCGGACTTCCTGCTTGAGTTCCAGGCGATCAATCCAGTGCTGTGCCTCGGGGGCAAACATGGTGATCAGCATCACTTTGGGTTTGATCGGTGCAGGCTGTGCAGCGAAGGTGTTGGAGGCTATCAGTGTGCCGAAGACCAAACCAACGGCTACAGAAAGACGAGTCACTACGTGCATAAAATCCCCCTACGAAATGAATGATGAACGGCTTCCAACATGCCGCTCAAAACTGATAACCGACCCCGGCGTAGTAACCCCAGCCGTTGGAGCGGGCGCGGAAGTTGCCGTCGCCGAAATTCAGCTCGCTGCCGTCCTGCCAGTTGCCGCCGTTATGAAAATAACGGCCCACCAGGGTGAAGCGCAGGTGCGTGAAGGAATACAACAGTACATTGGTTGCAACCAGGGAGTTGGCAGTGCGCGCCGGGTTGTCCTTGTGCAAATCCGAGCCGAAATCGTAGTTGGTGAAACCGATATAGGTCAGCGAAGCGCCGTTGTCGAAGCTGCCGATGGGCACGATGAATTTCATTTGGGCGCGGTAGCCGTCCCAGGAGTATTCATTGCTGGCGCCGTAGTTTTCCCACTGGTAACGCCCGTAGAAGTTGGCCGACAGGTTGACCCGCGAGTGGGTGTCGATGTCGGTGCCCAGGCCGCTATATAACGTGTTGGCGCGGTTGGCCTTGTTGCTGCCGTGGTCGTAGACCCAGTCGAAGGCCACGTACCATTCCTTGAACGGCCCTACGGCCAGGCTGCGGCCGGCTAGGTAATCGATGGAGATGCGCGGTTCGTGTTCCATGAACACTGGCGAGCCATGGTCCCAGACGCCTTTGTCATTGCTGTTACCAATACCGAAGATCTTTGGCACATCTATATAACCGTATAGCTCGAACGGCCCCTTGCGGCCGAAGTACTCGTACTCCAGGTAAATGTCATCGGCAGGCTTGGGGCCGAAGCTGATGTCTTTGCTGCCAATGATCGTCAGGTCTTGGTTGAACCAGTCGGAGAGGTAAGGGCCGTCTTTCTTCGGGGCCGCCGCCGCGCTCAGGGTTTCGCCTTGTGCTGAATCATCGGCGAATTTTTCCTGCCCCAAAGTGGGGCCGCTGAGTACTCCCGTAACGGCTGCCAGTAGCAGAGAAACACCAGAGATTGTGGCGGACGCGGGGCGTCTGGAAGTCGATTGCATTGAAAATCCCTGTTCGTGTGCGGTTTAGACCCGGCTGGCCGGGAAAGGGCGAACGTGCCGGTAATTTGCCGTCAAGTCCGATCCGCAAACGTTTGCATAGGCTGTACCAACTTTGGTCAATGGTTTGAAACGGATAGAAAAATGTCGAATTAGCCGACCTTTTGGTCAGAAACGTGACTTAGCGTTTATGGCATCCTGTCGGGCAATGAACAGAGAGCCCGCGATGCTGAAAATCGCCCATACGCCTGAAGAAAAACTCGGTGGTCTGCTGCAATGGGTGGTGGCCCACGCCGGGTTGTCGGCAGCCTGGTTCCTGGAGGATGAGGAGCGGGATCGGGCGGATGTAAGCCTGCAAGTTGCACGACTGGCGCAACAGGCATTGGCTCAATGGGCCTTGGTAAACGGCAATGCCTGATCACCGTTGCGAGTGAACAGATACATCGCCGTCTCCCGGCGGTACTCGCTGGGCGTCTGGTCCATTTCGATGCGGAAATGCCGATTGAAGTTGGACAGGTTGGCGTAGCCCACTTCAAAGCAGATGTCGGCGACGGACATCTCGGTTTGCAGCAGCAACCGGCAGGCGCGCTGGACCCTGAACTTGCGCATCAGGTCGATAAAACCGTGGCCGGTGATGCGCTTGAAGAACCGCGAGAAGCCCGGTTCGCTCATGTCTAGGCGCTGGGCGATCACCGACAGGCGCACGTCACCGGTCAACTCGCTCATCAGATAGTCGAAAGCCTTGTTGATACGCTCTGAGCTGCGGGCATCCAGGGTTGGTGCGTAGCAGGTGCTGGCCAGGGCATGTACCTCCAGCGCCGGCGCCTTGATCAGGGTGTCGAGCAATTGCAGAAACAGGATCAAGCGCTTGAGCCCCAGGGCCGGGCCGATCTGTTCAAGCAGTTCGGCGGCCTGGAGGGCGGTGGCCCCGGTGAACTCCAGGCCACGACGGGCCAGGTCGAACATGTGCTGCAGGTCGCCCAGCTCCGGTAACGTCTTGCCCAGGGCGAGCAGGGCGGCACCGTCGAACTGCAGCACCACGTCGCGCCCGTGCAGATGTTCGCCGGGGGCCAGGTCGCCGATCCAGTCATGGGGCAGGTCTGGCCCGATCAGCGCCACGTGGCCTGCACCAAAGGCGCCGATATAGTCGCCTGCCACCAGCTTGCCGCTGCCCTGGCGAATCAAGTGGATTTCGAATTCAGGGTGGTGATTCCAGCGCGCCAGCGCGTAGGGATAGTCATGTTCGTACCAGCGAAAGCCATGCTCGGCCTCGGGGAGAATGACCTCTAGTTCGGCGGGGCGCTGCTCGAACAAGGCTGCGCGGCTGTCTGGCATGTCTTGGCCCCTTAATGGGTTCTTGGAATACGATCAAAGTACGCCCTTTTCCTGGTAGGCGGCTACCTGGTGTTTTGCTTGCCACTGATACTTTTTTGACCCTGTAAGCGACAGTTAAAAAAGTACCAGTCGTGCATCCGCCATTCGTTTGTTCGGGCCTCTCCAAGCTGCTGTAATCGAGTGGTCAAAAACAAAAACAATAGCTCCCGTCGCCAATGGCGCGGGTGGAGAGCACCATGACCCCTATCCCGAAGAGGCTTTTGCTGGTGACCGGCCTGTGTGTGGCGATGGCCAGCCATGCGGCAGAAACGGTGACCATCGCCACGGTCAACAACAGCGACATGATCCGCATGCAGCGGCTTTCAAAAGTGTTTGAACAGCAGCATCCCGAGGTGAAACTCAACTGGGTGGTGCTGGAAGAAAACGTTCTGCGCCAACGCCTGACCACCGATATCGCCACCCAGGGCGGCCAATTCGACGTGCTCACCATAGGCACTTACTAAACCCCGCTGTGGGCTGCCAAACACTGGCTGGAACCGCTCACCCAACTGCCTGCCGACTACGACGTGCAAGACATCTTCCCGGCGGCGCTCACCGGGCAGATGTCAGTGGATCAGGCACTTGCCGCTGCACAGTCCACCACCGAGCGCGAGATGAAACGCGCCGGTTATCCGAAATAGCCCTTAATGGATGAGCACCCAATGAAACGACTGGAAGGTAAAAGCGCCCTGGTCACCGGCTCCGCACGCGGTATCGGCCGATCCTTTGCCCAGGCCTATATCAATGAGGGCGCTACTGTCGCCATCGCTGACATCAACCTGCAGCGAGCCCAGGCTACGGCGTTAGAGCTGGGCCCCAACGCTTACGCGATAGAGATGGACGTGACCCGCCAGGTCTCCATAGATGCCGCGATTGCCGCCGTAGTGGTACAGACCGGCAAACTCGACATCCTGATCAACAACGCTGCGCTGTTCGATTTGGCGCCGATCACCGACATCACCCGCGAGAGCTTCGACCGGCTGTTTTCCATCAATGTCGCCGGTACGCTTTTTACCTTGCAAGCCGCCGCTCGACAGATGATCAGCCAGGGCCACGGCGGCAAGATCATCAACATGGCCAGCCAGGCCGGGCGCCGGGGCGAGGCGTTGGTGGCGGTGTACTGCGCCACCAAGGCGGCGGTAATCAGCTTGACTCAATCGGCGGGGCTGAACCTGATCAAGCACGGGATCAACGTGAATGCCATCGCACCGGGTGTAGTGGATGGCGAGCATTGGGATGGGGTCGATGCCATGTTCGCCAGGCATGAGGGCCGGCCTTTGGGCGAGAAGAAACGACTGGTGGGACAAGAGGTGCCGTTTGGGCGCATGGGCACGGCTGAGGATTTGACGGGGATGGCGATTTTCCTGGCGTCGAAGGACAGCGAGTATGTGGTGGCGCAGACTTATAACGTCGATGGTGGGAATTGGCTGAGCTAAAGGGTCAAGCAATGAGTTGCCGGTGGTCGGTGGCGATCAAATACTCCTGGGTTCGATGCTGTGAGCGTATGGTGAGTTGAGTTTTCCCCTACTTATTGATTGGAGTTCTGTCGTGGCCAAAGCATCCTCTGCAATTGAAATCCCGGTGTCGGCCGAGCAGGTCTGGCAATTGGTTGGCGGTTTCAACTCGCTGCCCGACTGGCTGCCCTTGATCGCCAAAAGCGAACCGAGTGAAGGTGGTCGCTTGCGCCACCTGCAAGCCGTCGATGGTGGCGTGGTGGTTGAACGTCTGCAGGCCTTTGATGAAGCAGCGCGCACCTACAGCTACTCCATCAGCGAGTCGCCGTTTCCGGTGGGTGAGTACCTGGCGACTTTGCGCGTTGAGGCGCTGACGGACAGCACCGCGAAAGTGACCTGGTCCGGGGTGTTTACCCCGGTAGCTGGGGTGACGGATGCGGCGGTGGAGGAGTTGTTTTCCGGTGTTTACAGCGGTGGGCTTGAGGCCTTGCGGGCTAACTTTCCGGCCTGAGAATGTGGGGGGGCGGTGGTGCGACTGGGTTGGGTTGGGTGCATATCCGTTATTTTGGTCAGGGCGGATTAGGGTTACGCCCTTACGGCGTGTCACTTTGCAAAAGCGGCAAAGTAACCAAAGCGCTCTTGCCCCACCACTTGGTGCCTCGCTGTGGCTCGGCATGCCTTCTCTGCGGCATTGCTCCGTGGGCCGCCGCGATGGGCCATCCTTGGCCCAGCGCGGCTAAACCGGCGTCCTGCCGGTTTACCCACGGCTCAATACCTGCGTTCAGCCATCGTGGTTAACGGGGCGCCTTAGATCAAGATCAAAAGCACGGCGGCCTGGTAGCCGACCTGAGTGGTGAGAAGCAAAAGCGGATCTACTGTCCACTGTAGGAGCGAGCTTGCTCGCGATGGTCGTTAACGATAACGCTGGCTTTCTGAATCACCGCGGTGCCCTCAGGTTCTTCGCGAGTAAGCCCGGCTTGTTCTTCAGGCCTCGGGCATTAACTGCTGCCGACACTCCAGCACCAGCCGCGCACCGCCACGTTCGCTGGTGCCCACTTCCAGCTTGAAACCATGCAGATTGATGATCGCCGCCACAATCGACAGGCCCAAGCCAAACCCGCCTTGCTGACTGCTTTCATCGACTCGGTAAAAACGCTGGAACACCGCTGCTCGTTCCGCCTCCGGGATGCCGGGGCCGGAGTCGAGGACTTCGATTCGCGTGCTGCCGGCATCGTTGACCGCCCGCAAAATCACTTCGCCGCCCGGCGGAGTGAATTTGATCGAGTTGCTCAACAAGTTGGCCAGGGCCTCGAACAGCAGCGCCCGGTCGCCCGTGATCCACGGCAGCGACTCGGGAGTTTCCAGCAGCAAGTCCATCTGGCCTTCTTCGGCCAGGGGCAGGTAAAAATCGTGGAGTTCCTGCAGCAAGGGCAGGGGGTCGAGGACCAGGAAGCCGGAACGGCGCTGATGGTCTTCCAGTTCGGAAATGCGCAGCAAACCACGAAAACGTGCCATCAGCGTGTCGGTTTCACTGATCACTTCATCCAGTTGCAAGGCATGAGCCGAGCCTTCGTCGGCCTGTTGCTTGATCCGGTATAACTGCGCCCGCAGCCGGGTCAGCGGGGTGCGCAGGTCGTGGGCGATGTTGTCGCACACACCCTTGACCTCGTTCATCAGCTTTTCGATGCGGTCGAGCATGGCGTTGACGATGGCGGCCAGCATGTCCAGCTCGTCGCGGCGGTTGGACAGGGGCAGGCGATGGGTCAGGTCGCCGGCGACAATTGCCTCGGCGCTGGCCTGGATTGCGCGAATGCGCCGCAGCGGCCGCCGGCGCAACAAGTGCCAGCCGGCAGCGCCGGGAATGATGGTCAGGGAAATACCCCACAGCAAGGCATGCAGAATGATCCGGGTCACGCCGAACAGCGAGCCGTTATCGCGCACCAGGATCAGCCAGCGGCCATCCTGGGTGTGGGTCGCCACGGCGTCGCAACTGTCCTGGGGCAGTTTCGGGTCGTCGGAATCGATGCAATTGGCCAGGGCGTGGATGTGCCCGTCCAGGGGCAAGTCAGGCGGGATCTGTCGGATCGGGCCGCTCAGGGGCTTATATTGCTCATCGAACAGGCCGTAGGCGTCGATGCCCTTCATGTCGAAGGTCATGCTGGTGGTCAGGGCTTCCACCAGTTGCTCGCCCTCAAAGCGCTGGAACAGGTGCTGGCGCTGCATCAACGAATGGCGCGAGAGGTTGCTCAGGTAGCCGGAGACTTCGTAGTACAGCACCCCCATGAGGATGCAGCTCCAGGCCACGAACAACGTGCTGTACAGCGCCAGCAAGCGGCTGCTGGAAGAACGCCAGCCTTTAGAGGGGTTCAGCAATGACATAACCCGAACCTCGCACCGTGCGGATTAACGGCGTAAGGCCCGGCGGATCGATTTTCTTGCGCAGGCGGCCAATGTGCACGTCGATCAGGTTGGTGCCAGGGTCGAAGTGATAACCCCAGACTTCCTCGAAAATCATCATCCGCGAGAGGATTTGCCCGGTGTTGCGCATCAAAAATTCCAGCAGCTTGTATTCGGTGGGCAACAGGCTCAGGGGCTG
Source organism: Pseudomonas sp. HY7a-MNA-CIBAN-0227 (assembly GCF_040310325.1). Taxonomy (NCBI): domain Bacteria; kingdom Pseudomonadati; phylum Pseudomonadota; class Gammaproteobacteria; order Pseudomonadales; family Pseudomonadaceae; genus Pseudomonas; species Pseudomonas sp. HY7a-MNA-CIBAN-0227. The sequence goes on along the minus strand of NZ_JBEOPT010000007.1, from coordinate 192,136 downwards.
GTCGGCGCGGCTGGCTTCGCGGCTGATCAGGTTCAGCTCCAGGTCTGCCACCCGAAGGGCGGTTTCGAATTCCTTGACGGTGTTCTTGCGGCGCAGCAGCACTTCGACCCGCGCGGCCATCTCGTCGGAGGCGAAGGGTTTGGTCAGGTAATCATCGCCACCGGCCCGCAGGCCGCGCACCCGCTCATCGACATCGGAGAGTGCGCTGATCATCAGGATCGGCGTCGACACACCGATGGTACGCAAGGTGGTGACGATGGCCAGGCCGTCCAGCTCGGGGAGCATGCGGTCGAGGGTGATCAGGTCGTAATCGCCGCTGACGGCCCGGACCAGGCCTTCGCGGCCGTTGTCTACCCAGTCTACTTCCAGTCCATGGCTACTCAGCTCGGCGACGATCTCGCGGGCCGTTACGGCGTCGTCTTCGATGGTCAAAATACGGGTCATAAGGAGTACCTGGTGAACAATTCACACTGAAGTCGGGGCATTTTGCCAAGAAATGATAGCCGGCTTCCTAAATAAAAATTCATGTTGGTAAAAGCAACACGATTTTCCTGATGATTGTTCCCACTCTGAGCAAGGAACCCCGCCATGGCCCGTTAGCCGTCCCGCAAGGCAGGGTCAGTCGTCAAACCCAACCTGCTCATGAATCTCATCGACCTTCAACTCCAGCCGATACGCCACGGCAATAAACAACGCCTGGCATAGGCACAACGTTGCACTCAATGACCTGAACGCAAACGACGACCCTTCATTGACCAGCAACACCGCATTCGCCCGCTTGGCCAGGGGTGAGAGGTTGCTGTCGGTGATGATCAAGGTCTTGGCCTGATGATGCTGGGCAATGCGCAGGCAATGCTGCGTTTCCTTGCCATAGGGCGTGAAGCTGATGGCAATCACCAGGTCATTGGCCCGCACGCTGCGCATCTGTTCGCGGTAGCTGCCGCCCAGGCCGGACACCAGATGGATGCGCTTGTTGGTGTGCTGCAGGTTGTAGACCAGGTAGTCGGCGACGGCAAAGGAGCGCCGCACGCCGACCACATAGATATTGTCGGCATTGACCACCAGGTCCACGGCCTTGTCGAAGGCCACATCATCGAGTTCAAGGCCCAAGCGTTCGATACCCGACAACGTGGCGTTGACACATTCGCGAGCCAGGTCGCCGCCGCTGGCTTTCTGCGACTTGTTGGCGATCATGCTGCGGATGCGCTGCTGGTAGTTCTGTACCGGGGTGGTCTTGTGGGTGTAGGCCTCGCGGAACAACGCCTGCATCTCACTGAAGCCACTGAAACCGAAGCGCTGGGAAAACCGCACGATGGCCGAAGGGTGGACTTCGCATTCCCGGGCGATGTCGCTGATGCGGTCGACCATGATCCGGTCGCTTTGCTGGCTCATGTAGCTGGCAATGCGCTTGAGCTGGCGCGGCAAGCTCTCGTATTCGTCGGTGATCAGCTGCAACAGGCGCTCGGCATTGATCGGGGGGCTGGCGAGCGCTTCTTCTGGGGCGCTCTCTGGGTTAGCCGGCTGATCGGTGCGGGGCATAGGGAATCCTTCTGGCTTGTGCTTACGGGGAATGAGGCCGCCCCAGACAATAGGTCGATGGGCGCAAGTCTACAGGGTGGGCGTAAAAAAATACCCCGCATCATGGCGTGTGGCCGTTGCTGAAACGATGCACTGTTACTGGATCAGTTCTATGATGGCGTATTGGAAAATATATTCCATAAAAAATATTTATAGAATAATTATTGATTGGTGCTGTCAGACGTTCTAGTCTGCATCCACCAAGAGCGTTTGCCGCCGCCACGACGACAGACGCAGGCTGATAAAAATAACAGGAGCCAGCATGGGCCAGACTCGTTTTGCCAGTGGGCGTCAATTGGATCTGATTTGCCTCGGACGCCTGGGCGTCGACCTCTACGCCCAACAAGTGGGCGCGCGGTTGGAGGACGTCACAAGCTTCGCCAAGTACCTGGGCGGTTCCTCCGCCAATATTGCGTTCGGTACCGCACGGTTGGGGCTCAAGTCTGCGATGTTGAGCCGGGTGGGGGACGACCACATGGGCCGCTTCCTGGTGGAGTCCCTGGCCCGTGAAGGCTGCGATGTCAGCGGTATCAAGGTCGATCCGCAACGCTTGACCGCCATGGTCTTGCTGGGGCTCAAGGACCGCGAAACATTCCCGCTGGTGTTCTACCGCGAGAACTGCGCCGACATGGCCCTGTGCGGCGAAGACATCAGCGAGGCCTTCATTGCCTCCAGCAAAGCGCTGCTGATCACCGGCACTCACTTCTCCACTGACGGCGTGTACCAGGCCAGTATCCAGGCCCTGGACTACGCCGAAAAACACAACGTCAAGCGTGTGCTGGACATCGACTACCGCCCGGTTCTCTGGGGGCTGGCCGGCAAGGCTGACGGTGAAACCCGCTTTGTCGCCGACCAGAACGTCAGCCAGCATGTGCAAAAAATCCTCCCGCGTTTTGACCTGATCGTCGGCACCGAAGAAGAATTCCTGATTGCCGGCGGCAGCGAAGACTTGCTGACGGCGTTGCGCACCGTGCGCCGCCTGACGCCGGCAACCCTGGTGGTCAAGCTCGGCCCGCAAGGTTGCACGGTGATTCACGGCGACATTCCGGCGCGCCTGGAAGACGGTGCGATCTACCCCGGCGTAAGCGTCGAAGTGCTTAACGTGCTGGGCGCCGGTGATGCCTTTATGTCGGGCTTCCTCAGCGGTTGGCTCGAAGACGCCAGCGACGAGCGCTGCTGCCAGTTGGCCAATGCCTGCGGCGGCCTGGTGGTCTCCCGCCATGCCTGCGCGCCTGCCATGCCGACTCGCGCCGAACTCGACTACCTCTTTAACAGCCCAGTGCCGATTACCCGGCCCGATCAGGACGCGGTGTTGCAACGCCTGCATCAGGTCAGCGTGCCGCGCAAAGCCTGGAAGCAGCTGTTCGTGTTCGCCTTCGACCATCGCTGGCAATTGGTGGAACTGGCGCAGAAGGGTGGACAGGACCCCGCGCGGATCAGCGCCATCAAGCAACTGTTTATCAAGGCGGTGGAGCGGGTTGAAAGCAAACTGCGCGAGCAAGGCATCGACGCTGATGTAGGCCTGCTGGCTGACCAGCGCTTCGGCCAGGACGCCCTCAACGCCGCCACCGGTCGCGGCTGGTGGGTTGCGCGACCGGTGGAAGTCCAGGGCTCGCGGCCGCTGGCTTTCGAACATGGGCGTTCCATTGGCAGCAATCTGATTGCCTGGCCCCATGAGCAAATCATCAAGTGCCTGGTGCAGTTTCACCCCGACGACGAACCGTTGTTGCGCCTGGATCAGGAAGCGCAACTCAAGGGCCTGTACCAGGCCTCGCAAGTCAGCGGCCATGAACTGCTGCTGGAAATCATCCCCCCCAAGGATCATCCGTCCGTTCATCCCGACGTGCTCTACCGCAGCCTCAAGCGCCTGTACAACCTGGGCATCTACCCGGCCTGGTGGAAGATCGAGGCGCAGTCTGCCGAGGACTGGAAAAAGCTCGACGAGCTGATTCAGGAGCGCGATCCCTACTGCCGGGGCGTGGTGCTGTTGGGGTTGAACGCCTCAGCCGAATGCCTGGCGGATGGCTTTCAAAAGGCCAGCCAGAGCCAAACCTGCTGTGGTTTTGCCGTGGGCCGCACGATCTTCCAGGAGCCGAGCCGGGCGTGGATGGCGGGGGAGATTGATGATGAGACATTGATCCGGCAGGTGCAGGGCACGTTCGAACAGTTGATCAATGCTTGGCGTAGTTCCCGCGGTTAATTGATTTCAACTGTAGGAGCGAGCCTGCTCGCGATGGTCGTTAACGATGACGCTGGCATCCTGAGTAAACGCGGCGTCTTTGAGTTTTTCGCGAGCAAGCTCGCTCCTACAAAGAGCCCGTTCTCAGGTTAATTTGAAAACAATAAAAGGTGCAGCCATGCCCGCTATCCGAATTGGCATCAACCCGATCTCCTGGAGCAACGACGACCTTCCGGCCCTGGGTGGCGAAACGCCCCTGAGCACCGCGTTGAGCGAAGGCAAGGAAATCGGCTACGAAGGTTTCGAACTCAACGGCAAATTCCCCAAGGACGCCAAGGGCGTCGGCGATGTATTACGCCCCTATGACCTGGCGCTGGTTTCCGGCTGGTATTCGAGCCGCCTGGCGCGGCGTTCGGTGGCTGAGGAAATTGACGCCATCGGCAGTCACGTCGAACTGCTGCGCGAGAATGGCGCCACAGTGCTGGTCTACGGCGAAGTCGCCGACTCAATCCAGGGTTCACCGATCCGGCTGATCGAGCGCCCGCGTTTTCACAGCGAGCAGGCCTGGCAGGAATACGCCGAAAAACTCACGCAATTGGCGCGTTTCACCCTGTCCCAGGGCGTGCGTCTGGCGTACCACCACCATATGGGCGCCTACGTCGAATCCCCTGAAGATATCGACAAACTGATGAGCCTTACCGGCCCCGAAGTCGGCCTGCTGTTTGATTCGGGTCACTGCTACATGGGCGGCGGCGAGCCCATCGAAGTGTTGCGCAAGCACATCGATCGCGTCTGCCACGTGCATTTCAAGGACGTGCGCAAGCCGGTGGTGCAACTAGCCCGCAACAACATGTGGAGTTTCCCCGACTGTATCATCAACGGCACCTTTACCGTGCCGGGCGACGGCGACATCGACTTCGCCGCGCTGCTGGACGTACTGCTGGCCGCCAACTATCACGGCTGGCTGGTGGTGGAAGCCGAGCAAGACCCGGCGGTGGCGCCCAGCTACGCCTACGCAAAAAAGGGCTACGACACCTTGCGTGAACTGCTGAGCGCCGCTCTTGTGAAAGGGAGTGCCGGACAATGAGCCTGTTAGTCAAAAGCAACCAACGTGGGCAGACCATGGTTGAGCTGGAGCCGGGCCGCCTGGAGTACGTGGGTTTTACCGCCTACCGCTTGAGCCTTGGCGAAACCCTGCCGGTCAGCGCTGGCGATAAAGAGCTGTGCCTGGTGCTGCTCAGCGGTCGCGTGAATATCCAGGGCGAAGGCTTCAACTGGGAAAACCTCGGTGATCGCCAATCGGTGTTCGAAGACAAGTCACCGTTCGCCGCTTACCTGCCGCCGGGCAGCACCGCTCAGGTGAGCGCCTTGAGCGACGTGCAAATCGCCGTCTGCGCCGCCCCAGGTTCCCCGGCTGCCGGTCTCGTTCCACGGCTGATCCGCCCCGAACAGTGCAAGCGCAGCGTGCGCGGCAAGGGAGCCAATACGCGCTACGTCTGCGACATCCTGCCAGACACCGAGCCGGCCCATTCCCTGCTGGTGGTGGAAGTTCGCACGCCGTCCGGTCACTCGTCGAGCTATCCGCCCCACAAACACGACACCGACGACTTGCCGCATCAGAGCTTTCTTGAAGAAACCTATTACCACCAGATCAACCCGCCACAGGGTTTTGTGTTCCAGCGGGTCTACACCGATGACCGCAGCATCGACCAGGCCATGGCCGTGGAAAACAGCGACCTGGTGGTGGTGCCCAAGGGTTATCACCCGGTCAGCGTGCCCTACGGCTACGAGTCGTATTACCTGAACGTGATGGCTGGGCCCAAGCGCGCCTGGCACTTCCATAACGACCCGCAGCACAGCTGGCTGCTGGACCTTTAACGACTTCGACGGAGAACAACAATGAGCAACGCCCAGGTGATCGGCCATTACATCAACGGCCAGGTGCAGGACAGCGGTAGCGAGCGGTTCAGCAATGTCTTCAACCCGGCCACTGGCGAGGTGCAGGCGCGAGTCGGGCTGGCCAGCCAGAAGACCGTCGACGAAGCGGTGGCCTCGGCCTTGAAGGCATTCCCGGCCTGGTCCGAGCAATCGTCCCTGCGCCGCTCGCGGGTGCTGTTCAAGTTCAAGGAATTGCTCGACCTGCACCATGACCAGTTGGCCGAGATCATCAGCCGCGAACACGGCAAGGTGTTCTCCGACGCCAAGGGCGAAGTGACCCGTGGCATCGAGATTGTCGAGTACGCCTGCGGCGCGCCGAACCTGTTGAAAACCGATTTTAGCGACAACATTGGCGGTGGTATCGACAACTGGAACCTGCGCCAGCCTTTGGGTGTGTGCGCCGGCATCACGCCGTTCAACTTCCCGGTAATGGTGCCGCTGTGGATGATCCCGCTGGCCCTGGCCACCGGTAACTGTTTCATCCTCAAGCCCTCCGAGCGTGACCCGTCCGCCAGTTTGTTGATGGCGCAATTACTGACCCAGGCCGGCTTGCCCGATGGCGTATTCAACGTGGTCCAGGGCGACAAGAGCGCGGTAGACGGCCTGTTGCAGCACCCCGATATCGAGGCGATTTCCTTTGTTGGCTCCACGCCCATTGCCGAGTACATCCACCAGCAGGCCACCCAGCGCGGCAAGCGCGTGCAGGCCTTGGGTGGCGCGAAGAACCATATGATCGTGATGCCCGACGCCGATCTGGACCAGGCAGCGGATGCCTTGATCGGCGCGGCGTACGGCTCGGCCGGCGAGCGTTGCATGGCGATCTCCATTGCCGTGGTGGTGGGCGATGTCGGTGACAAGCTGATTGACAAATTGCTGCCGCGTATCGACCAGTTGAAGGTCGGCAACGGTATGCACAAGGACAGCGAAATGGGGCCGTTGGTCACCGCTGAGCACAAGGCCAAGGTGGAAGGCTTTATCGACCAGGGCGTGGCCCAGGGCGCGAAGCTGATTGTCGATGGCCGGGGCTTCAAGGTGCCGGGTGCGGAGGGTGGCTTTTTTGTCGGCGCGACCTTGTTCGATAACGTCACGACCGAGATGAGTATTTACCAGCAAGAGATTTTTGGCCCGGTGCTGGGCATTGTGCGAGTGGCGGATTTTGCCAGCGCCGTGGCGTTGATCAATGCCCATGAGTTCGGTAACGGCGTGTCCTGCTTTACCAGCGACGGCGGCATCGCCCGTGCCTTTGCCCGCAACATCAAGGTCGGTATGGTTGGCATCAATGTGCCGATCCCGGTGCCGATGGCCTGGCATTCGTTTGGTGGCTGGAAACGCTCGCTGTTTGGCGACCACCACGCCTATGGCGAAGAAGGTATTCGTTTCTACAGCCGCTACAAAAGCGTGATGCAGCGTTGGCCTGACAGCATTGCCAAGGGTCCTGAATTCAGCATGCCAACCGCCAAGTAATTTTTTCGAGTGTGGAGCACAACAACAATGAACTCGCCTCTACGTTTCGCCCTGAACCGCATGGTCGCCCCCAGCCTTTCCCTGCCGGAGTTTATCGAGCTGGCGGTGACCTTGAAATGCGACGCCATCGAGATCCGCAACGACCTTGCGGGCATCGAGATTGAAGACGGCACGCCTGCCAGTCGCGTGCGCGAGTTGTGCGCGGTGCACGGCATCACCGTGCTGTCGATCAACGCCCTGTACCCCTTCGATGTATGGAATGACGAGCGCCGCGCCCAGGCGGTGAAGCTGGCGACCTATGCCCGCGAATGCGGCGCACAGGGCCTGGTGATGTGCCCACTGAACGATCGCGCTGATTCGCGCAATGAGGCCCAGCGCGCGGCGGGTTTGCGCACGGCGTTGAGCGAACTGGCGCCGATCCTGCGCGAATACGGGATTCTGGGCTTCATCGAGCCTTTGGGCTTCGAGGAATGTTCCTTGCGGCGCAAACAGACGGCGGTGGACGCGATCAAGTCCATGGGCGGCCTGGATGTGTTTCGCCTGGTGCATGACACCTTTCACCATCACCTGGCCAGCGAGCATGAGTTTTTCCCGGAATTGACCGGGTTGGTGCATATCTCCGGCGTGGAAGATGCCGAGGCACCGTTGGCGACCATTCGTGACGGCCATCGAGTGCTGGTAGGCGAGGGCGATATCCTCGGCAACGCGGCGCAGATCGACACCTTGCTCAGCACCGGCTATAGCGGCTACCTGTCGTTTGAGCCGTTTGCCGAGAGCGTGCACGGCCTGGCAGATATCAAACAGGCGCTGGGGGCGAGCATGGCCCATCTAAAACAATCTCTGGCCTGACCCAGATCCCCTGTAGGAGCGAGCAATCTCACTCCTACAGTTTATTTTTTGTGCAGGGGGCAGCATGACTACCACACGATTGACCATGGCCCAGGCCTTGGTAAAGTTCCTCGACAACCAGTACATCGAAGTCGATGGCGTGCAGAGCAAATTCGTCGCCGGGATCTTCACGATTTTCGGCCACGGCAATGTGCTGGGCCTGGGCCAGGCACTTGAGCAGGACAGCGGTGACCTGGTGGTGCATCAGGGCCGCAACGAGCAGGGCATGGCCCATGCCGCCATCGGTTTTGCCAAGCAGCACCTGCGGCGCAAGATCTACGCCTGCACCTCTTCGGTTGGCCCCGGCGCCGCCAATATGCTCACCGCTGCGGCCACCGCCACGGCCAACCGCATCCCGTTGCTGTTGTTGCCCGGCGATGTCTACGCCAGCCGCCAGCCCGACCCGGTGCTACAGCAGATCGAGCAGTTCCACGACCTGAGCATCAGCACCAACGACGCCTTCCGCGCCGTCAGCAAATACTGGGACCGCATCAACCGCCCCGAGCAGTTGATGAGCGCGGCGATCCACGCCATGCGTGTGCTTACCGACCCCGCCGAAACCGGCGCCGTGACCCTGGCCTTGCCGCAAGATGTGCAGGCTGAAGCCTGGGACTACCCCGACTATTTCCTGCAAAAGCGCGTGCATCGTATCGACCGCCGCCCGGCGACCGAAGCCATGCTCGGCGACGCGATCGCGGCTTTCAAGGGCAAGCGTAAACCGCTGATCATCTGCGGTGGCGGGGTCAAGTACTCTGGCGCCAATGCTGCGTTGCAAGCCTTTGCCGAACGCTTTGACATTCCCTTCGCGGAAACCCAGGCGGGCAAGAGCGCCGTGGTCTCAGCCCATCCGCTGAACCTCGGCGGTATCGGCGAAACCGGTTGCCTGGCGGCGAATCTGCTGGCCCCGGAGGCCGACCTGATCATCGGCATCGGCACTCGCTACACCGACTTCACCACCTCATCGAAGTCATTGTTCAAGCATCCCGAGGTGCAGTTTCTCAACCTCAATATCAGCCCTTGCGATGCGTTGAAACTGGACGGTGTGCAGCTGCTGGCGGATGCCAAGGTGGGCCTGGAGGCTTTGTCCGAAGTCTTGGGCGACTACCGCTCCAGCTGGGGCGATCAACCACGGGACGCCAAGGCGCAGTTGAATGCCGAAGTTGACCGCATCTACCAGGCCCAATACCAGAGCGAAAACTTCGTTCCGGAAATCAACGACCACATGGACCCGGCCGTGCTGCGCGAGTTTATCGAGCTGACCGGCTCCTGCCTGACTCAAAGCCGCGTGCTGGGCGTGCTCAATGAAACCCTGGCCGACGACGCAATCATCGTTGCCGCCGCCGGCAGCCTGCCCGGTGACTTGCAGCGCAGCTGGCGCAGCAAGGGCGTGAATACCTATCACGTCGAGTACGGCTATTCGTGCATGGGTTATGAGGTCAACGCCGCCTTGGGCGTCAAGCTGGCCGAGCCTGAGCGTGAGGTGTACGCATTGGTGGGCGATGGCTCCTACATGATGCTGCACTCGGAGCTGGTCACCTCGATCCAGGAGCGGCGCAAGATCAATGTGGTGCTGCTGGACAATATGACCTTTGGTTGCATCAACAACCTGCAAATGGAGCACGGCATGGACAGCTTCGGCACCGAGTTCCGTTTCCGCAACCCCGAGAGCGGCAAGCTCGACGGTGGTTTTGTGCCGGTGGACTTCGCTATGAGCGCGGCGGCCTATGGCTGCAAAACCTACAAGGTCAGCACCGTGGAGCAGTTACAGGCGGCGTTGGCCGATGCGCGTACGCAAACCGTGTCGACGCTGATTGATATCAAGGTTCTGCCCAAAACCATGATTCACAAATACCTGTCGTGGTGGCGGGTCGGTGTGGCGCAGGCGTCCACCAGCGAGCGCACCGACGCGGTGGCAAAAACCCTCAATGAACGCTTGGCCAAAGCCCGGCAGTACTGATAAAGGAGTCCTTACATGTCTTTGAAACTTGGTGTTATCGGTACTGGCGCCATCGGCCAGGATCATATCCGTCGTTGCAGCCAGACCTTGCTCAACAGCCAGGTCGTCGCCGTCACCGACATCAACCTTGAGCAGGCCGCCAAGGTCGTCGCCGACTTGAAACTCACCGCCGAGGTCTACCCCGACGGCCACGCGCTCATCAACTCGGCGCAAGTCGAAGCGATCCTGGTCACTTCCTGGGGGCCGAGCCACGAAGAGTTCGTGCTGGCCGCCATCGCCGCCGGCAAGCCGGTGTTCTGCGAAAAACCCCTGGCGGTGACGGCCGCAGGCTGCCTCAAGATCGTCGAGGCCGAAGTGGCCCACGGCAAGCGTCTGGTGCAGGTGGGTTTCATGCGCCCCTACGACCAGGGCTATCAAGCCTTGAAAGCGGTGATCGACAGCGGCCAGATCGGCGAGCCGTTGATGCTGCACTGCGCTCACCGCAACCCTACCGTGGGCGAGAACTACAAGACCGACATGGCGATCACCGACACCTTGATCCACGAGTTGGACGTGTTGCGCTGGTTGCTGGCCGATGACTATGTGTCGGTGCAAGTGGTGTTCCCGCGCAAGACCAGCAAGGCTCACGGGCATCTGCGTGACCCGCAGATCGTCCTGCTGGAAACCGCCAAGGGCACGCGCATCGACGTGGAAGTGTTTGTGAACTGCCAGTACGGCTACGACATCCAGTGCGAAGTGGTGGGGGAGACCGGCATCGCCAGGCTGCCGGAACCTTCCCAAGTGCAACTGCGCAGCGGCGCCAAGCTGTCCAATGCGATTCTGATGGACTGGAAGGACCGGTTTATTGCGGCCTATGACGTTGAGTTGCAGGCATTTATCGACGGCGTGCGCGCTGGGCAGGTGGGCGGGCCATCGGCGTGGGATGGTTTTGCGGCGGCGGTGGCGGCGGATGCGTGCATCGAGGCGCAAAACAGTGGGCAGATTGTGAAAGTCGGCCTGCCAGAGCGCCCACATTTCTACGGCTGATCATAGGAGAATCTATCCATGCGTATCGCCCTGGACCCTTACATGTACCGCCACCTGCCCCTGGGCAAGATGGTCGATAAAGTCGCCGAACTCGGCTACCAGCACATCGAACTTTCACCCCGGGAGGATTTCCTCCCGTTCTACAAAGCCGCTCGGGTCGACCGGGCGCGGATCAAGGAATTTCGCAAGGCCCTGAGCGACACCGGTGTGCAGCTTTCATCCCTGCTGCCGATGTACCACTGGGCCGCCGCCGATGAAGGCTTGCGCGTCGCCGCCGTGCGCAACTGGAAGCGCGCGATTCAGATTGCCGTGGAAATGGACTGTGAGCTGGTCAATACCGAGTTCACCGGCCAGTCTGACAACCCGCTGGTGTGCGAAAACCAGTTCATGCGTTCCATGGACGAACTGATGCCCGAGTTCGAGCGCGAAAGCATCAAGCTGGATATCCAGGCTCATCCCTATGACTTTTGCGAGCGCAACAACGAGTCAGTGGACATCATTCGCGGGCTGGATCGCGACTGGATCAACTACTTGTATGCCGCGCCCCACACCTTTTTCTACGACGACGGCAAGGGTGATATCGCCTCGATGCTCAAGTACGCGGGCTCCAAGCTTAGCCACCTGATCATCGCCGACACTTACAACCACCGGGCGTCCTCCAACTTGCGCTACATCGTCAACCCGCCGGGCGTCACTGCCACCGTGCATCAACATCTGGATATCGGCCAGGGCGAGGTGAACTGGGACGCGTTTTTCGGCACCTTGCGGGAGATCAAGTTTGATGGCATCGCCACGGTCTCGGTGTTCGCCTGGGAAGACCGGCCGGATGAGTCCAACCGGATGATGCTGGAACGGGTGACCCGCGAACTTTGCCAATAAAGGAATCGACCCATGCGAATCGGACTAGTCGGATACGGCCACGGTGGCCGTTTTTTTCACGCACCGCTGATTGCCAGTCTGCCGGGAGCAACCTTTGTCGGTGTTGTCACCCGTTCACCCGAGCGGCGCCAGCAACTGGCGACCGAACACCCTGAGGTCAAGGCCTTCGACAGCATCGAGCAGATCGTTGAGGCCGGTGTCGACGCCTTGGTGATCTCCACCACACTCAAAGGTCGCCCAGCGCTGGTACTGGAAGCGATCGAACACGGTGTGGCGGTGGTCAGCGACAAACCGTTCGCCAGCAATGCCGCCCAGGCGGGGGCCTTGATTACTGCTGCCGAGCGTCAGGGCGTGTTGCTGAGCGTCTACCAGAATCGGCGCTGGGACTCGGATTTCCTCACCCTGCGCAAGCTGATCAACGCCGGCGCCCTGGGCACCATCACCCGCTTTGAATCCCGAGTGGAGCGTTACAACCCCGCGTCCGTGGGCAATGCCAGTGGCGGCGGGTTCCTGCGTGACCTTGGCAGCCATCTGGTGGACCAGGCGATGCAATTGTTTGGCTCGGTGGATCGGGTCTTCGCGCAATTGCACTACAGCGCTGAACACCCCAGCCTCGACCATGGCTTCTTTGTTTCCCTGACCCACGCCAACGGGGTGATCTCGCACCTGTGGGGCAGCGCCCTGCAAAACAGCCAGGCGCCGCGTTTTCGGGTTAACGGCAGCGCAGGCTGTTACACCGTTGAAGGCCTGGATGGTCAGGAAGACGCGTTGATGGCCGGCAAAACCCCGAAAACCGAGGGTGAGCACTGGGGCGCGGAAGAACACCGACGCTGGGGCTGGTTCGAACAAGGTCCGGAGCGTGAGCGTGTGCCCTCGGAAAAGGGTTGCTGGAACCAATTCTATCGCCAGCTGCAAACCGCTGTTCAAGGCCAGGGTCCATTGCCGGTGGATGCCCGTGATGCCTTGGAGACCACCCGTGTGCTGGACGCCGCACGGCTCAGCGCCGAGCGTCAACAAGTAGTGGAAATGGCCGCTGTCGAGGGTTATGGAACAAAAATAGAATAAAATTCTAAAACTTGTTGATGTGGAAATTATTTTCCAATAAAGTCATTTCCAGGTTGCTCATAGTGACGTCCCGATCTGCCGTTGAGGCGGTGGAGGACGACTCAACAAAAACAAGACACAAAAACAACCAGGTACCGTCAGATGAAAATCTTCAACGCTGCACTGCGAGTTTTACACTCTGCCTTCCCGCCCCGCGATGTGCCCCGTGCACGGCCGCTGTATTTCTCCTTCCTTAATGTCCTTTGCGTCGAAAGCAAGGGCGCCCTGGTGTGCTGCATTCCGGGGGCGCCGATTGTTCGGCTGCCGTCGCCAAAATAATGCTCTGAAAAACGCAACGTCCAAAAAACCAACAAGAAATTGGAGACAGACCGTTCATGAAGACCAATATCCGTTTTGCCTCGCTGGCCCTGTCCATGATGCTTGCCAGTGGTGTGGCCACGGCCGCCGACATCAAGGTCGGTGTGAGCATGTCGCAGTTCGACGACACCTGGCTGACCTACCTGCGTGAGGACATGGACAAGCAAGCCAAGTCCTATCCCAAGGGTGAAGGCGTACAACTGCAGTTCGAAGACGCCCGCGCCGATGTGGTCAAGCAGCTCAGCCAGGTAGAAAACTTTATCAGCCAGAAGGTCGACGCCATTGTGGTCAACCCGGTAGACACGGCGTCCACCGCAAGAATCACCAAAGCGGCGGTCGACGCCGGTATTCCGCTGATTTATGTCAACCGCCGCCCTGACCAGAAGGACCTGCCCAAGGGCGTGGTCACCGTGGCTTCCGATGACGTAGAGGCTGGCCGCCTGCAAATGCAATACCTGGCCGAGAAGATGGGCGGCAAGGGCAACATCGTGATTCTGCTGGGGGACTTGGCGAATAACGCCACGACCAACCGCACCAAAGGTGTAAAAGAAGTCTTGGCCAAATACCCGGGCATCAAGATTGAACAGGAGCAGACCGGGATCTGGCTGCGGGACAAGGGCATGACGCTGGTGAACGACTGGGTGACCCAAGGCCGTAAATTCGACGCGGTGGTTTCCAACAATGACGAGATGGCCATCGGTGCTGCCATGGCCCTGAGAACTGCGGGTGTCGAGAAAGGCAGTGTGCTGATCGGCGGTGTCGACGGTACGCCGGACGGTTTGAACGCGATCACCAAGGGTGATATGGCGGTCTCGGTGTTCCAGGATGCCAACGGCCAGGCTGTCGGTTCGGTGGAGGCGGCGGTCAAAATGGCCAAGAACGAGCCGGTCGAGCAGAACCTTTTGGTGCCGTTCAAATTGATCACCCCGGACAACGTTAAAGATTTCAAATAGTCCTTCACTTAATAACAACAATAAGCCGGCAGGGCGCCACGGCAGCCCTGCTGATGGAGTACCCGATATGTTCGCTCAAGCGACTGCTTCGCAGGCCCCGCTGGCCGGTATCCAGCCAACGGCGCTGGAAGAACCCTACCTGCTGGAAATCGTCAATATCAGCAAAGGTTTTCCCGGTGTCGTAGCCCTGGACGATGTGCAACTGCGGGTGCGTCCGGGCTCGGTGCTGGCGCTGATGGGCGAGAACGGCGCGGGCAAGTCGACGCTGATGAAGATCATCGCTGGCATCTACCAGCCGGACTCCGGTGAAATCCGCCTGCGGGGCAAACCGATCGTTTTCGACACGCCGCTAGCGGCATTGCAGTCGGGGGTCGCGATGATCCACCAGGAACTCAACCTGATGCCCCACATGAGCATCGCCGAGAACATCTGGATCGGCCGCGAACAGCTCAACAGCCTGCGCATGGTCAATCACCGGGAAATGCACCGCTGCACCGCGCAGTTGCTGGAGCGCCTGCGCATCAACCTGGACCCGGAGGAGCAGGTCGGCAACCTGAGCATCGCCGAGCGGCAGATGGTGGAAATTGCCAAGGCGGTGTCCTACGACTCCGACATCCTGATCATGGACGAACCCACCTCGGCGATTACCGACAAGGAAGTCGCCCATCTGTTTTCGATCATTGCCGACCTCAAGTCCCAGGGCAAAGGCATCATCTACATCACCCACAAAATGAACGAAGTGTTTGCCATTGCCGATGAAGTGGCAGTGTTTCGCGATGGCGCCTATATCGGCCTGCAGCGGGCCGACAGCATGAACGGCGACAGCCTGATCTCGATGATGGTGGGCCGTGAGCTGAGCCAGCTGTTCCCGGAGCGCGAGAAACCCATTGGCGATTTGCTGTTGTCGGTGCGCGACCTGCGTCTGGACGGTGTGTTCAAGGGCGTGTCTTTTGATCTGCATGCCGGCGAGATCCTCGGCATCGCCGGGCTGATGGGGTCGGGTCGTACCAACGTGGCAGAAACCATTTTCGGCATCACCCCCAGCAGCGGTGGCGAAATCCAGCTCGACGGCCAGGTGGTGCGCATCAGCGACCCGCACATGGCCATCGAGAAAGGCTTTGCGCTGTTGACCGAGGACCGCAAGCTCAGTGGCCTGTTCCCTTGCCTCTCGGTCCTGGAAAACATGGAAATGGCCGTGATACCGCATTATTCGGGCAACGGCTTTATCCAGCAGAAAGCCCTGCGGGCGCTGTGCGAAGACATGTGTACGAAGCTACGGGTGAAAACCCCGTCCCTTGAACAGTGCATTGATACTCTCTCCGGTGGCAACCAGCAGAAGGCCTTGCTGGCCCGCTGGCTGATGACCAACCCGCGCTTGCTGATTCTCGACGAACCCACCCGTGGTATCGACGTTGGCGCCAAGGCCGAGATTTACCGGCTGATTTCCTACCTGGCCAGCGAAGGCATGGCAGTGATCATGATTTCTTCGGAGCTGCCGGAAGTGCTGGGCATGAGCGACCGGGTGATGGTTATGCATGAAGGCGACCTGATGGGCACCCTGGACCGCGCTGAGGCGACCCAGGAAAAAGTCATGCAACTGGCTTCCGGTATGACGGCGGTCCACTAACGAACACAGCGCGCGAGCCTGCGGTTGGCTGGCGCAACGGAATAAAAAAGGTGAGTGGTTATGAACGCGATACTGGAAAACCAATCTTCGGAAAAAAAGCCGGCGGAAAACAAACCACTCACGGCGCCGGTCAAGAGCCGTCGGCGGTTCCCCACGGAACTGAGCATCTTCCTGGTGCTGATCGGTATCGGCCTGGTGTTCGAAGTGTTCGGCTGGATCGTCCGTGACCAGAGTTTTTTGATGAACTCCCAGCGCCTGGTGCTGATGATCCTGCAAGTGTCGATCATCGGGTTGCTGGCGATTGGCGTGACGCAGGTGATCATCACCACCGGTATTGACCTGTCTTCCGGCTCGGTATTGGCGTTGTCGGCGATGATTGCCGCCAGCCTGGCGCAGACGTCCGATTTTTCCCGGGCGGTGTTTCCGTCGCTGACCGACTTGCCGGTGTGGATTCCGGTGGTAGTGGGGTTGGGGGTCGGGCTACTGGCGGGGGCGATCAACGGCAGCATCATTGCCATCACCGGCATTCCGCCGTTTATTGCGACGCTGGGCATGATGGTCTCGGCCCGTGGCCTGGCTCGTTATTACACCGAAGGCCAGCCGGTGAGCATGCTCTCGGATTCCTACACCGCCATCGGCCATGGCGCGATGCCGGTGATCATCTTTCTGGTGGTGGCGGTGATTTTTCACATTGCCCTGCGCTACACCAAGTACGGCAAATACACCTACGCCATCGGCGGCAACATGCAGGCGGCGCGTACGTCGGGCATCAACGTCAAGCGTCACCTGATCATCGTCTACAGCATCGCCGGCTTGCTCGCCGGGTTGGCGGGCGTGGTGGCATCGGCCCGGGCGGCCACCGGGCAGGCCGGGATGGGCATGTCTTATGAGCTGGACGCGATTGCCGCTGCGGTGATCGGCGGCACCAGCCTGGCGGGCGGGGTAGGGCGCATCACCGGCACCGTGATCGGCGCGCTGATCCTCGGGGTGATGGCCAGCGGGTTCACCTTTGTCGGGGTGGATGCCTATATCCAGGACATCATCAAGGGCCTGATCATCGTGGTGGCGGTAGTGATCGACCAGTATCGCAACAAGCGCAAACTAAAGCGCTGAAGAGCTGCGACACGCTGCAAGTTATAAGCTGCAAGCCATGTGAAGCTTGCAGCTTGTCGCTTGCAGCTTAATGCTTATAGCTGCCCGATTGAATTTCTTGCTATAAACGCACTCCGATAACTGCCTGCCGAGCCCGTCCTGGTGCCTTTTGGGGAAGTGTCGGACAAATTGCCTGTCATTTCAGTTGCTGAGCCCTCAAGTCGGCCTTAGACTGCCGCCCCTCGTAAATTGAGTGCCGGGAGGCGCTTGAAATGGACGGCGCCTTTCCGAGACCTGCAAAGGTCGACCGGAACGCTCCCTTATTCGCCTTGATGCACGTATTTTTTATAGAGAAATCAATGACAAAGGAAAAGTTGCTGGCCATGCCGGCGGATGACTACATGAATGCCGAACAGCACGCTTTCTTTGAAAAGTTGCTGCAAGCCATGAAAGTCGAGCACCACGAGCGCATTGAGCAGAACCGCATCGCCATTGAAAGCCTGGACACCCCGGCTGATCCGGCTGACGCTGCTTCTGTGGAAGAAGAGCGCACCTGGCTGGTCAACGCCATCGATCGCGACCAGCGCCTGCTGCCGCAACTGGAACAGGCCCTGGGTCGCATCAATGATGACTCCTTTGGCTGGTGTGACGACAGCGGCGAGGCTATTGGCCTTAAGCGCCTGCTGATCAGCCCGACCACCAAGTACTGCATCGAAGCGCAAGAGCGCCACGAGCAAATCGACAAGCATCAGCGTCAAGCTTGATGCGCGTGGCGAGCGGGCTTGCCCGCTCATTACAGAACCGTTCGGCCTATAGACCCTGCCCCTCTCCCGTCTATTGATCTGCTGCGCTCCCTAACACCAAAGGCCCATGGATAATGGCCGGATAGTGGCGTTTAATGCAGACACAATAACGACAAGCAGTGGGGTGACAACATGGCTGGGGACGGATCTCTGACAGGCGCAGCGGTGCCGCCGCAAACGGTGGCTCGCCATCTGCCCGGTTGGGTGACACCACTGCTGCAAAGCGTCGCCCTGGTGCTGTTGCTGCTTGGCCTGGCATTCGCCAACCTGTCGATTTACCTCTGCCTGCCGGTGGCCCTGCTGCTGATCTGGCTGCCCCGCCTGAAAACCCGAACACCCAGCGCCGCGCCAGCGGTGGCCCACGACGCCATGGGTGAATTGACTCGCGATCTGTCCTACACCACCAGCCACAACGCTCTGTCGGCCGCTGGCGTGGCCTATTCGGTCAAGCAACTGGCCGCTAGGCTGCAGTCGCAATTGAGCGCCGCCCAGCAGATTGTCAGCAGCGCCGAAGTCATGATCGGCACCGAGCAGGTCACTTCCCAACTCAGCCGCCAGGCCCTGGGCGCCGCCAGCCAGGCTCACCAGCGCAGCACCGAAGGCCGCATGGTGCTGGCCGAGTCCATCACCCGCATGCATCAGCTCAGCCAGCGCGCCAATGACAGCCGCCAGTTGATCGAGGCGTTGAGCCTGCGCAGTGAAGAAATCCAGCGGGTCACGCTGGTGATCCAGTCCATCGCCAGCCAAACCAATCTGTTGGCCTTGAATGCCGCCATTGAAGCGGCCCGGGCTGGTGAGCACGGTCGCGGTTTTGCGGTGGTGGCCGATGAGGTGCGCGGGCTGGCCGGTCGAACGGCCACCGCTACCGATGAAGTCGGGGTGATGGTCGCCGATATTCAGCAACGCACCGGCCAGGTGGTGGAGCAGATCCGCCAGCTGTCGGCGGATTTGCAGTCCGGCGTAGAGCAGGTGGAACAGGCTGGCCAGCAACTGGAGAGTATTGCCACCCTGGCAGCGGATGTGGAAGGCCAGGTCGGCGAGATCGCCCAGGGCACTGACACCAACCGCGAGCAACTCGACAGTTTGTTCCATGCGGTGGAACAGATGCGCAGCGATTTGACCGTCAGCGACCAGCAAACCCGACAACTGGCGCAGGCCGCTGTGCAAATGGAAGGGCAGGCCGAAACCATCAGCGAACGTCTGGCTGAAGTCGGCCTCGACGACTATCACCAGCGCATCTACGACCTGGCCCGGGAGGGCGCCAGCCAGATCGCCGCGCAGTTTGAGGCCGATGTCCTGCAAAATCGCGTCAGCCTCGATGACCTGTTCAACCGCAGCTATACGCTGATCCCCAAGACCAGCCCCAGCAAGTATCACAGCCGTTTCGACGGCTATACCGACCAGGTTTTGCCGAGCATCCAGGAAGCGTTGCTACCCCGTCATGAAGGCCTGGTATTTGCCATCGCTTGCACGCCCCAAGGCTATGTGCCGACCCACAACAAGGCTTTTTCACAGGCGTTGACGGGTGATGCCCAGGTAGACGCGGTGCACAACCGCACCAAGCGCAAGTTCGAAGACCGCACCGGGATTCGCTGTGGCAGTCATCAGCAGGCAGTGTTGTTGCAGACCTACACGCGCGATACCGGCGAGTTGATGCACGACCTCTCGGTGCCGATCATGGTCAAGGGCCGGCATTGGGGTGGTTTACGATTGGGGTACAAGCCTGAAGGACGTTAACTGAAGGTGATTGTTACCGGCCATGTAATGAAGCTATTCCGCAGATAGCTTTTTCCAGCGGGAGGAAAACCGTAGCATGAGCAGTATTGTTAGCTTGCTAACTAACTGTGCGGAGAACCTTAATGCAAAGCAAAGTCGATGTCGCCGTGATGATCGGCAGTGGTGTGCCGCCAACGCTGCGCGCGCTGGGACGCAAGGCCTGTTGGGTGGTGTTGCTCAACGGTGAACAGCGCGGCACGGCCTTCGCCAGTCGCGATGAAGCCGAAGAATGCCGTGCTGCCTGGCAGGCGCTGCTGAGGGCGGAACAATCAGACCGCCTGCATTGAATCCAGCCTACTACGACTGATGGAGGCGCTGGTTCAGTTCATCCACGGCGATAGCCCAGTCGGCATCTTCACGCAGTTCTTCTTTTAAAAATTGAGCCTGCTGTGGTGACCAGAACGGTGCGTCGATCAACTTCACGTCTTCAGGCAAGTGATGCTGGCCGATAAAGCTGTCGATCATCTTCGGGGAAGCATCCAGCCCCAACTGTTCAAACAGGTTTTCAAGGGTATGTGTTGGCGCTTCCATATCGTTCTCCATGGGCGAAGTCATCGGTATGCATGGGAGGTTTTGCGCGCTGGAGAGTTCGATCTGATTATTGCGTCCGGCCAGTTACGAGGTCAGCGCCCCTGAGTCGACGGCGTTTTTAAGTGCCTGGGCGGCATCCTTGGCGGCCGCTGCGGCAGCGTCTACGGTTTTGAACCAACGATCCTTTTCCACCTGGTGAGCAGTGATCGTGGTCAGAGGTGCCTTTGCCCGCATGACAATCACGGCTTGAAATTCGCCGTCTACTTCCCTGGCTTCGCCATGGATGAAAAATTCGCCTATATCAAATTCCGTCACGTATAGCCTTCCCTTGGAGGTAATTGCGCTGATGAACCCATGCCGCATGGGGCAAACTTCATTGGACGGGCCAGTATGGCAGTTGTTGTTGGCTGGTGGCGCAGTAAAGTGGTTGATGTGACGAAACGACAACCCTGGGCACTCAGCACCGTCGGTGCGTACATGAGGGCTTCGAGTTTTTTGGCCAGGGCGAAAGCCTTTGATTCGACCGCTGGACACTTCCAGGATGTGGAAAAAGTTTCTTCCTGCGGGCACTACCCGATACATGGCTGAATGCAGGCACCCGCCATCGGCGTCCAGGCTGTAGAATACACCGTCATCGATAAATGCTGAGCCCGCGTGTGAAAGGGCAGAGCGGTGTTGAAGTAGTTGCATGGTCAGCTCCTGTCGATCGGTGCTGTTGACCCGCTTGCAGTTCTTTCGGGTGGTTTTGACCCGTGTTGCTGTTTTAGTATTGCCGTCAGCATCCGACGCCTGGTTCCAGACCAAGGTATTTTCTTTCGTTTTGGCTGTCGGAAAACTACATTTTCAAATGGGTTATTCTCTGAAGTTGATCGTCCAGTATTCTCTGGAGGTTGAACTTATGATTTCCTGCAACGCCTGACGACCTTCGCTTAAGGTCCGTCGGGCACGTCTGCACGGGTCTTGCGGCGCCGTGGTGGGAGTTTTTTTCAGCTTTTTCTGTGTTACATATTTCATGACCGTGCCGTATTGGCCGCTTTTTCGTGCTGCCCGCTTGGGCAGGTAGCACCTTTTTTGATGTGGGGGCGTTTCCTTGGCAGTCAGTAATCTGGATATGCACGCATTGTTCGTGTTGGGTGATTTGCGCGCAAAGTTGGTCAAACAGTTTCAATCCCGTTTTGTCTACATCACTGAACAAACGCCTGAAGGCATTTACATCGCCGAAGTCGATACAGAGGCAGCGATGGTGGTAGACGACAAACAGCGACTAGAACTCAAGGTGGGTGATCATTTTCGTGCAGCTGTATTGCCGAGCCGTGAAGGTGGCAAGTTCGAACTCAAGTTCCGCGATATCAAGTTGACTGTGTATGGGCTGGGCGACTATGCGTTTGTTTCCTCGGCTGAAGGCCAGGGCATTGTGTTCAAGGAAGGTCACAACGTGATGCTGGTCTTCGCTGCCAACGAACAGCTGCAGGAAGGTTTGACCAAAACCCTGAAAGCCGTGACCGGCAAGGCTGCCAAGTGGCGCAAGGGTGAACTCGTGACCTTCAAGGCCAGCGAGTAATGAGCCTGGACCGGGCGCAATTTCACCAGCAGCACTTGTCGGACTCCCAGGCGAAGGCGGCCGAGTTGTTTGCCCGCAAGGGTGATTTGCAGGGTGCCTGGTTGAACTGGGTGGCCAGCCAGTTGTACGAACTACGTCCCGCCGAGTACGCCAGCATGGTGCGCCGAGAGTTGCAGCATTTGCATAATCTGCCGTAAAGGCAAGCGACCTGCCTTGTTCATCGAAACCTCTACTACAGTTGAGTTGACTTAAGTATTCAGAGGCTTCGCGGTGTTACAGCAAAGCCATCCGCTATCGCTGTGTAAAACACGAGGTGCAAAGGCATGAAAGCAATTCGAGCGCTGTTGGCGGCTTCCCTGACGACTCTGAGCCTGTCGGTGGCGTCGCTGCCGGTGTCGGCCTCCCAGGCGCCGATCCATTTTGCTGACCTGAACTGGGAAAGTGGCAGCTTGATCACTGAGGTGCTGCGATTTATCGTCGAAAAGGGCTATGACTTGCCCACCGATACTTTGCCCGGCACCACTATTACCCTGGAAACCGCCCTGGCGAAAAACGATATCCAGGTGATCGGTGAAGAATGGGCAGGACGTAGCCCGGTGTGGGTCAAGGCCGAGGCTGAAGGCAAAGTGGCCGGCCTGGGCGACACCGTCAAAGGTGCCACCGAAGGCTGGTGGGTGCCGGAGTACGTGGTCAAGGGTGACCCGGCCAAGGGCATCAAACCCCTGGCGCCGCAGTTGCGCAGCGTAACGGACCTGGCGCGCTACAAGGACGTGTTCAAGGACCCGGAAGCACCGACCAAGGGCCGTTTCCTCAATAGCCCCATCGGCTGGACCTCGGAAGTGGTCAACAAACAGAAACTCAAGGCCTATGGGCTGGACGATAGTTATGTGAACTTTCGCAGTGGTTCGGGCGCGGCGCTGGATGCCGAGATTGCCTCGTCGATCCGTCGCGGCAAGCCGATCCTGTTTTACTACTGGTCGCCCACGCCGCTGATTGGGCGCTTCAAGCTGGTCCAACTGGAAGAGCCACCGTTTGACGCCGAGGCCTGGAAGACCCTGACCGATGCCGATAACCCCAATCCGAAACCGACTCGCTCTCTGGCATCCAAGTTGAGCATTGGTGTGTCGACGCCGTTCCAGCAGCAGTACCCGCAGATCTGCGAGTTTTTCGCCAAGGTCGACTTTCCGATTGAACCACTGAACAAGGCGCTGGCCGAGATGAGCGAGAGGCACACGCCGCCCCGTGAAGTGGCGCAGGCGTTCCTCAAGTCGCACCCAGAGGTCTGGAAAGCCTGGTTGACCGAGGATGTGGCGCAGAAGGTCGAGGCCAGTCTGAAATGACATCTAGAGATCGTCCCCACAGCGTGGGAACGATCTCTATTTTTTTTAGAATCGAGTTTGCACCGCTACCTCAAATGTCCTCGGTGACCCCAAGTAATACGCCGGCGACACATGAGCAAACTGGGCATACACCTCATTGGTCAGGTTACGTACCCGGCCAGTCACGGAGGTGTGCCGGTCCACTTTGTAAGTCAAAAACGACCCGAACAAGGTATACGCCGGCATCGTCATCGTATTGGCATTGTCGGCATACACCGACGCCACATACCGCGCATCCACCCCCCCTTGCCAATCCGGTGCAAAGTCATAGGTCAGCCACACATTGCCCACCCGCTTCGGCACGTTGGTTGGCGTATTGCCCTTGCGCGACACTACTGCGCCGCTGGCGATTTTTTCATTGAAATCGTCGTACTTGGCATCAACCCAGGCGAAGTTGCCCTCGGCCAACAGCTTGGGAGTAATCCGCAAGGAACTGGCCAATTCGATACCCTTGGACGACTGCGCGCCCACCGCAATGCTGTTGGTCGAGTCCTGCGGATCAGTCACGGCGAAGTCCTTGCGCTCGATCTTGTAGGCGGCAACAGTGGCGGAGCCCCGGCCGTCGAGGTAGTCAAACTTGCTGCCCACTTCCCATTGCTTGCCGGTAGACACGTCGAACACCTGGGTGGTGGTCGACGGCTGTTCGGCGGCGGTGCTGTATTGCACGTAGACATTGGCCGATGGAATGAACTGGTAGGTCAGGCCGATGCGGCCGGTCACGGGTTCCCAGCGGCGCTTGAAGTGCCGCGGGCTGGTCGTCGTCGCCACCCGATGATTGGTGACATCCAGGTCAATGGCGTCGTAGCGCAGGCCAGTCAGCAGTGACAACTTGTCGGTCAGCCCCAGGCGGTTTTCCACGAACAGCGCCTTGGTGGTCACTTCGGTGGTCTTGTCCTTGATAAAACCGGGCCGGGTGCCGGGAATGTCGTAGAAGTGCCCTGGATCGTAGTTGTTCGGGTCCACGCTGCTCTTGCCCGACACGTTCAGCGGGTTGTTGGTGGTGCTGTTGACCTTGTACTCGAAACCTCCGGACCAGGTGGTCGCCAGGCCGAAGAACGTATCTTCATGGCGCAGCTCGAACTGGTTGCCGTCCTGTTCGCCCTGATGGCGCACCTGATACGCCGTGGAGCGGTTTACCGCGCTGTTATCGGCGTTGTACTGGTACGTCTCCAGGTTGCGGTAGTCGCGCTGGCTTTCCAGGTGATAAAGGGTGTTACGCAGGCTGGTGCTGTCGTTGATCCGGTAGTCGATGATCGACCGCGCCCAGATTGTCCGTTGCTCGTAGCGACCGTCCGCCACGTTGTAGTTGTTGAAGCGGTTGTGTTTGTCGATCTTCAACTCGCCGGCCTTGGGATTGAGTACCGGCGTGCCCCAGTAGGGGCTGTCTTCGTGTTCGTCCTGGTATTCCAGGGCCAGGGTGTGGGACAGGTTGGGCGTCAGGTCGCTGAGCAGGGAAAACGCCACGCTCCAGGCGTCGCGCTGCTGGCGGTCGATGTAGGTGTGGTTGGTGTTGCGACTTACATCCAGGCGCGCGTAGTGCTGCACCTCGGCGCCGGGTTCGGTGAGGGCGTGATTGAGGCCCAGGGCCAGGCCAGTGGTGTCATAGCTGCCATAGCTGATCCGGCCTTCGACGACCTGTTCTTCGCGGGTGGCCAGTTTGGTCACATAGTTCAGCGAACCGCCCACGGAGCCGGCACCGTTGATCAGCGAGGAGGGGCCCCCCACCAGTTCCACCCGGTCGTAAATCCACACGTCCACCGGCCGCGCCAGGCCGCTGGCGACGTTGATGCCATTGAACATCTGGGTGATCTGGCTGCTGGTGAAGCCCCGATAGGAGATAAACCCGCCAAACCCCGGCGGTGCGCTGGCATTGACGCCTGGCAGGGAATTGGCGGCGTCCTGGAAGGTCTTGGCGCCTCGGCGCTCGATATCGTTGCGGTTGGCAATGCTGATGGAGGCCGGGGTTTCCCGCACGCTCAATCCCAGGCGCGAAGCCATGCCGCTGGATTGATCCAGGGCCAGGCCCGGCTCGGCGGCTTGTTCGCCATCAATGGTGGTGGACGCCAGTTCAATGGCCCAGGCGCTGACAGGCAGGCAGCCGAACAGGCTCGCCAACAGAGGTAAATGTTTCATCGGTAAATCCTGAAAAGCTTGGCTTGAAAGCAACGCACAAGGACACGCTCTCCGGTGGGAGGTCATGTTCTGTGCAGATCAAAAAGCGAAGAATCAGACGAAGGCGGGCGGGGCGCGCGGATTAGCCGCAGGCCAGGTAAAGCGGGAAGGGCTGTCGGCGCTGGCAACAACCCCGGCCGGCGGGGCCTGAGGCTGCGGCATGACTGCGACATTGAGGCTGGAGTTGAGCGCCGGGCCCATGCCGCCGCTGGAGCACAGCGGGCAGCCAAAAGCCTTGGACAGGGTTGGCAGGGATTCATCGGTGGAGCTTGCAGGCGCGGGCGACTGGGTGCGCGGGTCGACCGTACAGAATTGGCCGCCAATACCATTTAGCTGCATGCCGACCATTTGCCCATGGCCGATGCTGCAGGCGAACACATTGAACAGGACGCAGCAATAGAGCATCCAGGCAATGAGTGAACGGTCGGTACGGGCGAGTTTCATGGGGCGGCACTTTATCACCAGCTGTCGACGAAATACCCACAAAAAATCTCAGGAGGACTATCCTATTTCGAACTTTTTAGGGGATATCCAGCCATGAGCTTTTTCGTTGCGCGGTGGGTTGTCGGGATTTTTACCTTTATCAGTATGGTGCATGTGTACTGGGCGGCCGGTGGCAAGCTGGGGAGTGCGGCAGCTATACCGCAGCTGCCCGCAGAGTTCTCCAGGGGACCGCGTCCGGCCTTCAAACTCACTGCACTGGGGGCGTTGTTGGTGGCCGCCGGGCTGGTGTTGATTGCGGTGTTGGTGTGTTTGCGGGCGGGGCTGTATTTTGATCCGATCAGCCATAAGGCCTTGCAATGGGGGATCAGTGGCGTTGCCGTGATCATGTTTGCCCGGGCGATTGGCGATTCGGAGTTAGTAGGTTTTTTCAAAACGGTAGGTGGGTCGCGGTTTGCTCGCCTGGATACGTTTTTTTATTCGCCGCTGTGTTTGGTGTTGGGGGTGGGGCTGTTGGTTGTAGCTTGGAATTAGGGGGCTGACAGCCAGGAAGCCCGCGTTATAGTTAACGACCATCGCGAGCAAGCTCGCTCCAGGTGGCAGTAGATCCGCTCTTGTTTCTCACCACTCAGGTCGGCTACCAGGCCGCCGTGCTTTTGCTTTTGATCTTGATCTAAGGCGCCCCGTTAACCACGATGCCGGAGAGAGGGCATGCCGAGCCTAAGCGAGGCACCAAGTGGTGGGGCAAGAGCGCTTTGGTTACTTTGCCGCTTTTGCAAAGTGACACGCCGTAAGGGCGTAACCCTAATCCGCCCTGACTAAAATAACGGATATATACTCAGTAAAACCAAAAAAACCGCCCATCACCCCCCATTCTCAGAACTGCGACTACTCACCTCGGCTGGCACATCATCCCCCGCCATCCTCTTGCGAAACAACGCTGTACGCGCCAGCAACAGCGTCGTCACCGGCACCGTGATCGACAGCAAAATCGGAATCAACCAGCCATGAAGCACTGGCCCGGACTTGAGCGCCGAAAAGTAAATGATCGAGGCCAGCGCCACACACCAGGCCCCCAGCGTTGAAGCCAGCGCCGGCGGGTGCATGCGCTGGAAAAAATCTTTCATCCGCACCAGCCCAATTGCGCCAATTAGCGCAAACAGACTACTGAGTACCAATAAGATCGCCACCAGGATCTCGACCCACAGCGGCAGCGCGCCCACATTGATCATTCAATCACCTCGCCACGCAGCAGGAATTTCGCCAGGGCAAACGAACCCACAAAGCCAAACAGTGCAATCAGCAGCGCCGCCTCGAAGTAAGTGTCACTGGCATAGCGAATGCCCAGCACCAGCATCATCAGCATCGCCAGGATGTACAGATAATCCAGCGCCAACACTCGGTCCTGGGCCGAAGGGCCCTTGAACAGGCGTACCAGGGTCAGGACCATCGCCAGGGAAAACAGGAACAGGCTGAGCAGGATCGCATTGGAGAGCAGGGCACTCATTCGAAGATCTCCATCAAGGGCCGCTCGTAGGCGTGCTTGAAGTGCTCGATAAACTGCGCTTCGTCATCCAGGTCAAACACGTGCAGCAGCAGAATGCTGCGGTCCAGGGCCAGTTCCGACCAGATGGTGCCGGGGACCACCGTGGTGATCATCGACAGCGCCGCCAGGCCGTTGGCGTCCCGCAGGTCGAGGGGGATTTTGATGAAGCGCGACCGGGGAGGGCGCGAACCGCAGGTCAATACGCCCCAGGCTACCAGCAGGTTGGACACCACGACATCGCGACCCACCAGGAAGAACAAGCGGATGATCACCCCAGGGCGGCGAATGCGGATCGGCAGCGGCCGCAACGGCGCCATCATCAGCGGTGCGCAAAAGCCCAGGATCGCCCCCAGCAGAAGGTTGCCGGGGCTGATGGACAGATTCAGTACTAACCACAATAACCACAGCGCCAAGGACAGCCATGGGGCAGGAAACAGACGCTTCATTGCTGCACCTCCAGCGCGGCGGCACGGGCCTCTGGGCTCGGAACCGGGCGGGTGGCCATGACGGCCATGACGTACTGCTCGGGGTTGTTCAGGCTGGCGGCGGTGTCCTGGGTATAACGCATCAGCGTTTCGGCCTTGAAGGTCAGCCCGATGCACAGGGCCAGCAGGACGAAGATTGGCACGCACTCGAAGCGCCGCAGCAGCGGTGACGGTCGTTCTTCCGGGGTCCAGAAGCGCTGGATGCCGAGCCGGGCGAAGGCTATCAGCGAGGCCAGCCCCGAGAAGATCAACAGCGCGACCAAGCCCCAGGCGGCCGGGCGGATCGGCTCTTCCGGGGCATTGCCCAGGCCCAGTGGGTTTATCAGTGCGCTAAGCAGGCTGAGTTTACCGATGAACCCCGACAGCGGCGGCATGCCGATGATCAGCAGGGCGCAGGCAATAAAGCTCAGGCCGAGGAAAGCCACAGTCCAGGGGATCATCTGGCCGACCACGGCTTTCTGTTCATCGTCCAGGTTGGTGCCTCGTGGCGGATGCAGGGACTCGACTGTCCGAGGCAACGCTTCGATCTCATCGTCCAGGGGCAGTTCGTTGGCGGAGCGAGAACGTTCGATCAGCTCTGCCAGCAGAAATAGCGCGCTCAATGCCAGCGTCGAGCTGACCAGATAGAACAGTGCGCCCGCGGTCAGCGCCGGTTGTGCAAAACCTATCGCCGACAACAGGATGCCCGCCGAGACCAGGATGCTCAGGCTGGCCATGCGTTCCAGGCGTTGCGCGGCGATCATTGCCAGGGCGGCGCAGATGATGGTTGCCATGCCGCCGTAGATCAGCCAGTCGCCGCCAAAGTACGCCGAAGCGCCGGCCTGGCCAGAGAACAGCAGGGTCCACAGGCGCAGCACGGTGTACACGCCGACCTTGGTCATGATTGCAAACATTGCGGCCACCGGCGCGCTGGCCGCGGAGTAGGCCGGTGCCAGCCAGAAGTTCAGCGGCCACATTCCGGCCTTGGCCAGGAACGCCGTGGCCAGGATCGCTGCGCCGGCATGCAGCAGGCCGCGATCGGTTTCGGGCACCAGGGGGATTTTCAGCGCCAGGTCAGCCATGTTCAGGGTGCCGGTGACACCATAGATCATTGCCGCGCCGATGAGGAACAGCGACGACGCCAACAGGTTGATCGCGATGTAATGCAGCCCCGACGACACCCGCGCCCGACCGGAGCCATGGAGCATCAGGCCGTAGGACGCTGCCAGCAGTACCTCGAAGAACACGAACAGGTTGAACAGGTCGGCGGTGAGAAACGCACCGTACAAGCCCATCAACTGGATCTGGAACAACGCGTGAAAGCTGGCGCCTGCGCGGTCCCAGCGGGCCATGGCGAACAGCAGGGCGCTAACGCCGATGATCCCGGTGAGCACCAGCATCAGCGCTGACAGCCGATCCACCACCAGCGCGATGCCGAACGGCACCTGCCAGTTGGCCGGCAGGTACACACCGATAGAACTGGTGCCGTCCTGCTGGGTCCAGTACAGCAAAAGCACCGAGACGCCGAGGCCGATCATGCTGGAGAACAGATTGATTCGTGCCTTGAGGGGGCGGTGTTTCTCGCCGAGCATCAGCATCAGCGCTGCCGTCAGCAACGGCAGCAGGATCGGCGCGATGATCAATTGGTTCATCCAGCTCATTCCTTAGGCTCCCGACCGTCCACATGGTCAGTACCGGTCAGGCCCCTGGATGCCAGCAAGACCACCAGGAACAGCGCGGTCATGGCGAAGCTGATCACAATCGCCGTCAGCACCAGTGCCTGGGGCAGGGGGTCGGTGTAGTTGAGCAGGTCTTGGGGTACGCCGTTCTTGATGATCGGCTCCTTGCCGATAAACAGGCTGCCCATGCTGAAAATGAACAGGTTGACCCCGTAGGACAACAGGCACAGGCCCATTACTACCTGGAAGGTCCGTGGCCGCAGGATCAGCCAGACGCCTGAGGCCGCCAGGACCCCAATGGCAATTGCGATGACTTCTTCCATCAGGCGGCTCCTCCTGGCGTCGCAGTGGCTTTCGCCTGGCTGCTGGGTTTATGGGCACGTACCGATTGGTGACCCAGGGCGGTGAGCATCAACAGCGTCGAGCCGACCACTACCGCGTACACGCCAACGTCGAAGAACAGCGCGCTGGCGATATGGATATCGCCCAGCACCGGCAGGCTCAAGTGCAGGGTGTGGGTGGTCAGGAACGGATAACCGAACGCCAGCGCGCCAAGCCCGGTCAAGGTCGCCGATAACAGGCCAACGCCCATCCAGCGCAACGGCCGCAGGCTCATCTGCGCCTCGACCCACTGGGTACCGGCCACCATGTATTGCAGGATAAATGCCACCGACATCACCAGACCGGCGACAAAGCCGCCGCCCGGCTGGTTGTGGCCGCGCATGAACAGGTAGAACGACACCACCACCGCAATCGGCAGCAGCAGGCGCACTAGCACCGCGGGCACCATCATAAAGCCCAGGGCGGTGTCGCTGGCCTGGCGCGGGTTGACCAGATCGGTCGCCACGTCCGGAGCCAACTGGCGCTGTTGCGCGGGCAATTGCACGCTTTCTTTGGGGGGGCGGAAGCGGCGCAGCAGGGCGTATACCGTCAGCGCCACGGCCGCCAGCACAGTGATTTCCCCTAGGGTGTCGAAGCCTCGGAAGTCCACCAGCATCACATTCACCACATTGGTGCCGCCGCCTTCTGGCAGGGCGCGACTGAGGTAGAACGAGGAAATATCGTTGGGGGTCTGGCGCGTCAGCATCGCGTAGGACAACAGCGCCATGCCGCCGCCGACCACGGTGGACAGCAGCAAGTCCCGCAGGCGGCGGATGCGCGCCTTGCGCAAGGAGCCGGGTAGCGGCGAGACCTCTTCGATCCGTCGGGGCAGCCAGCGCAGGCCCAGCAAAATCAGCACGGTGGTCACTACTTCCACCACCAGTTGGGTCAGGGCCAGGTCTGGCGCCGAGAACCAGACGAAGGTGACGCAGGTCATCAGGCCGCAGACGCTGACCATGGTCAGGGCCGCCAGCCGGTGGTACTTGGCTTGCCAGGCGGCGCCCAGGGCGCAGGCGATCGCCAGCAACCACAGGGTGACGAAGACGATGGAACCAGGGATCTTCGGACGGTCGCCCCAAGTGATGCCGCTGTTGAGCATCGGGATCAATCCGGCGATCACCGCGGCCAGCACCAGCAGGAACAATTGGGGCTGCAAGCGCTTGGTGCTGATGCGTTTTTCGATCTTGCGCACGCCGCGCATCATCACCACCAGGCTGCGCTCGAACATGCGCTTGCCGTTGAAGTAGCTGATGATCGGCGGGTACTTGAAGCGCCCTTGCTTGAGCTGTTTACGCAGCAGCAGGTAGAGCACGATGCCGCCGGACATGGCCACCAGGCTCATGATCATTGGCGCGTTCCAGCCGTGCCAGACGGCCAGGCTGTATTCAGGCAGCACGCCGCCGACCACGGGAAGTGCGGCCGCCGCGAGGATCGAACCGACCACCTGGGCCGGGAAAATCCCTACCAGCAGGCAGGTGAACACCAGCAGTTCCACAGGCGCGCGCATCCAGCGAGGCGGTTCGTGCGGGGTGTGGGGCAAGTTGGTGGCGGTTGGTCCGAAGAACACATCCACCGTGAAACGCAGGGCATAGGCAACGCTGAAGGTGCCGGCGATGGTGGCGATCACCGGCAGGGCGATCTCTACCCAGGCGGTCGACGAGATAAATACGGTTTCGGCGAAGAACATTTCCTTGGACAGGAAACCATTGAGCAGCGGCACGCCGGCCATGGAGGCGCTGGCGACCATGGCCAGCGTGGCAGTAAACGGGATCAGGCGGATCAGGCCGCTGAGTTTGCGGATATCACGGGTGCCGCTTTCGTGGTCAATGATGCCCGCAGCCATGAACAGCGACGCCTTGAAGGTGGCGTGGTTGAGGATGTGGAATACCGCTGCGACAGCTGCCAGCGGGCTGTTGAGACCCAGCAAGAGCGTGATCAGGCCAAGGTGGCTGATGGTGGAGTAGGCCAGCAGGCCTTTGAGGTCGTTCTGGAACATCGCGCAATAGGCGCCGAGCAAGAGGGTAATGGCGCCAGC
Source organism: Pseudomonas sp. HY7a-MNA-CIBAN-0227 (assembly GCF_040310325.1). Classification (NCBI taxonomy): domain Bacteria; kingdom Pseudomonadati; phylum Pseudomonadota; class Gammaproteobacteria; order Pseudomonadales; family Pseudomonadaceae; genus Pseudomonas; species Pseudomonas sp. HY7a-MNA-CIBAN-0227. The sequence continues at coordinate 160,365 of NZ_JBEOPT010000007.1, read as the reverse complement.
GCCGCCGACGATCCAGAACCATTCTTCGCTGCCAGACAGCGACGGCCACAGTCGGGCCAACAGGAACACGCCGGCCTTCACCATCGTTGCTGAGTGCAGGTAGGCCGAGACCGGTGTGGGCGCCGCCATGGCGTGGGGCAGCCAGAAGTGGAAGGGGAATTGGGCGCTTTTACTCAGGGCGCCGATCAGGATCAGCGCCAGCAGGGTTGGGTACAGGGCATGGGCTCGAATCTGGTCGCCGGCAGCCAGCACCAGGTCCAGGTCGTAGCTGCCGACGACATGGCCGAGCAGCATTACCCCCGCCAGCAGGCACAAACCACCCGCACCGGTCACCATCAGCGCCATATAGGCACCGCGGCGCGCATCGGAGCGGTGATGCCAATAGCCGATCAACAGGAACGAGAACAGGCCGGTCAGTTCCCAGAAAAACACGATCTGAATCAGGTTGCCCGAAATCACCAGGCCCAACATGGCGCCCATAAACGCCAGGAAGAAGGCGAAGAAACGCGGCACCGGGTCGTCCGGCGACATGTAATAGCGGGCGTACAGCGAAACCAGGGCGCCGATGCCCAGCACCAGCATCGAGAATAGCCAGGCAAAGCCGTCCATGCGCAGTACGAAGTTCAGTCCCAGGCTGGGCAGCCAGAAGAACTCTTCGCGAATCACGCCTCCGTCGGCGATCTGGGGGTAGAGCAGGGCGACTTGTACGGTTGCGGCCAGGGCAACAAGGCCGGCCAGCAGGGATTCAGTGTTACGTGCGTTGTGCGGCAGCAAGGCCGCTAGACAGCTGCCGATAAAAGGCAGAAGCAGTAGAACTATCAGGGACATAGGCTTCTAATCTGCGGGAGTTTGGGATGCATCATACGTGCCGGATTCTGGATCACCAAATGGCAACCTGTGGCAGAATCCTACAAGAGGGGCAGAAGGCAGCTACAAGCTGCAAGCCTCAAAGCGCATGATAAGAGCGGTACGCGTACTTCTTGGAGCTTGCAGCTTGCAGCTCAAGACATCAACCCTGGTTTTCCTGCTCTAACTCTTTTTCCGAATCGGCGCTCCTCTGGCTGCCCCTCTTCATTTCACTGACAATCACTGCCGCCACAATCAACACCGCCCCCAGCATGGCAATTGGAGGGAACCGCTCGCCGGCAATCCGCCCCACCACGCCGGCCCACACCGGCTCACCGGCATAAATCAAGGTCGCCCGGGTCGGCGAAACGCTTTTTTGTGCCCAGTTCATTGCCAACTGAATCACTGCGCTGGTCAGCCCCAGGCCCACGGCGCTGAACAGCAGCAACCAGGAAAACCCCGGCAGCGCTTCGCCCATGGGCACCACCATCAGGAACGACAACACCGACGCGGTGGCCAGTTGCACCACCGTGACCCGGCGCACATCCACCTGGCCTGCATAGGCGCTGATCAGGATGATCTCGGCAGCAATCGCAATGGCCCCGATCAAAGTGGCAATTTCACCAGGGCTGAAATTCAGCGACGCGCCCGCAGGGCCGGTCAACAGCATCAGCCCGGCGAACGCCAGCATAATGCCAATACTCGGCATCAACCCCGGACGGCGACCCAATACCAGCCATTGCAACAGTGGCACGAAAGGCACATACAGCGCGGTGATAAACGCCGACTGACTGCTCAGAATCGTCTGCAGGCCAATGGTCTGCAAACCATAGCCAAACATGATCGCCACACCGATAAAGGCCCCGGCCTTCAGTTCAAACAGGGTCAAGCCCCGCAGGCTGCGCAGCGAGAACAGGCCCACCGCCACAGTAGCCGCCGCAAAGCGCAGGCCGACAAAAAACATCGGGCCGCTCACCGTCATGGCATGTTGCACCAGGATAAAGGTGCCGCCCCAAAACATGGTGATCAGCACCAGCACGCATTCGGCTTTGCTGAAACGGGAAACGCGCAGGGAGGAGGTAGAGGAGGTCATGGCGGCTCTGGTCTTGCACAGGAAGGGCGCGGAACGCACAATGCGCCGCAGCTGGGCAGTATACTGCGCAATTCAACCGAGTGAGCAATATAGTGCACAAAGAAAATCCGCAACGAGCCTCGGTCCTGCAGCACGTCAGCCAGAACGTTCGTCGCCTGCGCCACGCCGCCGAGTTGAGTCAGACGGCTTTGTCCGAAAAGTCCGGCGTCAGTCGCCGGATGCTGGTGGCCATTGAGGCCGGCGAAAAGAACGTCAGCCTGTCTACTCTGGACCGCGTCGCCGAAGCCTTGGACGTGGCCTTCAGCGACCTGATCCAGGCCCCAGACGCCCGTGATCATAGCCGCATCAATGAACTGGCGTGGGCGGGGGACATCGACGGCAGCAAAGCCGTGTTGCTGGCCAAGGCCACCGCCCGGCGTGAAGTCGAACTGTGGGAGTGGCGCCTGGAACCCGGTGATCGCTATTGCCCCGATCCCGACCTGGAAGGCTGGAGCGAGCAGCTGTTTGTCTTCGAGGGGTGTCTGACCCTGATGTTGGGTGAGGAAGCACATCAGATCAGCGCCGGAGAGTTCTACATGTTCGCCAGCCACCAGCCCCATAGCTATCGCAATGACGGTGAAGTGGCGGCGCGGTTTGTGCGCAATGTGGTGATCTAACTGTTCACGAGGCAACAGTGGTTGGACACTTTGCTGGTTTGAGGCTACGTCAATTTCTATTTTTGTTATGTAGCATACTGATTTTATTGATAGTTAAATTCAGGCACGACTCCTGCAATTGCTCCGGTATCTCTCTGGAGCCTGGAGTCGGCCCATGTCAGCCCAACCTCTACACCCTGCTCATATCATTCGCACGGACGCCGAGGCTATCGCTGTCGCCACGGCATTGGCCGAGCGCTTCGCTGTTGACGCCAGCGTGCGCGACCGCGAGCGGCGCCTGCCCGTCGCGGAGTTGGACGAATTCTCCGCCAGCGGCCTGTGGGGCATCACCATTCCCAGAGCCTACGGCGGCGCCGAGGTGTCCTATGTAACGGTGGCCGAGGTGATCAAGTTGATCTCCGTTGCCGATCCCTCCCTGGGGCAAATCCCGCAGAACCACCTGGGCGTCGTCGATATTCTTCTGCAAACCGCCAGCGAGGCGCAGAAGCAGCATTACTTCGCCAAGGTGTTGCAGGGCTATCGCTTCGGCAATGCCTTCTCTGAAGCCAAGAGCAAGAACGCCGGGACCTTCGACACGCAAATCCGCTTTGACGGCGACAGCGCGCAGATCGACGGCGAGAAGTTCTACTGCACCGGCGCCCTGTTCGCCCACATCGTGCCGACCGTTGGCGTCAACGAGCAGGGCCACGCCTTTATCGCCTTTATCGAACGGGACGCCCCAGGCCTGACAGTGGTCGACAGTTGGGACGGCTTCGGCCAGCGCACCACCGCCAGCGGCGGCGTAACCCTCGACGGCGTGACGGTGCCGCTGAGCGCGGTAATTCCCGCTCACCTGGCCTTCGACCAACCCACCGCCAACGGCCCGATCTCGCAAATCATCCAGGCCGCCGTGGACACTGGCATCGCAGTCGGCGCGCTAGAGCAAGCCAAGCATTACGCCCGCCAGGCCCGACCGTGGATCGACAGCCAGCAGGAACACGGCTGGCAAGACCCGTTTACGATCGCTGCCATCGGCGACCTGGAATGGCGGGTCCATGGCACCGAAGCCATCCTCGCCAAAGCCGGTAAGGCGGTAGACCTCGCCCTGGCCGAACCCAATGAAGACACCGTGGCCAACGCCTCGTTGATCGTCGCCCAGGCCAAAGTGCTGTCGGCGCAAACGGCCTTGCTCGCCAGCAGCAAGCTGTTCGAGCTGGCCGGCACTCGTTCGGTATCGGGTAAACACAACCTCGACCGCTTTTGGCGTAACGCCCGCACCCATACGCTGCATGACCCGGTGCGCTGGAAATACCACCTGATCGGCAATTTCCTGCTCAACGGCGTCAAGCCTGCGCGCCATGCCTGGAACTGAGGAACCTATTCAATGAATGCACTGACGCAGCCCACCCCTTTGGACCAGGCCCGCCAACTGCTGGAGAGCACCCTGCGCTTTGTTCGAAAAAGCGACGATCCCTATGTGATCAGCCGTTTTGGCGACCTGCTGATTCGCATCGATGTCGCCGCCGCCTTGCTGAAGCGCGCCGAACTCATCCAGGCCCAGGGCCAGAGCACTGCAGAAATCGATGTGGCCTTCACCGAAGCCCAGATCGCCAGCAGCGAGGCCTTGCTCGCCGCCAGCAATGCCGAATTTGAACTGACCGGCCAGCGCACTGCGTTACCGCCGTCCCTTGATGACCCATTGCGCTGGAAATACCAGATTGTCGGCAACTACCGCCTCAATAACGTGGTGCCACCCCGCGTCAGGAGTGCTGTTTGATGTCCCGTGAAATTCGCTTGAATGCCTTCGACATGAACTGTGTCGGCCACCAGTCACCGGGCCTGTGGGCCCACCCGCGAGACCGCTCGTGGCAGTACAAGGACCTGGAGTACTGGACCGACCTGGCGAAAATTCTCGAACGCGGCAAGTTCGACGGGCTGTTTATCGCCGACGTGCTGGGCATCTATGACGTCTACAACGGCAACGGGGACGCGGCGATTCGCCAGGCCACCCAAGTGCCGGTCAATGATCCCTTGTCCTTGATCGCGCCGATGGCCCTGGTTACCGAACACCTGGGTTTTGGCCTTACGGCATCACTGTCCTTTGAACATCCCTATCCCTTCGCCCGGCGCCTCTCCACCCTCGACCACCTGACCAAGGGCCGCGTCGGCTGGAACATCGTCACCTCTTACCTGGAAAGCGGCGCCAAGAACCTTGGCCAGAAAGCCCAGACCGAACACGACGCCCGCTACGACTACGCCGAGGAATACCTTGAGGTTTGCTACAAACTCTGGGAAGGCAGTTGGGAAGACGGCGCGGTGCTGCGGGATCGCGAGCGGCGGATCTTCAGTGACCCGAGCAAGATCCATGAGATCCGGCACGTCGGTAAACACTTCCAGGTGCCGGGGATTCACCTGTGTGAACCGTCGCCACAACGCACGCCGGTGTTGTACCAGGCTGGCGCTTCCAGCCGTGGCAAGCAGTTTGCCGCCGAACAGGCCGAATGTGTGTTCGTCGCCGCACCGTCGAAAGTCCTGCTGAAAAAGACCGTCGCCGACATCCGCCGCCGGGCCGCCGAAGCAGGGCGCGATCCGAAGAAAATCCTGATCTTCAATTTGCAGACGGTGATCGTTGGCGAAACCGACGCCAAGGCCAAGGCCAAGTTCGACGATTACAAATCCTATGTCAGCTACGAAGGGGCGATGGCGCTGATCTCCGGTTGGACCGGTATTGACTTCAGCCAGTTCAAACCCGATGAACCGCTCAAACATGTGCACACCAACGCCATTCAATCGGCGGTGGAAGCGTTCTCCACGGCAGACCCGAACAAGGTCTGGACGCCTAATGAGTTGGCAGATTGGGTGGGGATTGGCGGTTTTGGCCCACTGTTTGTCGGCGGTCCCGAGACTGTTGCCGATCTGTTGCAGGAATGGGTTGAGGAGACCGACGTTGACGGCTTCAACCTGGCGTACGCGTTGACCCACGAGACCTTTATCGACGCCGTGGAACTATTGGTGCCGGAGCTGCAGAAACGCGGGGTGTACAAGACGGAATATGCCCAAGGCACGCTTCGCGAGAAGTTGTTTGGGGAAGGGGCACGGTTGCCGCAGAACCATCCAGGCGCCGGCTACCGAGACCTCAAAGCCACCGCTATCTAACTGCATTATCGTTCCCCCGCTCCGTGTGGGAACGATCATCAAATTCCGGCCAGCGGACCACCGCACGCTTAACCACCAATAGGAGCATTACCCCTATGAGCGTGCACGAACTCAAACGTGTGCTGGATGTGGAGTGGCCCGCCGAATGGGTCACCGTCTTGCCCAAGGCCCTGGAGCAGTTGCACCACTGGGCCCAGGTCACCCCGCTGCACAGCGCCTTGCGCCACAAGCGCCATGGCCAGTGGTATGCCTGGCGCTGGATCGATGCCCTGCGGGATGTCGAGCGCTTGGCCGATGGTTTGCGCCAGCAGGGCTTTACCGAATATTCGCGGCTGGCCCTGAGCGGTGCCTTCGAGCCCAACCTATTGCTGCTGGCCCTGGCCGCCCAGTCTATCGGCGGGCAGACGTTGACCCTGGCCGATGACCTGGAGCCCGGTGCCCTGCATAAACAGTTGTGGCGTATTCGCCCAACTCACGCCTATGTCCAGGGCCGCCAGCAATTGCAGCACTGGCTGGCGGTGGCCGGCAGCAGCGCGGCACCGCAGTTGTTGATCAGTGAGCAAGCAGCGCCGAGGAACGATGTGTTGGCGTTCGCTCAATTGCTCGGCCCTGTAGACCCCGCGCAACGCCTCAATCGCTGGTGGCAATCCAGCGCCGAGACCGCGCTGTGGAGCGAGGAGGGCACCCACTGGCAAGGCGGCCTGGCGGTGGTGCTGGAGCAATGGCTCGGCAGTGGCCAGAACCTGGCCTTCCCGGAGAGCCGCGCTTCGGCTCGGCGCGATCGCAGCGAAGTGGCACCCACCGGCTTGCTGTTATCCCCGGCGCGTTTGCAACAACTGGCCGATGAAATCGAAAGCCGCCTAGCCCCCCAGGGCACCTGGCGCCGACGTCTGTGTGACTGGGCCATCGCCCACCCGCAAAGCGGTCTGCGTCGGTTGATCAAGAACCGCGTGCGCCGGCTCCTGGGGTTCCAGCGCTTGCAGTCCATCTGGCAGGCCCCGAGCAACCGGCACAGTACGGCGACGCCCGAGTGGCTGGCCGAATTCAAACGAGAAATTGCATGAGCGAAACCATTCTCCAGGTACGCGACATCTCCCTGGCGTTTAAAGGGGTCAAGGCCATCAACGGCTTGTCCTTTGACGTACAGCGTGGCGAGATCTGCGCACTGATCGGCCCCAATGGCGCCGGCAAAAGCTCGTTGCTCAACGTGCTCAACGGTGTCTATCGCTTTGACGCTGGGGAGATCGTTTTTGAGCAGCAACACTTTCACCGCATCGACCCGCTGGGCGCAGCACGCCGAGGTATTGGCCGCACCTTCCAGAACAACGCGCTGTTCAAGAAGATGAGCGTGCTCGACAACATCCTCACCGGCCTGTCCCGCCATATGCGCACAAGCTTTATCGAACAGGCCCTCAGCTTGCCTCGGGCGCGCCGCGAAGCTGAAGCCTTCCGCCAGCGCGCCCAGGGAATCCTCGAGTTTCTTGAACTGCAAGCCCATCGCGATGTGCTGGTGGGCAACCTGTCCTACGGCCTGCAAAAGCGCGTGGAACTGGGCCGCGCGCTGATTGCCGGGCCGAGCCTGTTATTGCTGGATGAACCCATGGCCGGCATGAACGCCGAGGAGAAACAGGAAATGGCCCGTTTTGTCGCCGACGTGAACCGCGACCTTGGCACCACCGTGGTGTTGATCGAGCACGACATGGGCGTGGTCATGGGCCTGTCCGACCATGTGGTAGTGCTCGATTACGGGCGCAAGGTCGGTGACGGTACCCCGGCGCAAGTCCAGGCCAACCCCGACGTGATCGCCGCTTACCTGGGAGTGGCCACGCCATGACCTTCTTTTTCGAAACCCTGCTGGGTGGCTTGCTCGCCGGCACCATGTATTCGTTGGTCGCCATCGGCTTTGTGCTGATCTACAAGGCCAGCGGCGTGTTCAACTTTGCCCAGGGTTCGATGCTGCTGTTCGCGGCCCTGACCTTCGTCAGCCTGAACGATCAGGGTGTGCCGTTTGCCTTGGCGTTGTTGCTGACGGTGATGGTGATGATCGTCGGCGCCTTGCTGATTGAGCGTCTGGTGCTGCGGCCATTGGTGAACCGTTCGCAGATCACGCTATTTATGGCGACCCTCGGCCTGTCGTTCATCATCGAGGGCCTGGCCCAGGGTCTGATGGGCTCGCAAGTGCGCGCACTGGACCTGGGCATCGACGACGTGCCGCTGTTTCTCGGGCCCCTGATGCTCAGCCAGTTCGATCTGATCGCCGCCGCCGCTGCCGTGGTGCTGGTGACGGTACTGGCGCTGCTGTTCAACAAGACCCGCATCGGCGTGTCCCTGCGGGCGGTGGCCGATGACACCACTGCGGCGCTGTCCATTGGCATCAACCTCAACCGCATCTGGCAGATCGTCTGGGCGGTGGCCGGGATCGTTGGGCTGGTGGCCGGCTTGCTCTGGGGCGCGCGTCAGGGAGTGCAGTTTTCCCTGTCGCTGGTGGTGCTCAAGGCTTTGCCGGTGTTGATTATCGGCGGCTTTACCTCGATTGGCGGGGCGATTGTCGGCGGGCTGATTGTCGGTGCTGCGGAGAATTTGGCCGAGGTGTATATCGGCCCGCTGATCGGCGGCGGCATCACGCCGTGGTTCGCTTATGTCCTGGCCCTGGCCTTCCTGTATATCCGTCCCGCCGGCCTGTTTGGCGAGCGCGCCATCGAGCGAGTCTGAAGCCATGTCGATTCCTGTTGCCCATCAAACCGCGCCGCTGCAACTGATTCAGCGTCGCTTGCCCTGGGGCCTGATTGGCCTGTTGGCGCTGGCCTTTGTCGTCGTGCCGCTGTGGGGCAATGACTATTGGCTCAATGCGATCCTTATCCCGTTTTTGGTGCTGTCTTTGGCCGGGTTGGGCCTGAACCTGTTGACCGGCTACACCGGACAGACCTCCGTTGGCGCGGCTGGCTTCATGGCTGTGGGCGCGTTCGCCACCTACGGTTTTCTGCTGCGCCTGCCCGAACTGGGCCTGCCGGTAGCGCTGCTGGGCGGTGGCGTTATCAGCGCCTTGGTGGGGCTGTTATTTGGCCTGCCTAGTTCGCGGATCAAGGGTTTCTACCTGATGGTCACCACCCTGGCGGCGCAGTTTTTCCTGGAATGGTTGTTCGTCAAATTTTCGTGGTTCTACAACTACGGTTCGTCCGGGACCATTTCTGCGCCGAAGCTGGCGCTGTTTGGATACGACCTCAACACGCCGCTGGGCCGCTATCTGCTGACGCTGGTGACGGTGTTGCTGCTGACCTGGACCGCCGTCAACCTGGTACGCAGTCAGGTGGGCCGCAACTGGATGGCGATCCGTGACATGGATACCGCCGCCGCCGTGGTCGGCATTCCGGTGGTGCGCTACAAGCGCCTGGCGTTTGCCGTCAGCTCCTTCTACCTCGGCATCGCCGGCGCGCTATGGGCGTTCGCCTATCTGGGCACGGCCAGCGCCAGCAGCTTCGATATCAATCGCTCGTTCCAGATCCTGTTCATCATCATTATCGGTGGCATGGGCAGCATTGCCGGCAACTTTGTCGGTGCGGCATTCATCAGTTTGCTGCCGATCTTTCTCAGCCATGCCGGGCAGGCGCTGTTCGGTGGTTCGGTGGATGCCGGGCAGTTGCAGAACCTGCAGAAAATCATCTTTGGCGCGTTGATCATCGTGTTCCTGATCAAGGAACCCGAGGGCTTGATTCGCCTGTTGCACAACCTTCGCGAACGGCTGCGTCAGTGGCCGCTGCGTTTCTGAATCCGTCCTTATAAGAGAATTTCCATGCGTGCATCCTTGAAACGTTCCCTGGCCAGCGCAGCCTTTGCGCTGGCGGCATTGGCTGGCGCGGTGCCACAGGCCGTGGCCTCGCCCGACCAGCAATTCATTCCCCTGGCCACCTATCGCGTCGGCGCCTATGCCTCCAGCGGCGTGCAGGTGTGGGCCGGGATGATCGATTACCTGCGCTATATCAACGAGGTCGAAGGCGGCATCAACGGCGTCAAGTTGGTGTGGCAGGAATGCGAGACCGAATGGACAGCAGAGAAGGGCATCGAGTGCTACGAGCGCTTCAAGAATGGCCTGGACGGCGCGCCGGTTGCGGTTTACCAGCCTAACGGCGCACCGGCGGCCTACGCCCTGAGCGAACGGGCGGAAGTGGACAAGATCCCGCTGATCACCCTCGGTTACGGGCGCACCGAAGCCACCGACGGCACCGTGTTCCCCTATAACTTCCCGGTGATGCTGACCTTCTACAGCGAGGCCTCGACCCTGGTGAACTACATCGCCCAGCGTGAAGGTGGTTTCGACAAGCTCAAGGGCAAAAAAATCGCCACGGTTTATCACGATTCGGCTTACGGTCGGGAAACCCTTGGGCCGTTGAAGTTATTGGCTGAGAAGTACGGCTTCGAGAATATCCAGATCCCGGTGGCCGATCCCGGCAACGAGCAGTCGGCGCAGTGGCGCCAGGTCCGCCAGGCCAGCCCGGACTGGGTGTTCCTGCGTACCTGGGGCGTGTCGACGCCGGTAGCGGTGAAGACCGCCGCGCGTTTTGGCTTCCCGGTGGACCATATCATCGGCGATATCTGGGCCAGCTCCAGTGAGGACGTATTGCCTGCAGGCGCTTCCGCCAAGGGCTACCTGGCGTTGACGCCTTATCCGGCGGGCGCGGATTTTGAGATCCACAAGCGCCTCAAACAATACGTTCTCGACAAGGGCCACAGCGATCTCAAGGACCTGAAAAACTTCGGCAGCGTCTACTACAACTCAGGCCTGGTGAACGCCGCGGTGGCCGTGGAAGCGATTCGCACCGGCCAGGCCAAGTTTGGCAAGCGCCCGCTCAACGGTGAAGAAGGCCGCTGGGGGCTGGAGCACTTGAACATCGACGACGCGCGCCTCAAGGACATGGGCTACCTGGGCCTGATGCAAAATCTCAAGCTGTCCTGCAGTGACCATGAAGGCGGCGGTTCGGCGCGGGTGCAGCAATGGGACGGCGCCAACTGGACCCTGGTCAGCGACTGGATCGCCGCCGATCGTGCGCTGTTGCGCCCGCTGATCGACGAAAAATCTGCCGCCTTCGCCAAGGAAAAAGGCCTGACGCCGCGCACCTGCACCGGGGGCCAATAAGCCATGAGCCAGCCCGCCGCTGAACCTGTGAGCCAGACCCTGCTCGGGGTCAAGGACATCGAAGTGATCTACGACGGCGCGATCCTCGCCGTGGCCGGGGTGTCCTTGAGTGTGCCCAAAGGCGCTATTGTCGCCTTGCTCGGCGCTAATGGTGCCGGTAAAAGCACCACCCTCAAGGCCATCTCCGGGTTGGTGAGAGCCGAGCGGGCGGAGGTCAGCCGGGGCGTGATCGAGTATCAGGGGCGCAATCTGGCCGGGGTCGATCCCAGCCAGCGGGTGCGCCAGGGCATGGTCCATGTACTGGAAGGCCGCCACGTGTTCGGCCAGTTGACGGTGGAGGATAACCTGCGCAGCGGCGGCTTCGTGCGGCGCTTGAGCCGCAAGGATATGGAACAGGACCTGGAACGCATCTACGCTTGGTTCCCTCGGCTCAAGACCAAGCGCCATACCCGCGCCGGATTGACCTCCGGCGGCGAGCAACAAATGGTCGCCATCGGCCGGGCGTTGATGACCCGTCCTACTTTGGTACTACTGGACGAGCCGTCGATGGGTTTGGCGCCTATGATCGTCCAGGAAATCTTCGAAATCATCGGGCAACTCAATCGGGATCAGCAGATGAGTTTTTTGATCGCCGAGCAGAATATCAACGTCGCGCTGAACTATGCCTCTCAAGGCTACGTGCTCGATACCGGGCGGGTGGTTCTCAGCGGCAGCGCCAGTGAGCTGCTGGCGCGGGGCGATTTGCATGACATCTACCTGGGCAGACAGTAAGGGCGCATTTGATGACTGAAACTGAACGCGGACAGGCGACGAGCGCCATCCGCAACGCCGATGTGCTGGTGATTGGCGGTGGCCTGAGCGGCACCTTGCTGGCCGCGCAACTGCTGCGCCTGCCGGGCAAACGGCAGATCCTGATCATCGAGCCGCGCAGTGAACTGGGGCGCGGCGAGGCCTACAGCGCCGTGGAGCTGGGGCACACCTTGAACGGCAACGCGGCGCGCATGAGCGTCGATCCGGACAACGCCGATGATTTGACCCAATGGCTGACCGAACACATCGCGGCGGGCGGTTGGCCGGAGTCGGACCAGCAACATGTGCCCGTCAGCGAGCTGTTCCCGCCCCGGGGGATTTTTGGGTTGTATGCTCAGCAACGATTGGCTGAAGCCCAGGCGCTTTCGCAATCAACCGTGGAACATATTCGCGCCGAGGTGATTGATCTTCAGGTGGATGAAGATTCGGCGCTGCTGACCTTGAGCGATGGCCAGCAACTGCGCGGCGCCTTTGCTGTTTTGGCCACCGGCATGTTCCCTGCTGCCCGTACGCCGCAGACCTCCTCCTGCGGCTTGAATGCGGCAGCCGTCGACCCGTGGGACGTGCAGGCCATGACCCAACTGGACCCACCATCGACGGTGCTGATTATCGGCTCCGGCCTGACGATGGTCGACGCCGTGGTGTCTTTGGAACAGTCCGGGCATCGAGGGCCGATCGAGGTGTTTTCTCGCCATGGTTTGCTGCCCCATGTGCGCCGGCAACCGCCGAGCTGGGTGGACTTCCTTGGCGAAGACCATCGCCTTCGCAGCCCTCGGCAACTCCTGCGTGAAGTGCGCCGCCAGTGCCAGGAGGCGCTGGAGCAAGGCATCGATTGGCAAGCGCCGCTGGATACCGTGCGCTCCCATATCGGCCGCCTGTGGAGCCAGGCCAGCGAGCGCCAGAAGCGCCAGTTCGTGCGTCATGTACGGCCCTGGTGGGAAAGCCATCACCACCGCTCGCCACCCTTGAGCGCCGAACTGGTGGCGCGCCTGCACGGGGAAGGGCGGTTGCGCATCCAGGCTGCCTCGTTCAAGGGGTTGGAACCGTCCCAGGCGGGTGAAGTGACCATCCGCCTGCGCCGTCGCGGTGAGCAGGAAACGATGCAGGTCAGCGGTGCTGCGCTGATCAACTCCAGCGGTATCGAATACGATTGGCGCCGGGTGGCTCGGCCGTTGCCTCGGCAACTGCTGGCGCGTGGGTTGATTCAACCGGGGCCATTGGCGCTGGGGATTACGGCGGATACGTCAGGCGCCGTGCTCGATGCCCACGGTCAGGTTAGCCAGCGCCTGTTTGCCATGGGGCCGCCGCTTAGGGGCATGTGGTGGGAGAGCACGGCAGTGACCGATGTAGCGAGCCAGGCCAAGGCGTTGGCGACCCGGCTGGCTCAAGGCGCTCCGGCTAATCTCGCGTAGGGGCGGCGGGGATGGGGGCGCCCACCTTTACAAACCCCGGCTTGAGCCCAAACACTTCAACTCCCTCGGAAGTGGATTGCCCTGTGGTCACCGTCACCCGCTCCACCGGCTTATCCATTGCCGCCCGATACTCCACTGACACCCCAGTAGCGTCGCGGTTGATCGCCTGGACCGGGACGATGATCGCTTGGTCATTGCTGTAGGTGACAATGGTCCGTCGCGCGCTCATGCCCAGGCGCACCCGCTGCAATTGCTGCGCAGTCAGTTTGGGGATCGACAGCGTTACCGCAAACTGCGCGCTGCCCTGGCTGTCACTGGCGATGGCCAGGCCGCTGACCACGCTGACGGTTGCGCTCAGGCGCTCGCCGTCGAAACCATCGCCCATCACTTCTACCGCCTGGCCCTGGTGCAATTGGTTGATGTCCAGCTCTGAAACCTTGGCGACGATCTTCAGCCGTTCGATATTTGCCAGCCCGAACAGCACCTGGCCCTGGCCGACCTTGCTGCCGACCTGCACCGGTGCGCTGCTGTTGCCCCCGCCTTGTGGGCTATTGCTCCCCAGCGCCGGTACGGCGATGCCGGAGAGCGGTGCTTTGACCTCCTTGCCATCAAGCGGGATACGCAAGGCGTCGTATTTCACTGTGGCGTTGGTCAGCTCCATATCGGCAATCTGCCGGTATTCGCCCTTGCCCTGATCGATGGCCTGTTGCAGTTCGCCGCGTGCCGCTACCATGTCCAGCTGTTGCTGCTGGGCCTGCTGCTTGAGGTCGTCCAGTTCGTTGCGCGCGATGATGCCGCGCTTGAACAGGTTTTCGCTTTCGGTGAGTTTGCGCTGGGTATTGCCGGTAGACATCTCGGCAGTACGCAGGCTACGGCTGACTTGCTGGCCGCTGTCCCAGTCCTGCATTTCCTACACCGTTCGCCGGGCTTTGAGCTGGGCGGAGAGGGCTTCGCGTAGTTGTATTTCGAGGGTCGCCGGGTCCATGCGCAGCAGCATCTGGCCGGCGTCCACACGTTGGCCCTGTTCCACCAGATTAGCTTGCACGTTGCCATCGAACGGCGCAGTGAGGGTGAGGGTGGTGTCGGGCTCGATCTTGCCCACCAGGCCGATCTGGTGCACCAGTGGATCGGTCTTTACCACCAGCCACTGCTCAGCCCTGCCGGTTTGATCAGCGGCGGGGCTTCGATAGCTGATGACGGTTATCCCGGCGCCCACCAACAGCACAATCATCGCGGCGCCCAGCAGGCGTTTTTTATTAGTAGTCATTGAGGGCGATTTCCCAACTTTCCAGTGTCATGCCCAGGGTCAGCTCGAGCTGGGTCTGGGCATTTAAATAGGCAATCAGTGCGTTGAGCCGCGAGTTTTCGGCGTTGCGCAGGTCGGCTTCGAAACTCAGCACCTGGAAGTTGGTGGAGCGTCCGGTGCTGAGTTTGTCCCGTTCAATCCGCGCGCGGACTTCGGCCTGGCGGGTGCTGATATCGCCGATGGGAATCTGCACCTGGATTGCGGTATAGCTGTCCCAATGTCGATTATTGGTGTTGCCGAAGTCGTTATTGGACGCGTCGCGCAGCTGATTGGCCCCGGCCACCAAGTCGACCTGCCAGCGCCCGGAATCCTTGGCCATTACCAGGTTGAGGTCGGCCTGCTGGCTGCCGAGCAAGGTGGCGAGGTATTCCGGCTGCTGGTTCTGCGCCAAGTTGAAGGCCTGGTGTTTGTCGATGTCCATGCGCGAGGCCTCCAGGGCTTCGGTGGCGGGATGGGTGTCGACAGGTCCAGGGCCAACAGACGCAGCAGTGCCAGACGGCTCATGCCCAGTTGGTTCTGGGCTTCTTCCACGCCCAGTTGCTGGGTGGCGATGTCTGCTTCGGTCTGGACGATTTCGAACTCGGCCATGCGCCCGGCATTGATCAGCGCCTTGTTCACGTCCAGCAACGTGTTGGAGCGCTTCAGCGCCTCCTGGGTGATGCTCAGTTGTTCCTGGGCGCGCAACAGCTCCCGGTAGGTAGCGATGATCTGGCTAATGGTTTGCGCGACGTTGGCCTTGAGGTTCAAGCGGTTGGCCTGCTCCGACAGACGTGACAGGCGCAGCGGAGCAGTGGTGGCGTCCCAGCCGGCACCGCGCATCAGTGGCTGGATAATTGCCAGGTCCAGGCCATGCTCCGCCGCGTTCCGTACTCACCGAGCAGGGTGGCGGCGGGTGCCAGGTTGGCGTTGCGGGCGCGGTCATCGGAACCTTGGGCGCTGCGGTAATAACTGTTAAGCATCAGCTTGGGGTTGAAGGTGTCTTCGGCTACCCGCAGGTCGAATTTTTGCGCCACTCGTTGCAGGTAGGCGCTTCGAATACCGGGGTTGTTGCGCAAGCCCAGATACACCGCGTCCCCAGCGTCAGGGTTGTGATCTGCGCATTGAGGGACACGCTGCGATCGTAGGCGCTGCGGGTAGTGGTTGGGGCCGAAGAGCGGATCACCACGTCGGCCGCAAAGCTGGGCAGGCTGACCAGGGCGATCATCAGCAGCAGCCGTTTATTCATCGCGCAAGGCCTCTACGGGCTGCAACCGTGACGCCGAGACCGCCGGGTAAATACCGAAAAACAACCCCACCAGCAAGGTGATACCCACGCCCAGTGGCAAGGCGGCGACGGCCAGGGAAAACTGCCAACCCGATAGCCAGGCGTAGAGATAGGCAGCGGTCATGCCCACTACTGCCCCGCACAGGGCACCGACGGCGGTGAGGGTCACCGCTTCCAGCAGGAACAGGTTACGGATGTCGCGCTGGCGGGCGCCCAGGGCCATACGAATGCCGATTTCGCGACGGCGCTCGGAAACGTTCATCAGCATTACGTTCATCACCCCGACACCGCCTCCTACCAGGGAGATAGCGCCCAAGGCCAGCAATAAATAGGCGAAGGTGCGACTTTGCCGGGTCATGCCGTCGATAATTTGCTGGGGCACCTGAATGTCGACATCGTGGTCGGTGAGCTGGGTTCTCAGGGCTGCTGCGGCGTTTGCGGCGATGCGTTCCATGTCCTGCCCCGGCGTGGCGCGGATAACCACGTTGCTGACCTGGGGCGCGGAATAGATGCGGCGCATGCCCTGGGCGGGAATGAACAGCGATTCGTTGGCCTGCACTGGAATCAGCATCGACCGGGGCTGGTTGTGAAGAATGCCGACGATCAGGAACAGGTAGTCATTGATTCGCTCATGGTCGCCCAGTTGCAGTGGGTCGCCGGGAACACTCAATGCCTGAGCGGTCTGGTCGCCGATCACGGCGTAGGTTTCGCCAGCGTCAAACTTGGACAGGAAGCGCCCCTCACGCAGCGACAGGCGCATGGCGTCCTTGAGGTCCGGGGTGCTGCCGATCAGGCCGGCGTTGGCGGTGCGACCCTGGAAGACGACAGGCCCGCTGAACGACGAAATTGCGCCGATATGGGCGATTTCCGGCACGGCCTTGCGCACCGCTTCCAGGTCCAGGCTGGGGGGCATCGAAACGCTGCTGCTGCCTTTGGGGGGAAATTGCGCCACCAGGGTATCGGTGCCCATGTCCTTGAAAATCATCGCGGCATCTTCGGCTGCGTTGTGGCCGATATTGATCAGCGCCACCACGGAGGAGCTGCCGATGACGATGCCCAACAGGGCCAGGATCGAGCGCTTGCCCAGGGTTCGCAGGCTGACGAGCGCCTCGTGCAGCAATTGGCTCAGGCTCTGTTCGACCCGCAGGCTCATAGACGTCCGGCCTCTTGCACCACGCCGTTGCGCACCAGGATCTTGCGATTCAGGCGTTCGGCGATGTGTGGGTCGTGGGTGACGATGATCAGCGTCACCTGTTGTTCGCGGTTGAGGGCCAACAGCAGGTCCATGATCTGCTGAGCAGTGTGGCTGTCGAGGTTACCGGTGGGTTCGTCAGCGAGGATCACTGACGGCTTCCCTACTAACGCTCAATCGCTACCCGCTGGCGCTGGCCGCCGGACAAGTCGGCAGGTCGGTGGTGGGCGCGCTCGGCCAGGCCTACCTGGTCGAGCATGCGCAGGGCTTGTTCGACCGATTCGTGGCATGACACGCCGCGGTAGCTCAGGGGCAGGGCGACGTTGTCGAGGGCACTGAGGCGCGGTAGCAGGTTGAAACTCTGGAAGCCGAAGCCGATCTGCTGATTACGGATCGCCGCCAATTGGTCGGGGTTGGCGCTGAAAATATTGTGGCCGGCAAAGCGGTATTGACCGCAGTCGGGCAGATCCAGCAGGCCGAGGATATTGAGCTGGGTGCTTTTGCCGGAACCGGAAGCGCCGAGGATGCCGCAGCTGTCGCCGCTGGCGATAGACAGGCAGACATCATTGAGGATGGACAGGTGTTGCCCGGCCAACTGGTAGCTTTTGCCGATGCCTTGCAGGGAAATGAAGCCTGGGAGCGTGGGGGCCTCTGTCATCATGACTACGCCTGCAGTCTCGACGCTCCTCCTACGCTCCCGAAAATTGTTGTAACAAGTTCAGGCGCTGCCTGGCATGCGTCACGGACTGGTTTTATTTCTTGTTTTTAAAATATTGTTTGAATAGTAACCTTGATCTACTCGCTTCGCCAGCCAGAGAGATAGAGCGGTTTCACCTGTCGAAAATGGGACAATGAGGCGCCGCAGGGTGTTGTGAAACACCTCGGATCACCCCCAAGAAGGTGGCTGATAGGGCCTTTGGGTAATATGGTGCAGTGTCACTACTTGCTTTCAACAGCGGCCCCGGTATAAAAAATCCAATTTTTTTTAAAACATCCCTTTCCATGTGGAACCCCTATGGTCGCGAAGAAACCCAGCGCTCCAAACGTTACCAAGACTCGATTGCTGGATGCGACAGAGGCTCTTTTCATCAAATACGGCTATGACGCCGTTTTGTTGCGGCAGATTACCGAGAAGGCGCAAGTCAATCTCGCTGCGGTGAATTACCACTTCGGGGACAAAGACTCCCTTATGAAGACGCTGCTGATGCAGCGCCTGGAACCGCTCAACGAACAACGTTTGCAATTGCTCGACAAATGCGAGGCCGAATCTGATGGCCCGCTCGATTGCGACACCCTGCTCGGCGTGCTGTTCGCCCCGGCCATGGGCCTGGAGCGCAGCGATCCGGCCAGCGGTGAAGGGCGCTCCTTTATTCGTTTCCTGGGCCGGGTCTACAGCGACACTTCGCCGTTTATCCAGGAGTACCTCAAGGTGCACTATCAGCCGGTGTTCCAGCGCTTCTTTGAAGCATTCGCCCTGGCACTGCCGGACCTGCCGCGTAACGAATTGGGGGTGCGCCTGCAATTTGCCCTCAAGGCGATCTCCGGGGTGATGGCCGGGACCGAACTGCGCTTGCTGATGAACTCCATGAGCCTGGGCCGTCCGGCCACCGATGCTGAAGTCATGGCCAAGCTGATCACTCTGGTCTCGGCGGCCATTCGCGTGCCGCAGCAAAGCCCCGAGGCCGAAATGGCCTTGGCGCGGGTGCTTGATACCCAGCGGGCGATCCGCGAGCAGGGGGCGGCTCCCAACGCCAGCAAAGCCGCTCGCTGATGGCCCGCCGGCTCCGCCCGGAGCCGGCCAAGCGGTAGCCAGTCGTGCACTTCATCAACCCCCGCTACCACTCCCCACTCTATCCAAGTAAAACCCAGGCAAAAAAAAGCCCGCTGGGGCGGCGGGCTTGATGTGAAGCATTTGTAACGGATGAGGCTTCACACTACGGCCGTGGATGTGAATAAAGCGTGAAAACTATGTAAGAGAAAGCGTGAGTGTGTGGCGTTTATGTTGAAAGTAACTTTCTCTGGATACGTCATCGTGGTCTACCATTCGTCGCGACTGTCAATTCTGACAGGTAGACGTGCCCATGGGGCGGGTGTTTGATTTCTCTTGGCGCGTGTTCTGTCTACACGCTGTTTAATTTGGAGAGCAATCATGCCGATAAAGCCCGCCGCTCTAAGACCGACTCCCATAACAAAGAAACCTGCCACGGTGAAGAAATCGGATACTCGTGCAGGCTTTAGCATGATTGAAGATTTGGACTCCCCCTACACATCGCCCCAACAGGTCACACCTGTAGATGGCGCGGCATACGGCGTGGGCATTCGCCATCTCGAAGAAGGGCTGGATTACGTCTTAGAGCGTTGGGAAAGTATCAATGTTGGGGACACGTATCGGATACGGATGAACGGCATTGTCATGGCCGAGGATACGGTGAAGCCTGGAGACGTTGCCAACCAGCGATTTTTCTTGAATATCCCTCGAACCACGGTGCCGTTGGGCTTTATACCGGATGTATACGGTGAGGTTGAAAGGGTCGGCAGCACTCAACTCAGCACTTCGCCACTTCAAGTCGTGTTTATCAAGGATACGCGGCCAGGCGGTGCTGACGACCGGCCCCATGAAAATTGGCACTCCAAACTGGTTTTGACTCTATCGGATACCTTCATTGACGCTGTCGTCGCTGCAAGGGGTGTCAAGGCAACGATCAAGAAATGGGAGAACATGCGAGTTAACGACCTGGTGATGTTCTATTGGGGAGAACATCGTTATGACGTCCCGCCGATTACCCCCGACCAGGTGGACCTGGACCTGGAGTTCGTGATTGATCCCGATTTTATCGCACTGGCGGGCAGCGGCCATTTTGTCGTGCAGTTCTACCTGTATGACGAGGTGCGTAATCGCTCGGGTGAACTGCAGCCCTGGTGCAAGCCAGTACCTGTAGAAGTGGACCTGGATCTGGAGCTGCTTGAAGAGCCGTATGTCGTCGAGGCTGACGAGGACACAATGGTACTGGACGCCGATGCACTTGGCAGAGAGCCTGCGCATGCCGAGGTGAATGTTGCGCGCAACAGTCCTCACTTCAGGGTGGGGGACTTCATTTTGCTCACGGTGCACGGCACGACCGTTGATGGAGCGTTCGTCAGTGAATCCATGTTGCAGCGGGTCGATAGAATTCCTCAGTATTACGAATTCCCGATCAGGAACGAGCTGGTCAGGTCCCTCATTCAGAGCACCATGACGGTCTCTTATGTTCGGCAAAGGGTCGGCGAGGATGACCTGCCCTCAAGGAATACCACGATTACGATCGCCGGTATTCGTTATGCATTGCCTCGGCCCTCGGTCAGAGAGGCCCATGGTCCATTCATTGAGCCGGACCTTGTGCGCATTACTGCGCAGATGCCTGATTACCAGCCGCCAGGCAGTCCTGGCGATAACCTGGAGGTCACCATCCAGGGGTATCGCCAGGACAATTCCATAGAGCGGGTTTCGTCTTCGCGGCTCGCAGGGATACATATACGAACCCGAGATTTTCCGAATGCCGATTACATGCGTTTCGAGGGCTTGCGTGACACCAATGTGCATTATGTCGTCACGGGTGCCATCGGTGCACGAGAGTCAGAACGATTGTGGGTGCAAATCGGCCGTCCACCTCGGGACTTGCCGGCGCCGATTATCCTTGATGCGATTAACGGCAATGTTGATCCCGCTACCATTGGCAGTGTGGGCACCCTTGAGTTGCGTACGGATTTCAAAATGGGTGATCTGGTCATCGTCAAATACACAGGCTCGCTTAGTGGTGAGCAGCAGTTTGAATACACCTTGTACCTGAACCACAATCCGCTGGTTTTGGATATCCCGAGGCAACTGTTTCTTGACAACCTGGACGGCACGCTCACGGTCAGTTACCTGATTGATCGCTTCGGAGTTACTCAATACTCCGATGAGCTGCGTGTGACCGTCGGGACCGCATTGGGCGAGCTGTTTTTGCCTGAGGTACTGCAAGCCACCACCGAACCTGATGAGCTTGACCCCGCGCTCACTTGGCCGGGCGGTGCGACGGTGCGGATCAAGTACGAACACATCAAGGCTGGCGATAAAGTCCAGGTTTGCTGGAAAGGACTTCCTGGTATAGGCACCCATTATGAGGTCAAGGAGAACCAGGTCGGCGGCCATATCGACTTCACGATCCCGACCGAGGCAATTGGCTTTAACATCCACCCCGATGGCCGTGATATCCATGTTTCCTTTCAGGTGATCCGCAACGGTTATCCGACCCCGTCGCCCGTGCTGACCCTACGCTTGCTGACATTGCACAACCTTCCTGGCCCATTGATCGACAGTATCGGCGACAACGCGGTGCTGGAAATTCCATTGCTCGAAGACTTCGACGAAACTCGCGTGCCGGCCTGGATGTACGCGCACCTGGGCCAGCGCATGTGGTTGCGTTATCAAGGTACTCGCAACACCGGGCTTGCATACGACAACTACGTGTATCGGGGCCGCGACGTTGACGATAGCGAGGTGAGCAACGGTATCACCAGCGAGACTCCGGTGCTGGCGTTGCGCAACCTGGAGGAGTGGTCTGAATTGACCATCAGTTTCTGGGTCACATTCGACCACAGCGGCGACCTCAATAATGCGGTGTTGTTTGACGTTCGGCATCACATGATTCAAATGGAGAAAAACACCTACCCGCATCCTCAAATCAAGGACTCCACGCCTGCCACCGGGCCGCAGGTGTCGATTAACCCGCTTGTGGTCGAGAACAAATGCCAGGTTCTGGTGAGTTACCCGAACATGAACGCGGGAGGAACCGACAGAATAACCTTGCACTGGATCTATGCCGACGGCTCCATGCCTGTCATCAGCACCCAGGACGGGCTTGATGGGGGTACGGTGACCTTTAATATCGGTAATGTCATTCTTGGAACCAGCGTAAATAGCACTATCCGCCTGCAGTACACGGTGGAGTTGGGCAGAGGCGGAACTGCGTTTTCCGAAGAGCAGACGGTCATCGTGGGTACCATCGCGTCAGGCAGCTTGTCCATGGCGCTGATCAATAACACGCCTCATGGTGGTTCGCTCAACCCGCCTGCCCTGACCGCAGATGCCATTGTTTCCGCGCAAAAGTGGCGCTTGAGCGTAACAGGGCAACGTGTTTGGCTCAGAGTGACCAGCCCAGGTCTTGTGACCCAGGTTTTGCTGGAAGGGCACCCTATAACTGCCATTCAGCAAGCCAACGGTTTGGCGAACATCCCCTTGCTTCGCTCCTGGTTATTGGGTGTGCCTAACAATGGTAGCGTCACCGTCTCGCTGAAAGTGACATATGACGGGAGTGAGGACGAGTCCCGTGCGATCATTTTCCCCAGTACGGTCTACACCGTGCGGCTCACCAGCCCCTTGGTCTTTAACTCGAATGCGGTGTCCCTCAATGGGCGTACTTATCTGATACCGGGAAACCAGGCTAGCTTGCCGGCGTTTAACTCCGGCAACTCGATTCGACATACAGCATCGGGTGGCACTCTGGGTTACACCTACTCCTCGAACAACACCGGCGTGGCAGTCGTGGACTCCACGGGGTATGTCACTGTAAGAGGCAACGGATCGGCGACGATTACCGTGCGTGACTCTTCTGTGCCGGCGCAAACGAGGAGCTATGTCGTTTATGTCGGCGGCGTCGTGCTGTGTTATGGCTTGGGAGGGGGCACCAAGACCGACATCGACAACAGGGCCAGAAGTCAAGGCGTGCGCCTGGCCTCTCTTAATGAACTGCGTGAGATAAGCGCCGCTTATGGCAATAGTTGGCCAATGGGCAATGGGCTTTATTGGTCCAGCACGTGGTCCCATAATTTTCTGTTTTTCGATTACTGGTACGGGCGGAACATCAATACGGGGGCAGAAGGGACCTTCAAACAGTGGGTGGGTAACCGACTCCTGGGGGTAGGGCTCAGATAACAGCCTTTGCAGGCCATTCACGGGACACCCTATTTAATCGTAGGCTGTCCCGTTTTTTTACAGCGCCTATACCCTCAAATCCTCCACTGCCTCGAACTCTTCACCAATAGCCCCCGCATCCCATCCACATTCGCCGCCAACTGCACCGTCAATAGCCGATACCCATCCAGCGCACTGTGGATGGGTGTCTCCAATGCTGTGTCGGGATCGGGAACCGAACTGGCCCGCTCCAACCGCTCCGTCGCCCCCGATTGCAAGGCCCGCGCCATGCCGATCAATTGCACCCGAATCTGCCGATGCTCAGCCTTGAGGGCTATTTGCATCCGGGCCGTGGCCTGCTCATCCCGAGGGTCCGGCCGGGTGTTGCCGAGGATCTCCAGGGTGCTGATGCACATCCGTAGATGGCGTTGAATAGCATCCAGCTTCGTCATGGAGATCCGCACTTCCTTGGACACCGACGGCATCAGCGAGCGCAGTTTCACCATCGCCGCATTCAAGCGGTTAAGCAGCTTGAGATGATCATCGTCAGTAACCGACTGGCCGCTGATGATCCGGCTGTAGATCGCTGCGCAATCGCGCAAGGCACTGGCCAGGTTATAGCGCCACGAATACACGGCATACAGCGGCAGGGCGAAGGAAAACGCCAGGGCCAGGGAGATGCCGATCAGAATGTCGACCGTGCGCCACAGTCCATCGGCCAGCGGATTATCACCATGGCCGGCGACGATGAACACGGTGATCCCGGACAGCAGAGCGGTGTAGCCGCCCTTGCCGATGGCGTGATAAGAGAAGAAACCGCAGACCACTGACATCAGCAGATAGGTCAGCAGCGGCTGGCCCAGATACGCCTGTTGCGCTACCAGCAACAAACCGACGGTGGCGCCGATCAGCGTGCCATAGGCTCGCTCGACGGCTTTCTTGCCGATGTTGCCGTGGTGCTGCAGGCCGCCGATTACCACCAGCATGGTCACCGAGGCCCATTCGCCATGGGGCAGGTTGAGGCCGGTGGTTAACAGGATCGAAGCCAAAAGCCCCAGTGACACCCGTACCGAATGGATCAGCCTGGCGTGGCGGTAGCGGCGGTAGGGGTCCAGCAGGGGACGCAGCAGGCGGCGGACGAAGTTGGGTAGACGGACGGAGGAAAAGAGCTTCATCGGTTTTGTGGGCGTCTCGAAATCACTGTAGGAGCAAGCTTGCTCGCGAGGATCTTCAACGATAACGCGTGTTGTCTGGATACGCGCGATGTGCTTGAGTCCTTCGCGAGCAAGCTCGCTCCTACAATAGTGGTGTGGTTTCAGAAAATATAATCAGTAGTCAAAAAGCTCGACGCGCGATTATGCAGGATGTCGCTGACCAATTCCTTGTTGCTGTCCTGGAACTTGGTCGCAACCAAGGTACGGATCGAAAACACCCGCAACGCATCATGCACCGATAGCGTGCCTTCGGCTGAGTTCTTGCGGCCGTTGAACGGGAAGGTGTCCGGCCCGCGTTGGCACTGGGCGTTGATATTGATCCGGCCCACCTGGTTGGCGAAGGTGTCCACCAGTCGGCCCACCTCAGTCGGGTCGGTGCCGAAGATACTCAGTTGCTGGCCGAAGTCCGATTCCAGGACGTAGTCGATCACCGTATCCAGATCACGGTAGGGCACGATGGGCACCACCGGGCCGAACTGTTCTTCGTGGTAGATACGCATCGCGGTGTTCACCGGGTACAGCACCGCCGGGTAGAAAAATGAACCGCGACTGGCGCCACCATTGGCATTGACCACACGGGCGCCTTTGGCCTGGGCATCGGCTACCAGCGCATGCAGGTAGTCGACCTTGCCCGGCTCTGGCAACGGGGTCAGCGACACGCCGTCTTCCCAGGGCATACCGGGCTTGAGGCTCAGTAGCTTCTGATTGAATTTCGCGATAAAACTCTCAACCACGTCCTCATGCACAAAGAGGATTTTCAGTGCCGTGCAGCGCTGGCCGTTGAAGGACAGCGAGCCGGTAAGCGCTTCGCTAACGGCGTTATCCAGGTCGACCTGGGGCAAGACGATGCCGGGATTCTTCGCATCCAGGCCCAGCGCCGCGCGCAGGCGGTGAGGGCGCGGGTGCAGCTTCTTCAAGTCGCTGGCGGCCTTGTTGGTGCCGATAAAGGCGAAGATGTCGATCTTGCCGCTGGCCATCAACGCGCTGACGGTTTCCCGGCCGCTGCCGTAGATCACGTTGATCACCCCGGCCGGGAAGCTGTCGCGAAACGCCTCCAGCAACGGACGGATCAGTAGCACGCCGAGCTTGGCCGGCTTGAACACCACGGTGTTGCCCATGATCAGCGCCGGGATCAGCGTGGTGAATGTTTCGTTCAACGGGTAGTTGTAAGGCCCCATGCACAGCGCCACGCCCATAGGCACCCGGCGAATCTGCCCTAGGGTGTCCTGCTCCAGCTCGAAGCGGCTGGAGCGGCGATCGAGTTCCTTGAGGGCGTTGATAGTGTCGGTGATGTAGTCGCAGGTGCGGTCGAACTCTTTCTGCGAGTCCTTGAGGTTTTTGCCGATTTCCCACATCAGTAATTTCACCACCGCATCGCGCTGTTCACGCATACGGCGTAAAAAGGCTTCGACGTGCTGGATGCGTTCCACCACGCGCATGGTCGGCCAACTGCCCTGGCCGCGATCATAGGCGCGCACGGCGGCGTCGAGTGCGGTCAGCGCCGTTTCGGCGTCCAGTAGCGGGGTGCTGCCGATGATCACCGGCGTGTCGCCATCGGGTCCATGCAACTGCACCGGGCTGCGCACCTGGGCCAGGGGGCCGTCCCATACCCGCAACTGGCCGTCCACCAGATAATCACGCTGTTCAATGGGTGCCGCGAGACGGAATTGCTCGGGAATGTCGGCGGCGGCGGGAAACAGATTGGCGAGCAGGTTATCGGTGGACATATCGCTACCCCAGGAGTGGTTGCACAGCGTGGTTAGAGATTCACCCATCAAAGGGCCGAGTTGCAAGGTTTTGAGGTTTTGTCCTGCGCATAGTTGCGCCGCGAGGGGTAAACTGCGCGGCTTTCTTGAAGGAGTTCACATGAGTCACTACCAGCCGGGCATTCTTGCCGCACCGGTGCCTTTGCAGGCACGCCATCTGTTTTTTGCCGTGGAGTCCATTGACGCCGTGCCCGCTGCGCTCGATGCGCTGGTGCAATTGGCTGACGCGACGGTAGTGATGGGTTTCGGTGAGCCGCTGGTAAAAGCCCTCGGTGCCCAGGTTGAAGGGCTACGAGCGTTCCCTCATGTCAGCGGCCCAGGCGCTGAAAACCCGTCGACCCAACAGGCCCTATGGTGCTGGCTGCATGGCGTTGATCGCGGCGAATTGCTGATGCGCAGCCGAGCCTTTGAAAAAGCCCTGGCGCCGGCGTTTCGCCTGGTGCAGATGACTGAAGGCTTTCGCTACAAGACTGGTTTTGACCTGACCGATTACGAAGACGGCACCGAAAACCCCCATGATGACGCCGCCGTCGAAGCGGCTGTGGCCAATGGCGGCGGTAGCTTTGCTGCGATTCAGCAATGGCAGCACGACCTGGATGGCTTCGCCGCGTTGCCGGCCCAGGAGCGCGATCACATCATCGGCCGGCGCCATGGCGACAACGAAGAGTTGGAAGACGCGCCCGAGACTGCCCATGTCAAACGCACCGCGCAGGAAAGCTTTACCCCTGAAGCCTTTGTGGTGCGCCGCTCCATGCCTTGGGCAGAGAACGGCCAGGCCGGCTTGATGTTTTTGGCATTCGGTCATTCCTTCGATGCCTTTGAAGCACAGTTACGCCGCATGAGCGGCCTGGAAGACGGCATCGTCGATGGCTTGTACCGCATCAGCAAGCCGTTGACCGGCGGTTACTACTGGTGCCCGCCGCTCAAGGATGGGCATTTGGACCTGCGCGCAGTATTCCCGTAGAGGCTCTGTGCACGGTCAAGCTTTAGCGAGGCTGCGTTGGGGGCGACTGGGTGCTGGGGGCTGATCCGAGGGCGGCGGTGTGGCTGACGTAGCCTCGCTGGGGCTCGACAACTACGGCAAGGCCTGGCGTTCGTGTCCTTGCCGTTTTTGTTGCAGGTGGCTACCGGCTTTTTGATGACGCCTTGGCCTCGGTGGGCTGAGTCGCCAGTGGTTTGCGCCTGTTGCAGTTTGGTCCCGCTTAACCCGGTATTGGCCCTTGTAAGGCACCGTGGAAGAACGCTAACGTGGCCATCTAAATAATTCTGAATGTTTCAGCTTTATGCCCAGCCTGACCCAACGTAACGCTGACTCCACCTCCCGCCGTGCCGCGCTGACCTTGAGTTTGTGCCTGCCCAGTGACGTATTGCTCTATCTCTTGCTGCCCATGGAGTCCCAGGCGTTCGGCATTACCCTGGCCCAGGCCGGGGTGCTGCTGGCGGCCAACCGGCTGGTGCGGATTTTCGGCTATCGGTATGTGCTCAACTTCTATGCCCTGCGGGGCGATCGCCTGACCTGCATGCTCGCTGCCGGCGCAGCCGCCGTCTGCGCCCTGGGCAATTCATTCTTGAGTGGTTTTGCCGCGTTGCTGGGGCTGCGGCTGATATGGGGCCTGTGTTTTGCCGCGTTGAACCTGTCGACCCAAGTGCTGGCGACTTCTGAGCCCTCTGGAGCATCGCGCCGCGCCGGGCGTTCCCGAGCGTTTATTGCTCTTGGCCCGATGCTGGCCTTGCCGCTTGGCGGCCTGCTGACGTTATGGGCGGGGCCACGTCCGATTTTTCTGATTCTGGCGGTGTGTTGCTTGATTGGCTTGTGGCTTGCTCGTGGCCTACCGACTGCCGGCCATGATTTGCACGGTACCCCAGGCCGCCGTTTCCGGTTGCCGGACAGCGTGGCGGTGTGGTCGTTTATCGAAGGCGTGGCGCTGGACGGGCTGTTTATTTTCGGCCTATCGGTGCAGGCGCAAAAAATCCTCGGCGGTGATGCGGTGTTGATTGCCGGCGCGTTGATGGCGCTGCGGTATGTTTCGGAAATGCTCCTGAGCCCCTTGGGCGGTCGCGCGGCACAGCGCTTTGGTGCCACGGCGATGTTGCTGCTGTTTTCCTTCCTCAGTGCCCTGGCCCTGTGGGCTTTTGGCAGCTATTGGGTGATTGTTGGCGCTGCTGCGGTGCTGGTGCTGCGGGCCCTGCAATTACCTTTGGTGACGACCCTGGTGGCGGAACGCAATCCCGGCGCCCTGCGGGTTTCAGCCCTGGCGTCCAACGCGGTGTGGCGCGACATCGGTGCCGGCCTTGGGCCGTTGCTGGCGGGTTTTCTGTTGCCGGTGGCATCGGCGCCCTGGGTGTTTGGCGTGGCGGGCGCTGCGATTGCCGTCAGTGCGGTGTTCTGCTGGCGCTCACAGGCTGGTTCAAATCTGACGGTCTGAATGCAAACCTCAAGCGTTTTTTACCGCTGCCAGCCACGCCGGGTCCAGGCGTGTTTGCTCGGTCTCGATCCCCAGCGCCTGCATCTTCGCCTTGTGCGCGTCCATTTCCCCCACCAACTGCGCCTGGGCGCTGGAGTTGGCGTCCAGTGCATGCATCTGCGTCAGCCCCAAATGGTAGAAGCGCAGTAGCTTGATCGCCTCCGGATCATTGGCCTGCACCTGTTCGGTGACCTTGTGCATGACGTTGGTCACGCGCATCAGGCTGCGCTTGAGCTGCCAGCCATAGAGTGCCGGTGCCAGCCAGGCGTGTGACCAGAACGGGCCGCGCACCAGCGCCACTGTCAGCAACACCCCGGCCACGACCCCGCCGACATTGAAGCGAAAGTTGTCGCCACCGGGTTCGCCAAACAGCATCACGGCCAGGGTCGACAGCAGCATCGCCAGGAAGACGAATATCACGGCGACGATTAGCGTGCTGCGGCGGGTCTGCTGGCGATAGGTTTGTGGAACGCAGGGTTTGATCTCAAACATCCGGGGTGCAGTCTCCATAAGGGAAGTAGGGGTATGCCACAGCGCGGCATCTTCTCACGCTTCAACGGGCAGGAGGGAAATCAGGTTGAACGATGGCGTGCAGCGGTTTCTCTAAAGTCTGTGTGCAACGGACTTCAAGCGAGGTGGACCATGACCCGGTATCAGCAGCAGCCCGGTACGCAAAATCCCGACGAGCCGATTCTTCCTGGAGAAGTGGAACGTGATAACGACGCCTACCGGCCCAATGACCCGGCCAGGCGTGAGAAGGATGAGGAGCGGGTCGACGAGGACCTGGATAATCTGCATGACAAGGCGCGCCCGCTGTAACCCGGCGCGTGGAGGAGGTGACTATGACCAGTAATTCGAAAACCCCCGATGGCCCGCACTCATCGGAACATTCCAGCGGCGCTGACGAGTTGGGTTTTGACCCCGACTCGCCGGATCTGGCCGACCCTCAGGTTGACCCGGTGGGCCCCGCGATTGCGCCGTTGGACGAAAAAGAAAAGCCCGCCAAGACGCCGGGCTACGACCCTCTTGGCGATCTGAAAACCTGAACACGGCCCCGCCACAGAGCGGGGCTTTACCTAGCGGGTGTTGATACCGATCACAATTGGCAAGCGACCCGGTTCAGGGTATTAGTGATGCCTTCGCCTCGCGCTCAAGGATTGCGCCATGTCCCTGGATTCGCCTCGCCTGACTCACAGTCGTCTGTACCTGCAACGCCTGGGTTATGACACGCCGCCGGCACCGACCCTGCAAACCCTGGCGCAGTTGCAGTTGCGCCATGTCAGCACCTTCGCCTTTGAAACCCTGTCGACCCTGTTGCGTGTGCCAGTGCCCATTGATTTAGCCCGCGTCGAGCAGAAAGTCCTGTTGGATGGGCGCGGTGGCTATTGCTACGAACTGAACCAAATGTTTCTGGCGTTGTTGCAAGAGCTGGGGTTTGACGCCCGTGGCATTACCGGGAGGGTGGTGATAGGTGGCCCACCCGATGCGCTCACCGCCCGGACTCACCGCCTGAGCCTGGTGACTGTGGACGGTGTGCGTTATATCAGTGATGTCGGTTTTGGTGGCATGGTGCCGACCAGCCCGTTGCAATTGGACAGCGAAGCGCCCCAGGCCACCGCACATGAACCCTACCGCCTGACCTTGGAACAGGACAGCTATACCCTGTGGGCCCAGGTCGCCGGGGAGTGGCGCGGGCTCTATGTATTCGACCTGCAGCAGCAGTCGCACATCGACTATGAGGTCGGCAACTGGTACGTCTGCACCCACCCCGACTCACCGTTTATAGGCCAGTTGAAAGTGGCGCTGATCGCTCCGGGTCTGCGCCGTACGTTGAACAATGGCAACTACGCGATTCATTACCTGGACCGCGACAGCGAAAAACGCTCGATCCAGGACGCGGACGAACTGCTGGCGCTGCTGCAGGACAGCTTCGGCATTCGCTTGCCCGAACACCCTCAACTTCGCACAGCCCTTACGCGGTTGCTGACGGCAACTTGAGCTGCTTGTCACCCGCTCAAGCCTGGCCGCTGAAGTCCCCCTTTATGTCCCCCAATACCCTCAACGCGGTGCTGCCCCTGCCTTAGTGTGGATCTGACTTTCCACACCATAAGAGAGAGGGCGGTTATGCGGGTAATAAACCCCTGTCGTATCAGTCTGCTGCTGGCCTTTATCGGCCTGCTGACGGCCTGCGGCGACGAATCGAAACATCCTCCTGAACGCGCCACGGCAGCCAGTGCCATGCCGACCGAGTCAGCCCTGGCCCAGGTCTACGACACCAGTTGCAAGCTGTGCCACGCCAATCCGGCATCCGGCGCACCGCTGACCGGCGACGACCTTGCCTGGCGCCCGCGCATCGCCCAGGGGGCCGACACGCTGCTGGACCACACGATCAACGGCTACAACGGTATGCCGCCCATGGGCCTGTGCATGCAGTGTTCCGAGGAGCAGTTCCTGGCGCTGATCAGTTTCATGTCCGGGCAACAACAATAACAACAACGAGGTAAGCGGCATGGTGATGGACCTATCACGGCGTCAACTGTTGCAGCGCGCGGCGCTGACGGGCGCTTTCATGGCGTTGAGCAGCAACCCGGCGCTCGCGCAACTGGCCCGTGCACCGCGGCTGATTCCCTGGCGTAACTGGTCTGGCGCGCAAAGTTGCCTGCCGCTGGCGCGCCTGGCGCCCAAGGACCTGGACGAGTTGGTGCAGGTGATTCGCCAGGCGCCGGGCAAGGTGCGGCCGGTGGGCTCGGGCCACTCGTTCAGCGCCCTGGTGCCCACCGACGGCACACTGCTGTCCCTGAGCTTTTTCAACGGTTTGCTTGATCACGATGCCGGCAGCCTGCAAGCCATCTTCGGCGCCGGCACGCCGATGTCGCGCATGGGCCCGGCGCTGAAAGAAATCGGCCAGGCCTTGCCGAACATGGCGGATATCGACTACCAGACGCTGGCTGGCGCCATCGCTACCTCGACCCACGGCACAGGCATCGGCTTTACCTCCTATAGCGGCCATATCACCGGCCTGCAACTGGTGACCGCCCAAGGCGAGGTACTGGACTGTGATGCCAATCGACATACCGAGGTGTTCAATGCCGCCAGGGTGTCCCTCGGCGCCCTCGGCGTGGCAACCAAAGTGCGCCTGAAAAACCGCGCACCGTATCGTCTGCGAGAGCGGCAATGGATCGCCAAAACCTGCGATCTGCTGGAGGATGTGGAGAAAAACACCCGGGAAAACCAGCACTGGGAAATGCTGGTGGTGACCCACTCCGATTACGCCTTATCCATCGCCCTCAACGAAACCACCGACCCCGAAACCCCACCGATCGATCCGGCCGAGGAGGGCGGCAACGCGTTTGTGTCGATCATCGAAAAGCTCGACAAATACGGCAGCGATTTCCCCGACGCCCGGCGCACCCTGCTCAACAGCCTGCGCTATTTCGCCAGTTTCCAGGACCGGGTGGCCGAGTCGTATGAGGTCTATGCCAACGTGCGCAATGTGCGTTTCAACGAGATGGAATATTCGGTTCCCGCCGAGCAAGGCCCTGCCTGCCTGCGGGAAATCCTCAAACTGATCAACGACAAGGACCTGCGCACCTGGTTTCCCATCGAGTACCGCTACGTCAAGGCCGACGACATTCCCTTGAGCATGTTTGAAGGGCGCGACAGTTGTTCGATCTCCGTGCACCAGCACTACACCATGGACCATCACAATTTCTTTGCGGCGGTGGAGCCGATCTTCTGGAAGTACGCCGGCAGGCCTCACTGGGGCAAGTTGCACACCCTTAACGCTCGCAACCTGCAAGCGCTGTACCCACGCTGGGAGGAGTTCACCCGTGTACGACAGGCACTGGACCCTAGCGGCAAATTTCTCAATGCACACCTGTCATCCATTCTGGGAGTGGCCTGATGAACCGTAGAAACTTCATGCTCGGTACCGTCGGTGCAGGCGCCTTGCTGGTGGGTGGTGCAGCGTTGTTGCGCCCGAATGATCACGGCGGCCCGTACAGCGAGTATTTCCGCACGCTGAACCAAGAACTCAAGGCCCATGGGCCGATGCGCCCGGTGATGCTGATTGACCTGGACAGCCTGGATCACAATATCGATGTGGTCATGCAGTCGGTTCAGCGGGGTGGCAAACACTTGCGCCTGGTGGAGAAATCTCTGCCGTCGCCGGGTTTGCTGGCCTACATTGCCAAGCGTGCCGGCACCCAGCGGTTGATGTCGTTTCATCAGCCGTTTCTCAATCACGATGCCCTGGTATTTCCTGATGCCGATATCCTGATGGGCAAGCCGTTGCCGGTGCGCTCAGCGCAGTTATTTTATCAAACTCACAAAGGCCCGTTCGAGCCGTCCCGGCAATTGCAGTGGTTGCTGGACACCCCTGAGCGGTTGCAGCAATACCTGGCGCTGGCCCAGGGATTGGGTACGAGGCTGCGGGTCAATATCGAACTGGATGTTGGCCTGCATCGTGGCGGGATCAGTGATGATGCCGTGCTGGGGCAGATGTTGGGACTGATCAGCGCCCATCCGCAGCAGTTGGAGTTTGCCGGTTTCATGGGCTACGACCCGTTTGTCGGCATGGGCGTGCCGGGGATTCTCGGCTCGCCCCAGGCGCTGTTCGACAAGGTCATGCAGCGTTACAACGGCTATGTCGACTACACCCGCCAGCACTTTGCGCCCTTGTGGCGTGACGGCCTGACCCTCAATACCGCCGGCAGTCCGAGTTATCGCATCCACGAACAGGAACGCCTGAGCAGCGAAGTCTCGGTGGGCACCGCGTTGCTCAAGCCGACTCATTACGACTTGCCGTCCTTGAGCGAGCACGTCCCGGCGGCCTACATCGCCACGCCCGTGCTGAAAAGTACCGGTGCGGTGAACATCCCGGCGCTGGATGACAAGTCGAGGCTGTTCTCCTGGTGGGACAGCAACCAGCGCGGCACGTTCTTTATCTATGGCGGCAACTGGATGGCCGAGTTCGAGTCTCCCTCGGGGCTGAAAAGTAACGAGCTGTATGGCCGCAGCTCCAATCAGGAGATGGTCAACGGCTCGCCTGCGGTGGGGTTGGCGGTGGAGGATCACGTGTTTCTGCGGCCGACCCAGACTGAGTGTGTGTTGCTGCAGTTTGGCGATTTACTGGCGGTAAGGGGCGGGAAGATCGTTGAAAGCTGGCCGGTCTACACCTGAGCGACTCGGTCAAAGGCGGGGGTTGGCTTATCGGATCACCGTACTGCTGCGATGGCATCACCTTGGTGTAACTGACAGACCGAGTTGCCTGCATTGCAGGCAAGCCCACATTGACCGTACCCAGTCAAAGCGCAAATGGAATCGTCAGTTTGGCCCACAACATGTCACCTTCCGGCCGGTTCTCCACATCAAACTCCTTGGCCCAGCGCACCTCGGCACTGGCGTACTTGAGAAAGGTGAAATACACCGCCGGGCCAATGGCAAACACCTGGCCCCGCACGCCGTCATCGACGTCCTCGCCAAAGATATTGGTCACCGTGCGCCCGTACTGCTTATCGTCGGTGGTTTGCTTCAGGTAGTAGCCGTTGATGCCCAGGCTCAGGTTGTCGGTCACTTTATAGCTGGCCGAATAATCAAAGTGGAAAATCTGCCCCGAACGGTAATCGGTGTCGTGGTTTTCCTTGTTGAAGCTGTAGGTGGTCTTGATCGACAGTTCGGTGCGCTCGTTGGGCAGCCAGGTCGCGGAAAACAGCGGTTTGTAGGTGTAGAAGTTGTTGCTGGTGTTGGCCAGGCGCGTGGCGTCGTATTCGCCAGTGGGCAGGGTGATCTCCACAGCGGCGGCGAGGGTCAGGTTTTTGCCCATATCCCACAGGATGATCGGCGCCAGTGTGGTGTCACCCATGCTTTCGCGCTGGTCGGACATGCCGAACAGCGCCACTTGTTGCTTTAGGTAAGGCTGCGCGATGTAGCCACCGAGCCGGCCGCCGAATACCCGCAGCGGGCTGAGGTAGTCCAGGCGCGGGATAATTGCGTCGGACTTGATCTTGACGTCAGGCACCTTGCCGCCGAGGGAGCTGATATTGAGTTTTTTGGCTTCGAAGTGGTTGTAGTAGAGGTTGAAGGCGAACATGTGGTCTGGCAGGTTGTTGACGTCCAGCGGCAGGATGTAAAAGCCATCGGTGCCGGTGCCGATGTTGTCCACGCCGCCTTCCGTGGCCAGGGCCGGCAGGCTGATAAGTGCCATCAGGGCAAGGTGCAGAGGGTGAAGCGCACAGGTCGGGTTCATGTATGGGCTCGTTATTATTGTTGGGGGAGCAGACCTTCATGGGCCTTGCCCATAGAAATAAGCCCTTGGCGCCCGGCGGGGCAGGGTATTGGCGGCCAGATAGGGGGACTTTGGCGGACAGCTTTCATGCAGAGTGCGGCGATCCTGGCAAGCGCCTATGATTGTCAGGATGTTTCTAAAACAAGAACCGAGTACTCAGTCGGGAATCGAAGATTCATGCAAAGCAAAGCCGTTGATCCGCACTATGAACTGGCCCTGGTCTCGCCGTTTCTCCTGCAAACCCTGGGGCAAGTCGTCGCGCAAAAGGGTGCCAGTGCCGAGCACCTGTGCCGTGGCCTGGGCTTTACCCTGGGCGACCTGGATGACCCGGCCCAGCGCATTTCCTATCGCCAGGCGGTGGCGATGATCCAGCGGGCGTTGAAGGTGTTGCCGGATCAGGGCCTGGGGCTGTGTGTCGGCAATCAGAATGTGTTGGGCACCCTGGGCCTGCTGGGGCATGTGATTTCCCTGTGCAAGACCCTGCGCGATGCCTTTGCCGTCGGCGAGCGGCACCAGCACACCTCCGGCGGCATCGCCACCTCGCGCATCCATGAAGGAGTGAATGAGGTGTTTGTCGACGTTGAATGCCTGTTGCCCTACGCCGAGGTACAGGTATTTGCCGCTGAAGAGTTCTTCTCCAGCATCATGGTCTATGGCAGGGCGCTGGTGGGGGCTGAGTTTATTCCACTACGGGTGGAGTTCATGCACGCAGCGCCACTGTATGCCGCCGAGTATCCGCGGCTGTTTGGCGCGGATGTACGCTTTGGTTGTCTGCACAACCGTATGGTCCTGGCCAGACATTGGCTGGACGTGCGCCTGCCCAATCACCATGCCCTGGCGTTACGTCAGGCCCTGGAGTTGCTGGAGTTGGAAAGCGCCCAGCTGCATCAAAAGATGGATTTGATCCAGGCGGTGGAGCGGGCGATTTCTCGTGACCTGCAGGGCAGCCAGCTGGAAAAGGTCGCCAGTGACTTGAACATGAGTGGCCGTACCCTGCGTCGGCGCTTGACCGAACACGGGCTGACCTTTGAGACGTTGCTGGAGCAGGTGCGTCGCGCGCGCACCATGGGCCTGCTGGGCAATCCGGGGTTGTCCATCGAGCGCATTACCGAAGAGGTGGGCTACAGCGACGTACGCAGTTTTCGACGAGCGTTCAAACGGTGGACGGGGCTGAGTCCCAGCGCGTTTCGGGGTGAGGGAGGAGGGTTGGCGTAGTGCCGGCCCTGTTTGGGCAAGCAAAGGATAAAGGTGGTCAGTACGCACGACAGTACCAGGCAGATGCGGCTCAAAACGTCGGTGGTGTGATCACCCAGATCACCACTGCATCCACCTTGCCAGGGTTGCCGTAGCGGTGGGGTTCGCTGCTTGGAAAGCTGAAACTATCGCCCTCGTCGAGCTGAAAATGGCGCTCGCCTATCCACAACTCAAACCTCCCGTTCAATACGTAACCGGCCTCTTCACCTTCATGGCTGTAGTTTTGCTGGCTGTAGGTACCGGGCGGGAAGCGCGAGTGCAGCATCTCCAACTGGCGGTTGGGCTGGGGCGTCAGCAGTTGGTCAACAATGCCGTCTTCATAGTAAATGCTCTGCCGCGTGCCTTTACGCACCACGTAGCCCTGGTCTTGCGGGGCTGTGGTGGTTTCGCTGGCGAAGAACCACTGGATGGTCACCCCCAGGCTGCGGGCGATGTTGAACAGCGCCGGGATCGAGGGGTAGGCGAGGTTGCGTTCCAGTTGGCTGATGTAGCCGGCGGTCAGTTTGCTCATCTGCGCCAATACCGTGAGGGTCAGGCCGCGAGCCTTTCGCAGTCCGCGGATACGCGTACCCAGGAACAGTTGCTGAGGTTCGTCGTTACTCATTCAAATTTCCCACGCCACCTTCAACCCTTCATAAATGGCCTCTTCGGCGGTACGCGGCGCCAGGCAGTCGCCAATGCGCTTGAAGTCCACCAGGCCTTCCAATTGTGCGCCAAGAGTGTCCACTGGCTGATGCCCCTGGCACAACACCAGCGAGTCGATATTTTCCAGCAGCATCGGCTCGGCGCTGGCGGTGTGTTGCAGGTACACGGTGGTGTCATCGCAGCCGTACAGACGGGCGTAGGGGATGATCGGGATGCCTAGCCGATGCAGCTCGCCGGCCAACTGATCGCGCACGTACAGCGGCAGGTTTTCCCCGCAATGGGTACCGTTGACTGCCAGTTGCACCTGATGACCGGCGCGCACCAGGCGCTCGGCAATGCCAGGGCCGATCCAGTCGCAACGCCAGTCGACCACCACCACCGAACGACCGAGCTGGACTTCATCACGCAACACTTGCCAGGCATCCACCACCTGCAACTCACCGCCGCGTTCGAAGGCCGGCCAGTAAGGTTCGGCGCCGGTGGCGATGATCACCATGTCTGGCTGCTCGCGCTCCACCAACGCCCGATCGACCCGGGTGTTGCGCACCACGCGCACCCCGGCCAATGCCATCTCCCGCTGAAGATTGATGCTGGCGCCGCCGAACTCGCTGCGCCGTGGCAGCAATTGCGCCAGCAGTACTTGCCCGCCCAGTTGCCCACTGGCTTCATACAATGTGACCTCATGACCGCGCTGCGCCGCCACCGCAGCCGCCTTCATCCCCGCCGGGCCGCCACCGGCCACGAGGATGCGCTTGCGCGCCGTGGCCGCCCGAATCTGGCCAAACTGTAATTCACGCCCACTCTCCGGATGCTGGATGCAGGAAATGGGCAACCCCTTGTGAAAGCGCCCGATACACGCCTGATTACAGGCGATGCAGGCCCGTACATCCTCGACACGACCAGCGTCGGTTTTGTTGGGCATTTGCGGGTCGCAGATCAATGCGCGAGTCATGCCACACACATCGGCTTGCCCCCGCGCCAATATCAGTTCGGCTTCCTGAGGCTGATTGATCCTCCCGGTGACAAACAGCGGAATCGACAGGCCGGCCTTGAACGTCGCCGCTTCCTTGGCCAGATACGCCGTGGCAATCGCCATGGGCGGTACGATATGGATGGCACCGCCGAGAGAGGCCGAGGTGCCGGCGACGATGTGTACGTAATCCAACTGTGATTGCAGTAACTGCACGGCGGCCAGGGATTCGTCTTCCCTCAGGCCTTCGGGGTCACGTTCGTCGGCTGAAATACGCAGGCCTATGATGAACTGCTCGTCAGTCGTCGCGCGAACAGCCGCGATGATTTCCCGCAAGAAACGCAGGCGCTGGTCGAGGTCGCCATTGTAGTCATCGGTGCGCCGGTTGACCCGTGAGTTGATAAATTGCGCCGGCAAATAACCATGGCTGGCAACCACCTCGACCCCGTCGATTCCGGCCTGGTGCAGGCGTCTGGCCGCAGCGCCATAACCGGCGACAATGTCGTCAATCATCCGTTGATCAAGGGCCCTGGGCATCACTCGAAAGCGTTCATTGGGCACACTTGACGCCGAGTACGCCACCGCCAGCAACCCATCGGCCGACTCCATGATTTCCCTACCCGGATGGAAAATCTGCGACAGCACCACAGTACCCTCGGCATGGCAGGTCTCGGCCAATTGCCGGTAGCCGTCGATGCAGCTGTCGTCAGTGGCCATCAGCACATGAGCGGTGTAGCGGGCGCTGTCATGCACGCCAGCGACCTGCAACACAATCAGCCCGACACCGCCCTCGGCCCGCGCCCGGTGATAAGCGATCAACTGTTCGTTAACCCGATTATCGGTGGGCATCGAGGTGTCATGTCCGCTGGACATGATGCGGTTTTTAAGCCGTTTACCCCGAAGTGCAAGGGGTTCAAACAGGAGGGGGAAAGCATGGGGCGACATGGTGCGGATACTCCAGGCGCTGTTATTGTTATTTTTCTATAGGAGGTGAGCGCCAGTAAAAAATCAACTTGTTTTTTTACTGGTGGCTGGATTAGCTTCGGCCACGTTACCCACCCGCATGGAGAACAAAAATGACCAACCGTGGCTGCCACCCGACCGAACAACACCTGCGCGAAGAACTCGCCGCTTGTTACCGGCTGATCGCCCATTTTCGTATGAGTGACCTGATCTTCACCCATATTTCAGTGCGCATTCCCGGCCCCGAACATCACTTCCTGATCAACCCCTACGGGTTGATGTTCGAGGAGATCACCGCGTCCAGCCTGGTGAAAATCGGCCTGGATGGCCGGGCGGTGGAGCCATCGCCGTATGCCGTCAACCCGGCAGGTTTCGTGATCCACAGCGCCATTCATGGCGCCCGCGAAGACGCCCAATGCGTGTTACACACCCACACGCGGGCCGGTTGTGCGGTGGCAGCGCTGGAATGCGGACTGCTGCCGGTCAACCAGATCTCCATGGAGTTCTACGGCAAGGTCGCCTACCACGATTACGAAGGCGTGGCCCTGGACCTCGATGAGCAGCAGCGGCTGGTTCGCGACCTGGGGGATAAGCCGGTGCTGATGCTGCGCAACCACGGTTTGCTGACGGTGGGGGAAACCGTCAGCCAGGCCTTCCTGCGCATGTATTACCTGGAAAAGGCCTGTGATATCCAAATCGCCGCCCAGGCCTGCGGCAAGCTGGTGTTGCCGTCGGCCGAGGTGTGCGCGTACACCGAACGGCAGTTTAACGATCCAGGTCGGCCGTTGGAGGAGGGTGAACTGAGCGATCCGGATGCCATGCAATTGGCCTGGGCCGCGTTATTGCGCCTGCTGGATCGGGTATCGCCGGGTTTGCGTGCCTGAGGCGGTTTAATCCCCGTGGGTGGTTGCTGTACAGTCGTTCAGCCGCAGAACGTGCCACCCACTGATTTAACCGAAGGGAACCGCTACATGACCCAGGAATCCCGTTTCTCTCGTATGGAGCCGGAGTTGCGTAAGGCCAATCTGGTCCAGGCGACGCTGGTCTGCCTCAAGCGCCACGGTTTCCAGGGCGCATCGATCCGCAAGATCAGCGCCGAGGCTGGGGTATCGGTAGGGCTGATCAGCCATCACTACTCTGGCAAGGACGAACTGGTGGCCGAGGCCTATCGCTCCATCACCGGCCAGGTCATGAACCTGTTGCGCGATGCCATGGCCAAGGCAGCGCCCAGCCCGCGGGAACGGTTGTCGGCGTTTTTTCGCGGCTCCTTTTCCCCGCAATTGCTCGACCCGCAACTGCTGGATGCCTGGCTGGCGTTCTGGGGGGCGGTCAAGACCGCACCGGCCATCAATCTGGCCCACGAACATTCTTACGGCGAGTACCGCACCATCATGCGCTCGGCCTTGGCGGACATGGCCCAAGAGCATGGCTGGGAGCGCTTCGATGCGGACCTGGCAGCCATTGCCCTCAGCGCGTTACTCGACGGATTGTGGCTGGAGTCGGGACTCAATCCCGGCACGTTTACCCCTGAGCAGGGCATCCAGATTTGCGAAGCCTGGGTCGACGGCCTGCAGGCTGGCGGTCGTCAGCGGTTTCAACTCAAAGCCTAAGAACTCCTTCGCCGCCTGGACGCAATGTTCAGGCCGGTACCCTCCTCAAAAAAAAATCAACGACAGAGCATTTTGCCGATTGCCTCCTTGCTGAACACTCGTTTAGTATCGCCCCATGTCGCACCCCTCAAGCCAATTAAAATAATTCGAGGAACCCATGACTATCGACTCGTCAGTGCTCATCCAGGTCGAAGCGGGCGTCGCCTGGCTCACCCTCAATCGCGGCGCCCAGCGCAATGCCCTGGATATCCCGACCCTCAAGCACCTGCATGTTTTGCTCGATGGTTTCAACAGCGACCCTGCCGTGCGCGTGGTGGTACTGACCGGCAGCGGTCGCAGCTTCTGCGCCGGTGCCGACCTCGCTGAGTGGGCCGAAGCCCAAGCTCGTGGCGCCCTTGAAAGCTACGGCTGGACCGAAACCGCCCACGCCCTGATGACCCGTCTGTACACCCTCGACAAACCCACCATCGCAGCCATCAACGGCACCGCCGTCGGCGCCGGCATGGACCTGGCCCTATGTTGCGACCTGCGGGTCGCCGCGCAGTCGGCACGGTTCAAGGCCGGCTACACCAGCATGGCTTACTCCCCCGACGCCGGCGCCAGCTGGCACTTGCCACGACTGATCGGCAGCGAACAGGCCAAGCGCCTGTTGTTCCTCGACGAGCTGTGGAGTGCCGATCGTGCGCTGGCTGCCGGATTGGTGGGGGAAGTCTGCGCCGATGAGCAATTGCACACTCACGTCACTGAGCTGGCTGCACGCTTGGCCAACGGCCCGACCTTCGCATTTGCCCAGACCAAGACCCTGATCCGCGAAGGTGCCGCACGCAACCTGCCCGAGCAACTGGAGGCTGAACTGGCCGCCGGATTGTTGTGTGGACGCAGCGCGGACGGCGCCGAAGCCTTGCGCGCGGCGACGCAAAAGCGCCCGCCGCGATTCAACGGTAACTGAGTTTCAACGCTTCAAGCTTCAAGCTTGGGGCTTGTAGCTGTCCTCTCTCTATCGACAGGTAGCGCCATGAATTTCCAACTAAGCCAAGAACAAGACATGTTGGTGGACGCGGTACGCAGTTTTGTTGCCAAGGAGTTGTTGCCCTTTGAGGAAGCGGTGGACCGCGCCGACGAGGTCTCGCCGCAGTTGGCCGCGCAGATCCGCGACAAGGCCATCGCGGCGGGCTTCTACGCCTTCAACATGCCCGAAGAAGTGGGTGGCGGCGGCCTGGATTACCTGTCCCAGGCGCTGATCGAACGGGAATTGTCCAAGGTCTCCTGGGCGCTGCATGTGTTTGTCGCCCGGCCGTCGAAGATCCTTATGGCCTGTACTGGCAAGCAAATTGACGACTATTTGCTGCCCTGTATTCAAGGCAAGAAGATCGACTGCTTCGCCCTCACCGAACCGGGCGCCGGGTCCGACGCCAATGCGATCAAGA
The DNA here is from genome assembly GCF_040310325.1 of Pseudomonas sp. HY7a-MNA-CIBAN-0227. Lineage (NCBI taxonomy): Bacteria > Pseudomonadati > Pseudomonadota > Gammaproteobacteria > Pseudomonadales > Pseudomonadaceae > Pseudomonas > Pseudomonas sp. HY7a-MNA-CIBAN-0227. Next base: position 118,988 of record NZ_JBEOPT010000007.1, on the reverse strand, counting down.
CCCGCGCCGTGCAAAAGGGCGATGACTTTGTGATCAACGGCAGCAAGCATTTCATCAGCCACGCCGGGCACGCCGATTTTGCCATTGTCTTTGCCGTCACCGACACCTACGAACACAACGGTCGCCAGCGCAACGCAGTCACTTCATTTCTGGTGGACCGCGACACCCCCGGCATGACCATCCGCCGAGGCCCCAAGTGTGTGAGCAACCGTGGTTATCACACCTACGAAATGTTCTTCGATGACTGCCGCGTGCCGGCCTCCAAAGTGCTGGGTGAGGTGGGCAAGGGCTGGGACGTAGCCAATGCCTGGTTGACCGCAGGCAGAGTGATGGTGGCCGCCAACTGCGTCGGCCAGGCCCAGCGCGCGCTGGACCTCTCGCTGCAATGGGCGGTGGATCGCAAGCAGTTCGGCCAGCCCATCGGTACTTATCAGGGCGTGTCGTTCAAGCTTGCCGACATGGCCACGCAGATCCGCGCCGCTGAACTGTTGACCCTGCACACCGCCTGGAAAATGGATCAGGGCAGCATGACCGACGGCGAAGCCGGCATGGCCAAGCTGTTTGCCAGCGAAACGCTGGGCAAGGTCGCCGACGAGGCCGTGCAGATTTTTGGTGGCATGGGCCTGATGGACGAAGGCCCGGTGGAGCGCATCTGGCGCAACGCACGGATTGAACGGATCTGGGAAGGCACCTCGGAAATCCAGCGTCATATCATCGCCCGCGAACTGTTGCGGCCCCTGTTGCGCTGACCGGGTCGGAGAACGCTCATGTCCCAGACGATTCGCGACAACCTCAAGCGCCTGCTGGCGCCTCGCCACCTGGCCTTCGTCGGCGGGCGCAGCATGGCCCGAGCCCTCAAGCGCTGCGCTGAAGGCGGCTTTGCAGGGCAGATGTGGCTGGTCAATCCCCAGCATGACAGCCTCGACGGTATTCCCTGTGTGCGCCGCGTTGCCGACTTGCCGTGCGGCCCGGACGCGGTGTTTATCGCCACCAACCGCGAACTCACCCTGACCTGCGTCGGCGAGTTGGCCGCCATCGGCACCGGCGGCGCCATCTGCTACGCCTCAGGCTTTGCCGAAGCTGGCGCCGAGGGCCAGGCCTTGCAGCAACAACTGCTCAAGGCGGCCGGCGACATGGCACTGCTCGGCCCCAATTGCTACGGATTGCTCGACTACCTGCACAGCTCGGCGCTGTGGCCGGTGGCCCATGGCGGCAAGCCGGTAGAGCGTGGCGTGGCGGTGCTGACCCAGAGCGGCAACTTCGCCTACAACCTGTCCATGAGCGACCGCTCGCTGCCGGTGGCCTATATGGCTTCGGTGGGTAATCAGGCGCAATTGGGCGTTGCCGAACTGATGGACGTGCTGCTGGATGAGCCGCGCGTCACCGCCATCGGCTTGCATTTGGAAGGCTTGAAGAATGTGCCGGGATTCGCCCGCGCCGCTCACAAGGCCTTGGAAAAAGGCATCCCGATCATCGCCCTGAAAACCGGCGTGTCGCAGATCGGCGCCGAGCTGGCTTTGAGTCATACCAGCTCGTTGTCCGGCTCCGATGTGCTGTACGACAGCCTGTTTGCCCGTCTTGGGGTGATTCGGGTCAGCGGGCCGGTGAGTTTTGTCGAGACCCTGAAAGCGGCGGCCTGTGGCAACCTGCCGGCGGGCAGTAGCCTGATCGCGCTGGCCTGTTCCGGTGGTGACGCAGGGTTGATTGCCGACTACGCCGAACGCAATCACCTCGCACTGCCCAAGCTCGATGAGGGCCAGCGTGTCGAGTTGGCGCAGGTGCTGCCCAGCTATGCCAACCTGGTCAATCCGCTGGATTTCACCACGGCGATCTGGGGCAACAGCGACGCGCTCAACGCGATGCTCGACACCGCGCTGCGCACCGAAGCTGATGCAGCGATGCTGGTGCTCGATTACCCGGCGCCATTTACCGGTGAGCGCAAGGAATGCGACCTGCTGCTGGAGTTGTTTTGCGCGGCCCTGGTTCGCCATAGCAAGACCGGTTTTGTCACTTCGGCCTTTCCCGAATTACTGCCCGCCCATGCCCGTGAGCGCTTGCATGCTCAAGGTGTCGCCGCCTTGCAAGGCGTGGAGGACGCGCTTGCCGCCTGGGGCCGGATCGCCCATTACCAGAGCAATCGCCAAGTCCTGCTGGCGCGGGGCGAATCGACCCTGGAGCTGTTGTGCCCACAAGCCTTGAACCATCAGGGGCAAGTGCTGAATGAATGGGATTCCAAGCAAGCCTTGCGGGCTTTTGGGCTATCCACGCCGGCCAGTGTCTTGAGCACTCCCGAACGCGCCATCGCCGACGCCAAGGTGCTCGGCTACCCGCTGGTACTCAAGGCTGTCAGTGCGCAGTTGCCCCATAAAACCGAAGCCGGCGCCGTGGTGCTGAACCTGCAGGACGGCCTGGCCTTGACTGCTGCCCTGGCGCATATGCGTGTGCAAATCGGCGCCTACGCGCCGGATGTGGCGTTCGATCAACTGCTGCTGGAAACCATGGCCATGCCACCGTTGGCCGAGCTGATTGTCGGCATCAAGCGCGAGAACGACTTCGGCCTGGCGCTGGTGATCGGTGCCGGTGGGGTTCTGGTGGAATTGCTCAAGGACAGCCGCAGCCTGTTGTTGCCGACCACTGACGATGCGATCCGCAACGCGCTGTTGAGCCTGCGCAGCGCTACGTTGCTGCAAGGCTTTCGCGGTCGTGAGGTGGCGGATATGGACGCCCTGGTGGCAGCGATCCGCGCCGTCGCCGATTACGCCTGCGCCAACGCCGGGCAGTTGCTGGAGCTGGATGTGAACCCATTGCTGGTCAATGCCCAGGGCGCCACGGCGGTCGACGCGTTGATCCGCCTCGGCCAGGCTTGAAGGAGATAATGATGCAAGGCACAACCTTGACGGGCGGCCAGGCCCTGGTGCGATTGCTGGCCAACTACGGCGTCGACACCGTGTTCGGTATTCCCGGCGTGCACACCCTGGAGCTGTATCGCGGCTTACCTGGAAGCGGCATTCGCCATGTCCTGACCCGCCACGAACAGGGCGCGGGTTTTATGGCGGACGGTTATGCGCGGGTCAGCGGCAAGCCGGGGGTGTGCTTCATCATTACCGGGCCCGGCGTAACCAACGCCGCCACCGCCATTGGCCAGGCCTATGCCGACTCGATCCCGATGCTGGTGATTTCCAGCGTCAACCACACCGCCAGCCTGGGCAAGGGCTGGGGCTGCCTGCATGAAACCCAGGACCAGCGCGCCATGACCGCACCCATCACCGCGTTCTCTGCGGTGGCCTTGAACACCGAGGACCTGCCTGAACTGATCGCCCGTGCCTACGCGGTGTTCGACAGTGAGCGGCCACGTCCGGTGCATATTTCGGTGCCGCTGGATGTGTTGTCAGCGTCCATCAATCGCGATTGGAGCAATGAGGTGGTACGCCGTCCGGGACGTGGCGTGCCGTCGGCTGAAATCCTTGACCAAGCCGCAACGAAGCTGTGGGCGGCCAAGCGGCCGATGATCATCGCCGGTGGCGGTGCATTGTTGGCTGCCGAGGCCTTGCAACGCTTGAGCACACAACTGGCAGCGCCGTTTTTCACGAGCGTCGCCGGCAAGGGATTGTTGCCTGTGGGCGATCCGTTGAACGCCGGTTCGACCCTGTGTGTCGAACCCGGTTGGCAACTGATCAGCGAGGCTGATGTGGTGCTCGCCATCGGCACCGAAATGGCTGACACCGACTACTGGCGCGAGCGTTTGCCGCTCAACGCCGAGCTGCTGCGGGTGGACATTGATCCGCGCAAATTCAACGACTTTTATCCCTGCGCCGTGGCCCTGCACGGCGATGCTCGGCACACGGCATTGGCGCTGCTGGAACGCTTGCCGTGCGCACCGCGCAACGCCGATGCAGCGATCAAGGCTGTTGCGGCGCTACGCCAGGCGGTCATGTCCGGGCATGGCCCCTTGCAGTCGATCCACCAGGCCATTCTCGACCGCGTTGCCGCCGAGCTGCCGACCAATGCCTTTATCAGCAGCGACATGACCCAACTGGCCTACACCGGCAATTACGCCTTCCCCAGCAACGCGCCGCGCAGTTGGCTGCATCCCACCGGCTACGGCACCCTGGGCTACGGCTTGCCGGCGGGAATCGGCGCCAAGTTCGGCGCGCCGCAAAGGCCCGGGCTGGTACTGGTGGGCGACGGCGGCTTCCTCTATACCGCCCAGGAACTGGCTACCGCCGTCGAGGAACTGGACAGCCCGCTGGTGGTGTTGCTGTGGAACAACGACGCCCTGGGGCAGATTCGCGACGACATGCTGGGCCTGGATATCGAGCCCATTGGCGTCCTGCCGCGCAACCCGGACTTCGCTGCCCTGGCGCGAGCGTTCGGCTGCACGGTGAATCAACCCCAGAACCTGGACGAGCTGCAGACGGATTTGCGTAACGGTTTCAAGCGCAACAGCGTGACATTGATCGAGTTAAAGCATGCCTGCGCCTGTTGAACTCTATTAGAGGAGCAAGACCATGAGCGATAACAACAACAAAATGACTCAAGCGATGCATCGACGCGACTTCCTCAAGCACAGCGCCGTGGCCGGTGCCGTGGCGGCAGCGTTTTCCATGGGCTTGCCGCTGCACGCCTTTGCCGAGGACGCCGTTCCCAAGCCCGGTGGCGTGCTGCGCCTGGGGCTGGCCGGCGGCAGCACCACCGATTCGCGTGACCCTGGTTCCTGGAGCGATACCTTCACCTTCGTCGGCTTCTCGGCGGTGTACAACACCCTCACTGAAATTGCCGTCGATGGCACCGCCATTCCCGAACTGGCGGAGCAGTTTAAGTCCACCCCCGATGCGCGTATCTGGACCTTCAAGCTGCGCCAGGGCGTGACCTTCCACGACGGCAAGCCCCTGACTGCCGAAGACGTGGTGGCCTCGATCAACCATCACCTGGGGGACAAGTCCACATCGGCGGCCAAGACCGTGCTGGGCGACGTCGCCAGTGTTAGCGCCAAGGGCCTGGACGCTGTGGTGTTCGAGTTACATTCGGGCAATGCCGACTTCGCCTATGTGGTCGCCGATTACCACTTGGTGATCATGCCCGCCAAGGAGGGTACCGCCGACTGGCAGGCCGGGATTGGCACTGGCGGCTATCGCCTGAAGACCTTTGACCCCGGCGTGCGCATGGACCTGGAACGCAGCCCCGACTATTGGAAAGCGGGCAGGGCGCACTTCGCCAGTGCCGAGCTGATCGCCATTGCCGACGGTGCGGCGCGTGTCAACGCGTTGGTCACCGGGCAAGTGGATGTGATCAACAAGGTCGACTTGAAAACAGTGGCCCTGCTCAAGCGCAATCCCAAGCTGATCATCGAAGAAACCAAGGGCGCCCAGCACTACACCTTCCCGATGCTGTGCGACAGCAATGAGTTCAAGAACAACGACATTCGCATGGCCATGAAGTATGCGATCAACCGCGAAACCCTGCTGGCCTCGGTGTTGCACGGCTATGGCCTGGTGGGCAACGACCATCCGATCCAGCCCGGCAGCCGCTTTATCAACAGTGCTTTAGAGCAGCGCGGCTACGATCCGGACAAGTCGCGCTTCTACCTGCGCAAAGCCGGCGTCGAAACCCTCAAGGTACGCCTGCAAGCGTCCGACGCCGCCTACACCGGTGCGGTGGACGCCTCGGTGCTGTTCAAGGAGCAGGCGCGCCAAGCCGGTATTGATATCGACGTGGTGCGCGAACCCGCGGACGGGTTTTTCTCCAACGTCTGGATGAAGCAGCCGTTCACCACCTCGTTCTGGTACAGCAGCCTGACCGCCGACCGCATGTTCAGCATCGGCTACGCCAAGGGCGCGGCGTGGAACGAAACCCATTGGGATAACACCCGTTTCAACCAGTTGCTCAACGCTGCGCGTGGTGAGATGAACGCGACGCTACGCCAGGAGATGTACAACGAAATGCAGACCCTGTGCCGGGACGACGGCGGGGCGATTGTGCCGCTGTTTGCCAGCTCCGTGGCGGCCCGTTCGAACCGGGTCAGCCATGGCCCGTTGACCGCGCCTTATGGGGAGTTGGATGGCTTGCGGGTGATTGAACGGTGGTGGCAAGCCTGATTTTTTGTGCTTGAGAGTAGGGGGCTTGCCCCTCGCCACAGAAGCTCTATCCCTTTCAAGGCACCCTGCGATGAATAGTCTGCTAAAACTTGTGTTCCAACGTCTGGCCCTCGGCCTGCTGTCGCTGTTCGCCGTGTCGGTGATCATCTTCCTCGCCGTCGGCCTACTCCCCGGCGATATCGCCCAGGCCATGCTCGGCCAGTCCGCCACCCCGGAAACCGTCGCGGCCTTCCGTGCGCAATTGGGCCTGGACTTGCCGCCGCTGAGCCGCTTCGTGCAATGGCTGCTGCGCCTGCTGCAAGGAGATCTCGGCGCGTCCCTGGCCAACCAAAGGCCCATCGCCGAATTGATCGGCTCCCGCTTGGGCAATACCTTGCGCCTTGCGGTACTGGCCGCGCTGGTGTCGGTGCCCCTGGCGCTGGTGCTGGGCATGCTTGCCGCGTTGTACCGCAACAGCTGGTTCGATCGTTTGCTCAACACCTCAGCCTTGAGTGCCGTGTCGTTTCCGGAGTTCTTCGTCGCCTACCTGCTGATCCTGGTGTTCTCGGTCAAACTCGGCTGGTTCCCCAGCCTGTCCAACCTGGCGCCGGATGCGTCCTTCGGCACCATCCTCGAACGCTCAGTGCTGCCGGTCGCAACCCTGAGCCTGGTGGTGATCGCGCAGATGATGCGCATGACCCGCGCCTCCTTGATCAACCTGCTGGCCAGCCCCTACATCGAAATGGCCCGGCTCAAGGGCATCAGCCGGTTGCGGATCATCTGGCGCCACGCATTGCCCAATGCCTTGGCGCCTATCGTCAACGTGGTGGCGCTGAACCTCGCTTACCTGGTGGTGGGCGTGGTGGTGGTCGAAGTGGTGTTCGTCTACCCGGGCCTGGGCCAGTTGCTGGTGGACTCGGTGGCCAAGCGCGACATCCCGGTGGTGCAGGCCTGCAGCCTGATTTTTGCCGCCACCTACATTCTGCTCAACACCAGCGCCGACGTGCTGTCCATCGCCAGCAACCCACGCCTGATGCATCCGAAGGGGTAGACCATGAGCCTGATCAAACAACTGGCCAAGGCACCGTTGAGCGCGAAGTTCGGCCTGCTGGTCATCCTGCTCTACGTGGTGGTGGCGCTGTTTGCGCCGATGCTTGCGCCCTATGGCGAAACCCAGGTGGTGGGCGAGGGTTTTGCGCCCTGGAGCGGTCAGTTCTGGCTGGGCACCGATAACCTGGGTCGCGACATGTTCAGTCGCCTGGTGTACGGCGCGCGCAACACCTTGGGGATCGCCTTTCTGACCACCGTTCTGGCGTTTCTGCTGGGCGGCCTGAGCGGCTTGATCGCGGCGATCAGGGGCGGTTGGATCGACCAGGGTTTATCGCGGGTGGTGGATATCCTCATGGCAATCCCGCAACTGATTTTTGCCTTGCTGATCCTTAGCGTGGTCGGCACCAATGCCACTTCGCTGGTGCTGGTGATCGCGCTGCTGGACTCGACGCGGGTGTTTCGTCTTTCTCGCGCCGTGGCGATGACAATAGTGGTCCAGGATTTCGTCGAGGCTGCCCGGCTGCGCGGGGAAGGGTTGTGGTGGCTGGTGACTCGCGAGGTGCTGCCCAATGCTGCCGCGCCATTGATTGCCGAGTTTGGCCTGCGTTTCTGCTTCGTGTTTTTGTTTATCAGCGCGTTGTCCTTCCTCGGCCTGGGCATTCAACCGCCCACCGCCGATTGGGGCAGCATGGTCCGTGACAACGCTGTGCTGATCACCTTCGGCGATATCAGCCCGTTGCTGCCGGCCCTGGCGGTAGCGCTGATCACCGTTAGCGTGAACTTCGTCGTTGACTGGATGCTGCATAAATCCAGCGGCCTCAAGGAGTGTTGAGCATGAACGTCAACGAAAAGCCACTGCTGGAAATCCGCGACCTGCACATCGAAGGCCACTACGAAGATGCCTGGCACCCGCTGATCAAGGGTATCGACCTGACCTTGCAGCGCGGTGAGGTACTGGGGCTGATCGGCGAGTCCGGTGCCGGCAAGTCCACCCTCGGCCTGGCCGCCATGGGTTATGCTCGCGATGGCTGCCGCATCACTGGCGGCTCAGTGTGTTTCGATGGCATTGCGTTGTTGCAGGCCAAGCCCGAAGCCCTGCGCAAGCTGCGGGGGTTGCGCATCGCCTATGTCGCGCAAAGCGCTGCTGCCTCGTTCAACCCCGCGCACCGCTTGATCGACCAGCATGTGGAAACGGCTGTGATCAATGGCGGCATAAGCCGCGCTCAGGCCGAGCGCGAGGCGGTGGAGTTGTATCGCGTACTGCGCCTGCCTAACCCGGAACAGATCGGCCAACGCTACCCGCACCAGGTCTCCGGCGGGCAACTGCAACGGGTGATGACAGCGATGGCCATGGCCTGCCACCCGGACCTGATAATCTTCGACGAACCCACCACTGCGCTTGATGTCACCACCCAGATCGAAGTGCTGGCGGCCATTCGTGACGCGGTGAAAACATTTGGCAGCGCTGCCATTTATATCAGCCACGACCTGGCGGTGGTCGCGCAGATGGCCGACCGCATCATGGTGCTGCGCCATGGCAAGCTGGTGGAGGAGGCGGCGACCCGCACCATGCTCAGTGATCCCCAGCAGGACTACACCAAATCCCTGTGGGCGGTGCGCAGCTTTCGCACCGAACCCAAGCCGTGTCCGGTGCAGCAGACGCCGCTGCTGGAAGTGCGCCAGGCCTGCGCCAGCTACGGCCATCAACCGGTGTTGCACGACGTGTCGATGCGCCTGTATCGCGGCCAGACCCTGGCGGTAATCGGTGAGTCCGGCAGCGGCAAAAGTTCTACGGCGCGGCTGATTACTGGCCTGTTGCCGCCCACGTCCGGGCAAGTGCTGTATGACGGCCAAGCGCTGTCGGCGGACTTGCGTCGGCGCAGCAAGGAGCAGTTGCGACGGATTCAGATGATCTACCAGATTCCCGACACCGCACTGAATCCGCGCCAACGCATCGTCGACATCATCGGCCGGCCGCTGACCTTCTACCTCGGCCTCAAGGGCCGCGCCATGCGTGCCCGTGTGGCCGAGTTGCTGGAGATGATCGAGCTGGACCCTGCGACTTTCATGGAGCGCCAGCCCCGTGAACTGTCTGGCGGCCAGAAGCAGCGAGTCTGCATCGCCCGCGCCTTGGCGGCCGACCCGCAACTGATCATCTGCGACGAAGTGACCTCAGCCCTGGACCAACTGGTGGCCGAAGGCGTGCTGAAGCTGCTCAACCGCATCCAGCAGCAGTTGGGCGTGGCCTACCTGTTTATCACCCACGATGTGGCCACCGTGCGGGCCATTGCCGATGAAGTGGTGGTGATGCAGCGCGGGCGAGTGGTGGACCAGGGCAGTCGCAGCGCGATTTTCACTGCGCCGTATCAGGACTACACCGGCCTGTTGTTTTCATCGGAGCCGGAAATGGACCCTGACTGGCTTGATCACTTGCTGGCCAAACGCGCCGCGATTACTTCTTGAGGAGCTTGTATGAATGTGTTGATTGTTCACGCCCATCCCGAGCCGAAATCCTTTACCGCCGCCTTGCGCGACCAGGCGGTAAATACGCTGCAAGCCCAGGGGCATGAGGTAAAGGTCAGCGATTTGTACGCCATGAACTGGAACCCGGTAGCCAGTGCCGAGGACTTCACCTTCCGGGAGAATCCCGATTACCTGGTGTATGCCCTGGAGCAACGGCTGGGGGTCAAGAACCAGTCTATTGCGGCGGATATCCGCCAGGAGCTGGACAAATTATTGTGGGCGGATCTGCTGATACTCAACTTCCCGATCTTCTGGTTTTCCGCACCGGCGATGCTCAAGGGCTGGATCGACCGGGTGCTGGTGTCGGGTGTGTGTTACGGCGGCAAGCGTTTCTATGATCAGGGCGGGCTCAGCGGCAAGAAAGCCCTGGTGACCGTGACCCTGGGCGGGCGCGAACACATGTTTGGCAAGGGGGCGATTCATGGGCCGCTGGAGGATATGCTGCGGCCGATTTTGCGCGGCACGCTGGCGTATGTCGGGTTTGAGGTGCTGGAGCCATTTGTGGCCTGGCATGTGCCGTATATCAGTGCTGAGGCGCGAGGGGAGTTTTTGAGCGCTTATCAGCAGCGGCTTGAAGGGTTGGCAAATGACCAGCCGTTGGTGTTTGCGAGATTGGCGCAGTTTGACGAAGCGCTTTATCCGCTATGACAGCGATTAAGGCGGGCAGGCTTGCGCGCTCCCGCAGTGGGGGGCAAGGCAGGACGATGTAGTCGTTCTCATACGGGGCTTGCCCCGGGAACTCCATTGAACCCTTTTGCCGATGCAGTGCCACACTGTTACATCGCGAACTCATTTGGAGGTTTTCATGCGCACCATTGATCTGGCTGGCACTCCTGTCCCTGTTATCGGCCAAGGGACGTGGCGTATGGGTGAAGATCCCGCACAGCGGGGCGCAGAAGTGGCTGCGCTGCAGTTGGGTATTGACGAGGGCATGACCCTGATCGATACCGCCGAGATGTACGGCGAGGGCGGCGCTGAAGAAGTGGTCGGCGAGGCGATTCGCGGGCGGCGAGACCAGGTGTTCCTGGTCAGCAAGGTCTACCCCCACAATGCCAGCCGCAAAGGCATTCCTCGTGCCTGCGATGCCAGCCTTCAGCGCCTGGGCACCGACCATATCGATCTATATCTGCTGCATTGGCGTGGGCAATACCCCCTTGAAGAAACGGTAGAAACGTTCGAGCGCCTGCGTGAAGCCGGTAAGATTGGCCGTTGGGGCGTGTCCAATTTCGACTTGGATGATCTCCAGGAACTGGCATCCCCGGCCTGCGCCGTCAATCAGGTGCTGTACAACATCGAAGAACGTGGCATTGAGTTCGACCTGTTGCCTTGGTGGCAGCAACACAACCTGCCGCTGATGGCGTACTGCCCCATCGCCCAGGGAGGCGAGTTGCTGTCCAGCCCGACCCTCAAGCAGATCGCCCATCGTCACGAGGCAACGCCTGCCCAGGTTTCCCTGGCGTGGGTGTTGCGCCAGCAAGGCGTAATCGCCATCCCCAAGGCCGTGCAGCCTGAGCACGTGCGGCTCAATGCCGCTGCGGCGAAACTGATTCTCGACGAGCATGACCTGGAGGCTATTGACCGTGTGTTCGGTGCACCAAAGCGCAAGCATCCGCTGGCGATGGTGTGAAACTGGGGTATGAAATGGCATCGCGCGTGGCGATGCCGTCTCATTTTTACCAGGGCTTAGCCTGCTGCCGGGCTGCGCCAGTCATCTGAACCTGAAGTTCCGGAGACTTCGTGGGTCCAGACGATTTTACGGTAGGTGAAGTGCACATCTTCCAAGTGAGTGAAGTGGGCATTGTTCGGGTCCTGGCAGTTCGGCATCCGCGACTGAATGTCGGCGATAATCGCGTCTTCCAACTCAATGTTGAAGTAGTGTTCCTGGGTACCCGCAGCAGAGGTGCGGTACCACTCAAGGCGGCATTTGACCATTTCCCCGGAGGTCAGTGCGCTGAACAGCAGTGGGGAGGATTTATCGAACACCTTGCTGATCATCAGCGGCTTGTGTACCCGCTGCCCTGTAGGCTGGCCGGACTGCGGATCACGGGGAATGATCACTTGATGCTGGAAGGCTTCGACCAGGATCTGGTCTTCATGGCCTTCCTGATAGATGTTGCCTACTGAGTCCTGGGTGAAAGTGCCTGCCGTAATCAAACCTTGCTTGGTGCGAGTAATGGACAGGTATGCGGGTTAAACGTTAGGCAATCGAATCAATATCCAAAAGGTAGGGGGCTCCCACAGTGTGCCCTCCCGTAATGGCTGCTATCGCCCGCTCATCATCGTCGGCTGCTGGCGGGGCCATTGCCAACTGCTCCTGCCTTCTGTTCTGCGCATGAGCTTTCCAACGAGGCAAATCGTCCTCAATCAGTTCGGGCAGTCCCGCGAACAAACCATACACATCGGCCTCACTGATACGGTCAGCCCGTAATTTTCCCAGTCGCGTCCGCGTAGTTTCGATGTTGTCGAATTCTTGTTGAAGAGCGGCCTTCTCCGCCGTTTTCGTATCTTTAAATTTTTCAGAGCTTGCAGCCAGACGGCTCTCCAAGGTGAGTAATTGCCGCTTGGCATTCTTTAATGCCTCATCCACCTGTTTAAACTCATCGTCAGTAACCAATGAGCAATTGGACGTCTGAGCATCCTGCCAGCGGCGCAGGCTAGCCCAACAGTTTGGAATGTAGCTGACGACCATTTTGTGGTCGGCATTATCAATTACTTGTCTCAGGAATGAGCCGCGATCAGGCAGGCCGTCAGTTGCCTTCAGCGCTACCGCACAACCGTGATCGTTGATGGTGCTGCAACCTGGCTTCCAGAGGATTGAGGACTTCACGCCTGTTTTAAAGTAGACCGGCATAAAGTGTCGCAGTTTGCCGTGGTGAGTGTAGGGCTCGCCGAGGATGTTTATCATGCCCAACACAAACCATGACACCCCGACAGCTGGGTTCAGCACCGTCACGACACCCTGTGCGATGTACTCCCGCTTGGTGGACGTATTCATCCATGTCGATGGAACGCTTGGCACCGGGTCGTTGTGGTTGACTATGCGGTGGTGAATCAGGGGCTTAGCCCCCTCAGCGAAAACTTTGTCACCGGCCCGTGGGGCACCGTAGGTGTAAAGCACAATGTCTGCTGCATACCGTTTATCACGTCGTAGCATTTCAGACACTATCAAGGCAATCGCCCCGCCCAGACTGTGCCCAGTGATGACCAGCTTTTGTCCGCTGTAAAACTTTTCCAGGTAAAGGACTATAAAGTCATAGGCCACCTTGGCCGCGTCATAAAATCCGCTATGCACCTTGCCAGGCCATTTTCCAAAGGGCACTTGATTGGCATCCATGTCGCGCAGCGCATCAGCCCCACCGGCGGTGCCCCGTATAGAGATCAAAATCAGCGTATCGTGGTGAGTGATGAAGGCTTGCGTATCGGTACCTTCGTCAGTTACGCTGTCATCAAAAGAGTGAATTCTGGCCGGATTTTCCTGTTTTTTACCCAGGCTTGGGCTATTAACTTCCGAGTACAGTTCTGGGTCGAAGGGGACCACCTCCAGGCGCTTGGAGTACGGCACCTCCTCATACAACGGGTAATAGGCTTTCCCCCCAGCCTGCGCCGCGTCGACCTGCCAAAGCTCTTCAAATTTTGGAAGAGCGTCAGCAAACCAATTACCGATGCTCGGCTGTAAGGGAAAGCTCACACTGTCAGTTTCTACCGGATGGAAACGGGGTTGCTGAGCAAAGTCGCTGTAACTCAGGGTCGACATCAGCGCCAGTTGGTAGAGGTTGAGCGCGCAGAAATCATTGCTAGGCGACAGCATTGGGCGCAGGGCGCGCAGTGGGCGCACCTCCAGCACGGTGTGCCGGTTCGGCATTAGGGCGACGCCTCGTGGTGTGCGTGCAGGCGGTGCAAATCCCAGCTCCGCTATGGCCAAGTCGTTTGGCGTGATGACAACGTTCTTCCCGCCATCTAAAAAGCCGGTCTGCTGGACCTTAGAGTTTTTTGCCTGCGACTCCGGCCGAAATAACGAAAATACATGGGTGTTGGGTGGAAAACGACGCTCCACTATAGGTGGCAGATGCGCCATATGGTCCACCAGTTCACGCACTTCAACCTGGTAAAAGGTATTCGCCTCGCTCTGTGCCGGATTGGCATCTGTGCGGGAGCCAGACTTATTGAAAAAACGGGTTTTTTCGGCACGCACTTGCAGCTCGGTGATGGGCAGCGGGTAGTGTGGTCGTTCTCGCAAAAACGTATAAGCCTTTTCGCTTCCCTGGTATGGCTGATTAAGTTTGAGCACCACCGGGCCGCAATAATGGTTATCCACCTTGCCGGAGCCGGACGCATCCAGTTTGCCGGTGTAGCTGGCATTTTCGTAATCGGTGACCTCGTAGGCCAAACCGGCATAGGGTTTGCCATCACCCTGTTCATCCACCAATTGAAAACTGGTCGAGTGCCCACGTAACGGGCAGGTATGAATACGGCCGTCAAAGGACGGTTTGTCACCGTCTTTCAGGGGAACAACGCTCATGGAGTAACCTCCTTGTTTTCGGTGCAGCCGGGATAAATGGTGCAGACGCGTTCATCCACCATTTTGAAAGTGCTGAAGTCTTTGTAATTGCCATAGCAAAAGGCATATTGGTCTTCAAAATTGTCGCCCATACAACGCTTCCAGCCACCGGGTACCTTGACCCAAGTGTCGCCGATAGCGGGCTTTTCCTCATCAGCCAGCTTGATCTTCAGCTTCACGGTTTTGCCCGGTAGCTGATCGAGGGTGTACGCGGCAAACGGACGACCTTTAGTGACATTGCCCTGGGCGTCGGTGCTTTTGCAGTAGAGGATTTTGGTGATGTAACGCTGAGGGCCAATCGTGCGAAAAAACCACTGACACTGCCCGGAAAACTGACTTTCGCCAGCAGCATTGAAGGTGCCCTTCTCGTGAGAGTCGAGATAATCCCTTACTGCGACAAACCCGGAGTCACGGCTGAAGTCGCCTCGGTCTTTCCCGTAGGCCGCGTTGATATCGAGCTCAATGCTGTGCAGCATCAACTCGCAGCCTTTGCGGGTCCGGTGTATTTCAATCTGCGCATCAGGCTTGTATTCAGTTCGCCACTCACGGTTGAACTGTGACTTTAGGTTGTCACGCTTACCCAGGTTGCAGGATTGACCAGGAACGGGCACGTAGGCCACGGACGCGACGTAGGCAAATCCCGGTGGCAAGTCGGCGGTAAAGGTAAAGGTGTTGGACTTTCCGGTGGCTGAGCAGCCGACGGTCAGGGCGAGGCAACTGCCGAGAATTAAACTGTGAATGACGCGTTTCATACGGGGGCATCTCCCTGCCAATACAGCGTTTCCTGATAAACCCGGTCAAAGTGCATCGCCGGGGTTTCGTTTGGCTGGGGTAGCCAGGTCTTGGGTGGGGTGTAACCCGACGCCTGCAAGCTATGCATCAGCAAAAAATGAATGCTGTCGGGTTCCTGCCAGCCCCATGTGTGCGCTAGGTCGAGCTGGCCGCGTAGCCAGGTATCAATGTCTTGCTGTTGGGCCAGATCGAGCAACTTATCGGTGTGTTCGCGGACCAGGTAACGGCGCGTATTGTCGAACTGTATGCTCTTGAGTGTGGCTTCTGGCGTAGGGGTATGGCACCAGGCGGGGTCTGTCGGCAGGGAATGAACACCGGGATTGGGATTGTCGATGACAGTCCACTGCTCAGCCTGCCAGTAACACACGCTGGTCATAAGGCCGAGGTAGTCCGCACGCTGCTCGGGTTGCAGATAGGCCAGTGCACGCCCAAGTACGCGGTTATCGTGAAAGCGATAAAGCGCTTGGTTCGGCCGCTCACCCGTAACCAGGCGGTTCTGCCAATGGGCGGCCAACGCATCGAGGTCGGAGCTTGCGCCACTGGCAAGCCAACCCCAGTGACGGTCTGGAGTATTGAGCAGGGCCTGAAGGACCGGATGTTCTGCCGCGTCTAAGTGAAATAGGTAGGGTGCAACGTTCGCCAATGAGTCAGCCGGTGTACCAATATACAAGTTGCGGTACTGGTCTACTCCAAGTTCGCTGACCAACGCATTGCGTTCGTCGAGTTGGCCATCAGAGTCCAGTACCAAGTAAAGGTGTCGTCCCTGCTTGGTTTGCTCCTGTAGCCATTGTTCAAGGGTATTCATGCACTCTCTCCAATGCTGCATAGGCCATCACGACAGGCCTCGCAGAGCGGGCAGTAGTCCGCCGCTTGCTGCTTGGCGGCGGTCAAGATGGACAGCGGATTAGCGATAATCGCCTGTGGTGCGCTGACCAGCGCCTGTGCGGCTTGAAGCGAAGGAACACCTGCTACGGGCGCACCTCCCTGGACGATGGGCACGCTGCTGAAAATTCCGCCTGCGGTGATGAGGATGTGTTGACCACCTGCCTGGAGCGTCAAGCTCATTCCGGCATTGATCACCACGTTGGCGGCGGAGACATGGGCTTGTGTACCGGCCTGAATCACCAGCGTACCGTCTGCCGTAGTGCTGCTATTACCGGTGATGCTGATCAGTTCGTTACCACCGATCACCGTGTTACGCAGACCTTGGGTGGTGTGCAGTTCGTCACCCTTGATCAAGCTGGAACTGTTGTTGTCCACTTGCTCAAAGCGATCATTACTGATCAGGCTGTGACTGTTGCGAGTAATTTGCTCGCTGCGGTCGTTACCGATCTTGGTGTCGCTGTCGTTGAGGATCACCTGTTCGATGTCACGCTGAGCACGCAGGTAGATCAGCTCCCGCCCAGCGCGGTCTTCAATCGACAATTCGTTGTAACCACCACTGTGCGGCGAGCTATGGCTACGCAGGACCGTTTTGGTTTTGTTCGCAGGCAAGGCGTACGGCACAGGCATGACCTTGTTAGGCACGCAACCGGTAATTAACGGATTGTCGGGATTACCTTCCAGGTAGGTCACCACAACTTCCATGCCGATGCGCGGTATGGTCACCGAACCGAAACCTTCCCCCGCCCAGCTGGATGATACCCGCAGCCAGCAACTGCTCTTGTCGCTGCCCAGTTCGGCGCGGTCCCAATGGAACTCGACCTTAACCCGCCCGTATTCATCGCAAAAGATTTCTTCCCCTGCTGGGCCGGTGACTCGGGCGGTCTGGCTAACCAGCACTGTATTACGCGCAACCAAAGGTGGACGGTAGAACACGTCCCAGGGAATCGCGCTGAAGCTGTTGCGGTAACCTTGGGTAAAGCCGTCTTCGGGTTTAACGTCGCTGGTGATCGCCTCCTCCAGTGACTGAGGTTGCTTGCCTGAGTGCGTCACACTCAGCAGCAGCCACAACGCGTTGCACTGCTGACGCGGATGTTCGGTCAGGTCGAAGAAGTGGCCACTGCGCAGGATCGGCTGGTCGCTTTTACCCTCGGCCAACTGGTAGTCGGTACGGTGCCGCTCCAGGGCCTGCCGGGCAATCTGTTTGCCGCGCTTTTCATTCTCGATCAGCACCGGGTAACGGTAGTCTTCGAGAGCCGGAGTGAACTCGGCAGTGAATTGGCTTTCCAACAACGAACTGGGCCGTTTTAAATCATAGCCCCGACGCGTCGCCGTGCTGGTGCGGGTGCTGAAACGCATGGAGAACTGGCTGACGACTGGGTGATCCGCGGCCAGGCCGGAGCCTTGCTGATACGGTGTGCCCCCCAGCTTGGGGAAATAGGTCTGATCGTCAGTGAACACCAACTGATGGCCATCCTGGCTGTGCTGGTGGTGCCACGAAATTCCATCTTCACTGCACAGCCTCTGGATGAACTCGAAGTCGCTTTCCCCGTACTCGGTACAGTATTCGCGCTCTGGACTGGTGCTGACATGGAAGGTATACGCATCGGCCTGGATGCCATGTCCGTTGAGTACCTGGGCGATGATTTGTGGCACCGTTAGGTGCTGGAAGATCCGTTGGTTGTGGCTGAACTGCAAATAGTGCAGAGCAGGCACCAAGGTCAGGTGATAGCGGGTCAGACGCTTACCCGTTTCACCCACAAAAACATCTTCGATACGCCCATGAATACCTTCCCCATTCAGGCCAAACTGGAGAAAAGCCGGCTGGCTGAGCAGGCTCTCCAGATCGAAATCAGGGGACTCGCTGACCAGTTCAACTTGGATCGCATACAAGCTGCTGATGGCTTCGGTACCCTTAAAGGCCAGCACCTTGAACTCGTTGCGAACAGAGGGAATCAGTAACGTGAAGTGTGCAGCATTGGCCGCCGCGAACATACGCTTATCCTTAGCTGAGAGAGGAGGCAAAACGCGACGCCCACCTTAAACGTAATAAACGGCATCAACCGTTAGAAACGGTCGATGCCGCGAAACAGCTAGTCAGTTTCAGCCTGCGACAGGGGTGCGCCAGTCATCAGAGCCGGAGGTGCCGGACACTTCGTGGGTCCAGGTGATTTTGCGGTAGGTGAACTCAACGTCTTCCAGGTGCGTGAAGTGCGAGTTCGACGGGTCCTGGCAGTTATGCATGTAGTCCTTGATGTCGACGATGATCGCGTCTTCGAGTTTGGTGGTGAAGTAGTGCTCTTGAGTACCCGCTGCCGAGGTGCGATACCACTGGATGGTAATCTCGGTCAGGCGCTCGCCGGAAGTCAGCGCAGCCAGCAGCAGTGGTGAGGACTTGTCGAACACCTTGGTGATTTTGACAGGCTTGTGAACGCGTTGGCCGGTCGGTTGGCCCGATTGCGGATCGCGAGGAATGATCACTTCGTGGCTGAAGCCCTGAACCATGACCTGGTCTTCATGACCTTCCTGGTAGGTGTTGCCGACCGAGTCAGCGGTGAAGGCACCGGCGGTGATCAGACCTTGCTTGGTACCCGTGATGGACATATACGCTGGCGTAGCCATGGATGCTCTCCGTGCTGAAAATATAGGAGCCCACAGGCATATTTGCGTTGCAGGCGACAAACTACCATCAAAATTTATGCCAGCGAAATTAAAGTCCTTATCTATCAACATCATGACTGAAAAGTCGTAGATTTAACTCATTACTTACATAGGAATCATCAATAAAAGTGCGCAATAAGTTGCGCAGTGCTGTGCAACTTATTGCGCACTTGTCTGTACATAATGAAATATATGCTCTGCAGAGATCTATCCACAGTGTTGTCCACAATTTAGCGTGCAACTTTTGGCGCATGACGGCGATGTAATGTCGCGCGGTAGTTGCAGCATCCAGAAAGCATTAGGCTTGTAGGAATTTTCCTCGTGCACTTTAAGAATAGTCCTACATCTTTATCTATCGCGATGCGTGTATGGTGCGTCCATCATATTTATTTTCGGGAAGCTCTCAAGTCGTCAGATAGGATCGTAAAAATAAGGGGCGCGCTAGGGAGGGATGTAGCTGTATTTCAATTGTTTAGGCTAGGCAGGCAAGTGCTTAAGCATTAGTGCGATGGTGTTGACTTTTATAAATAAAATTCCTTGAAATATGATTTCCGATGATTGCGCTGCGCGTACATGAAAGCGCACATGCAATGAAAGATTTAAAGGCTTCATCATTCTTTTGCTATCTAACGCCATTGCAACTCCAATGGCTGTGGCGTGGTAATTTTAATTAAAGGTCATGGATGTCCTACTCCAGCAAACTTTCTGCTCATTATCTTGACCTCGCGAAAACCTCTATTTCCAAAGAGGCTTTTACGGGCGAGGACGTTCGTTTTTCGAGCGAGTATGAAACATTGGAAAGCGAGCTGGGTAAGGCCCAATCCATGCACGAAAGTGGTCAGATTGACTGGCTGAAAATCTGCGAAAACAGCGAAAGCCTGCTCGGCACCCAGTCCAAGGATTTACGAGTTGGTGCTTGGTTGACTTGGGGCCTGTACCAGCGCGAATCCTTCCCGGGGCTGTTGGCTGGCCTCGGACTTCTGCAGCATCTGTGTGAGAACCATTGGGCTGAGATTCACCCGAGCAAGGCTCGCACCCGCGCAGCTGCCCTCAGTTGGTTGGTGCCGCGTCTTGAGCAGGTGCTGAACGAAAATATCGCGATCAAAGAGCAACTGCCTATGTTCCGCCGGATGGTGGAGCGCCTGGAAGGTCTCGATACCGTCTGCACTGAACACCTCGGCGATGACGCGCCACTGCTACTGCCGATCTCCCGCCGCCTGAAAAACATGGTCCAGCGCGCCGCTGATAACCAGCCAGAACCTGGCATGGTGGGTACTGCGGTTGCGCAGGTTAAGCAGGTTGCTACGCAATTGTTTGCCCCTGGCGAGCCGATCGACAACGAGAAAGAGGCCCACAAGGCCTTGCGCGCTCAGCAAGAAAACGCCCGTCCATTATGCGCCTGGTGGCTCAAGCAGAAAGCCACCGACTTGCGTGCGCTACGCCTCAATCGCACGCTGTTGTGGCTGCCCATCGATGCTATTCCCGAGCGCAACACCGAGCAGATCACAGCGCTGCGCGGTCTGCCGGAGGACAAACTGAAGACCTATCAGAATCGCTATGATCAAGCCAAATACGCAGACCTGATCGTGGAGCTGGAGGCGAGCTTGGCGAAGGCGCCATTCTGGTTCGATGGCCAGCGAATGGTCTGGGAATGCTTGCAAGGGCTGAACGCTGAGATGGCGATGCGCGAAGTGGAAATTCACTTCGCGTTATTTATTCAGCGCCTGCCCGGCATCATCGAACTGCGCTTCCACAACGGTACCCCGTTCGCAGATCCGGCCACTCGCGCCTGGATCAGTGCCAACGTCACGCCGCACCTGCAAACCTCCAGTGCACCACGCAAGGTTGAAGCAACCGACACCCAATTGGCCTGGGAGTTGGCCCTGGAGGAAGTCCTGCCGATCTTGCGCAAAGACGGTCTCAAGGCTGCCGTGCAGATCCTCAAGCAGGGCCTGCAAAGCGCTCACGGCGGACGAGTTCGTTTTTTCTGGCAGTTTGCCCTAGCCCGGCTGTGCTTCGCAGCCAAGAAATACGAACTGGCCAAGACTCAGCTCGAAACTCTCGACCAAACATTATACGACTCAGGTCTGCAAGCCTGGGAGCCCGATCTTGTGCTCGAAGTGCTGCACTTGCTGCATAGCTGCTGCGAGTTATTACCGCAGAACCATGCTGTGCGAGAGCGTAAAGAAGAGATTTATCGCAGGTTGTGCCACCTCGATCTCGAAGTGGTACTCGAATAGGCCCCAGGGCCACAACCGCAAGGAGAAAAGCCATGGCCAAAGAAGGCTCGGTAGCCCCCAAAGAACGCATCAACGTCACCTTCAAACCCTCCACTGGCGGTGCTCAGGAAGAGATTGAACTGCCGCTGAAACTGCTGGCAATCGGTGACTACACCCACCGCAAAGACGAACGCAAAGTCGAAGATCGCAAGCCGATCAGTATCGACAAAATGACTTTCGACGAAGTGCTGGCCAAGCAAGAGTTGGAGCTGACACTGAGCGTACCGAACCGTCTTCAGGAAGAAGGCGACACTGAAGAACTGGCGGTGAAAGTGCGCGTCAGCTCGATGAAGGACTTCAACCCGGCCTCGCTGGTCGAGCAAGTGCCTGAGCTGAAAAAACTGATGGAATTGCGCGACGCGTTGGTGGCCCTCAAAGGCCCGCTGGGTAATGCACCTGCGTTCCGCAAAGCTATCGAAGGCGTTCTCGCCGACGACGAATCCCGCGGTCGCGTACTGGGTGAGCTGGGGTTGAACGCCGCAGCGCAAGACGCCTGAGTCTCTATCAGCCAAGGAAGCCAACACAATGAGCACTAGCGCAGCACAGCAAAAGAGCAAAGAAAACGGCGAATACAGCATTCTTGACAGCATCATCGCCGAAACCCGTCTGACACCGGACGACGAAGCCTACGACATTGCCAAGCGCGGTGTATCGGCCTTCATCGAGGAGCTGCTCAAGCCGCAGAATAATGGTGAGCCGGTTAAGAAGGCCATGGTTGATCGCATGATCGCCGAGATCGATGCCAAGCTCAGCCGCCAGATGGACGAAATCCTGCACCACCCAGCTTTCCAGTCCCTGGAGTCGTCGTGGCGTGGTCTGCAGTTGCTGGTTGATCGCACTAACTTCCGCGAAAACATCAAGATCGAAATTCTCAACGTCTCCAAAGAAGACCTGCTGGACGATTTCGACGATTCGCCGGAAGTGATGCAGTCTGGCCTGTACAAGCACATCTACACCGCTGAATACGGCCAGTTCGGTGGTCAGCCGGTTGGCGCAATTATCGCCAACTACTTCATGTCCCCAAGCTCGCCGGACGTGAAGCTGATGCAGTACGTGTCCAGCGTTGCCTGTATGTCTCACGCGCCGTTCATTGCTGCGGCCGGCCCGAAGTTCTTCGGCCTGGAAAGCTTCACCGGTCTGCCGGACCTGAAGGATCTAAAAGATCACTTCGAAGGCCCACAATTCGCCAAATGGCAGAGTTTCCGCCAGTCGGAAGACTCCCGTTACATTGGCCTGACTGTGCCGCGTTTCCTGCTGCGTAATCCGTACGACCCGGAAGAAAACCCGGTCAAATCGTTCGTCTACAAAGAAACTGTCGCCAACAGCCACGAACACTACCTGTGGGGCAACACCGCCTATGCGTTCGGCACCAAGCTGACCGACAGCTTCGCAAAATTCCGCTGGTGCCCGAACATCATTGGTCCGCAGAGCGGTGGCGCGGTTGAAGACCTGCCTTTGCATCACTTCGAAAGCATGGGCGAAATCGAAACCAAGATCCCTACCGAGGTTCTGGTTTCCGACCGCCGTGAATACGAACTTGCTGAGGAAGGCTTCATCTCCCTGACCATGCGCAAAGGCAGCGACAACGCGGCGTTCTTCTCCGCGAGCTCGGTGCAGAAGCCGAAATTCTTCGGCATCAGCGCAGAAGGCAAGGCTGCAGAGCTGAACTACAAGCTCGGCACCCAACTGCCGTACATGATGATCGTCAACCGCCTGGCCCATTACCTGAAAGTGCTGCAGCGCGAGCAACTCGGTTCGTGGAAGGAACGTACCGACCTGGAGCTTGAACTCAACAAGTGGATCCGCCAGTACGTCGCCGACCAGGAAAACCCAAGCGCCGAAGTCCGTGGCCGTCGTCCACTACGCGCTGCCCAGATCATCGTCAGTGATGTTGAAGGCGAGCCTGGCTGGTACCGCGTCAGCCTGAACGTGCGCCCGCACTTCAAGTACATGGGGGCCGATTTCACCTTGTCGCTGGTTGGCAAGTTGGACAAAGAGTAAGCGGAGCCTAACTCATGACTGGATACGGCAGCTTTTTCGAACGCCTAGGTGGCGACGCGGATAAACGCGTCGGCTGGAGCCGCGAGGTCTGCGCCATGGCGTCCGTGGCTGCCCATCTGGCCAAGATGCTCAGCACACGTGCGGGCAGCGTGCAAACGCTGTCCGATTACGGGCTACCCGATCTCAATGACATGCGTCTGAGCCTGCACGACTCCCTGAGTCAGGCCCGTCTGGCCATCGAAAATTTCATCGAAGCCTACGAGCCACGCCTGAGCAATGTGCGTGTCATCTCCCTGCCGCGTGATCACGATCAGCTTCGCCTGTCCTTCAACATCGAAGGCCTGCTGGAAGTTGATGGTTTCAAGCGCCAGGTCAGTTTCGCCGCGTGCCTAGATGGCAGCGGTCAAGTCAAGGTCAGCTAATGAGTCTCGTATGCCCTGACGTCCAAAAAGGTAGGACTCGAATAATCATCGAGATGGGTGAAGTGCAGGGCTATCTCGACAGTGTGCCCGTAGGTGATTTCTTCGGCAGCCTGGCATTTAGGACAGGTTTTTCATGAGATCTAATACCAGGCAGGTGCCCCGTGTCCTTTAACCACTACTACCAAAGCGAACTCACTGCACTTCGTCAGTTAGGTCGTCGCTTTGCCGAGCGTAGCCCAGCGTTGGCGCCTTTTCTCGGCCAAGCCGGACGGGATCCAGACGTGGAGCGATTGCTGGAGGGTTTTGCATTCCTGACCGGGCGTCTGCGCCAGAAACTCGATGACGAGTTACCGGAGCTCAGCCATTCTCTGATGCAACTGCTGTGGCCCAACTACATGCGGCCGCTGCCGTCGTTCAGCATTTTGCAGTTCGATCCGTTGAAACGTTCTGGTCCGGCATTGATGGTCGAACGCGATACACCAGTGGAAAGCGTTCCGATTGATGACGTGCGTTGCCGATTTCGTACCTGCTATCCGACTGAAGTCCTGCCGTTGGACCTAACTGCGCTGAACTACTCGGTGAAGGGCGACGGCTCACTGTTGAGCCTGCGTTTGGAGATGAGCGCCGACGGTCACCTCGGTGAGCTGGAGTTGAGCCGCTTGCGTCTGCACTTTGCCGGCGAGCGTTACATCAGCCAGATGCTGTACCTGAGCCTGCTGCGTAACCTGGAAGGCATCGAGCTGATCCCGCTGGACGGCGCCGGCAACCCCATTAATGGCGTCAACGGCACGCCAATGGCGTTCAAAATGCCCGGCGACCGCGTGCAGCCGGTGGGTTTTGCTGAAGAAGAAGCGTTGATCCCGTACCCGCTGAACACCTTCCGTGGCTACCGCTACCTACAAGAGTATTTTGCCTTTCAGGACAAATTCCTGTTTGTCGATATCAACGGCCTGGACCTACTCAAGGCTTTGCCGGCAGACATCCTCGCGCAGGTGCGCGGTCTGGAGTTGCGTTTCGACATTCGCAAGAGTGGAGTCCTGCGCATGCGTCCGACCCTGGACAACGTGAAGCTTCACTGTACACCCATCGTTAATTTGTTCACTCACGATGCACTGCCGATCCGTCTTGACGGCAAGCAGGACGAGTACCTGCTGCTACCCGCCGAGTACGACCTGGAAAACTGCGGTGTGTTCTCGGTGGAAACCGTGACTGGCTGGAAACCTGGTGGCCTTGGTTATCAGGAGTATGTTCCGTTCGAATCCTTCGAGCACGATCCTAGTTTCGACGTACCCAACAGCCGTCCTCACTACAGCATTCGCCAGCGTTCTTCCTCGCTGCACGATGGCCTCGACACTTACCTGAGCTTCGGCATCCGCCACACCGAAGCCCACGAAACCCTGTCGATCGAGCTGATGTGCACCAACCAGAACCTACCGCGCAAGCTCAAGCTCGGCGACATTAACCAAGCCTGCGAAGAGACCCCGGATTTTCTCAGCTTTCGTAATATCACCCCGGCCACGTCGAGCTTCGCGCCGCCGCTGACCCATGACTTTCTGTGGAAGTTAATCAGCAATATGTCGCTCAACTACCTGTCACTGGCTGACGTCAACGCCTTGAAGGTGATTCTCGAAACCTACGACTTGCCGCGTTACTACGACCAGCAGGCAGAAAAGGTCAGCAGGCGCCTGTTGGGTGGACTCAAGTCCATCAAGCATCACCATGTCGACCGCCTGCATCGCGGGCTACCGGTACGTGGTTTGCGCACGGAACTGACCATCGACCCGCAAGGGTATATCGGCGAGGGCGACCTGTTCGTGTTCGCCTCTGTTCTTAACGAGTTTTTCGCGCTTTACGCCAGTCTCAATTCGTTTCACGAACTGCGGGTAAAAAGCACACAGGGAGAGGTGTACCAATGGACACCCCGTATGGGCCTCCAGCCGCTTCTTTAAGCGCGCTGACCCGAGGTATACGCGAGTACTCGCTGTTTCAGGCCGTGCTGCTGGTGGTTGACCGGCTGCGCGAGGCGCACCCGTACCTGAGCCAGGACGATTTGTACGACCAGCTGGAGTTCCAGGCCAACCCGAGCCTGGGCTTCCCGGGCAGTGACGTTGATCGTGTGGAGTTTTTCCATGAGCACGGGCAGATGCGCGCGCGCCTGCGCTTCAACCTGATTGGCCTGGTGGGCTCCGGGTCGCCGCTGCCGGCGTTTTATGGCGAGCAGGCACTGGGCGATAGCGAAGACGGCAACCCGACCCGTAACTTCCTTGACCTGTTCCACCATCGCCTGCAACGGCTGATGCTGCCGATCTGGCGCAAGTACCGCTACCGCGCGAGCTTCCAGAGTGGTGCCCTCGACCCGTTCTCCGCACAGCTTTTTGCCCTGATTGGCCTGGGCGGCGAAGAGATTCGCAAGGCCCAGGAACTGAACTGGAAACGCCTGCTGCCGTACCTCGGCCTACTCAGCTTGCGGGCGCACTCGGCGGCGCTGATCGAAGCGGTGCTGCGTTACTACTTCAAACACGCCGAGCTGACCATCGAGCAGTGCATCGAGCGTAGCGTGGAAATCCTCGACGAGCAGCGCAATCGCCTGGGCCGCGCCAACAGCATGCTAGGTGAAGATCTAGTGTTGGGCGAACACGTGCGCGACCGCAGCGGCAAATTCCGGATTCACATTCGCGAACTCGACTGGCTGCGCTTTCACGAATTCCTGCCGATCGGTTTCGGCTACCAGCCGCTGTGTGCGCTGGTGCGGTTCACCCTGCGTGACCCGCTCGATTACGACATTCGCCTGGTCTTGCGCCAGGAAGAAATCCGCGAACTGCGAATCGGTGAGCAGAACGCTTGTCGCCTGGGGTGGACCAGTTGGCTCGGCCGCGAAAAAGCGGACGGTGTGGTGACTCTGGGCAGCAAAATTCATTAAGGGCAGATGACAAATGATCAACGTAGACCTGCAACAACTCATCCAGGCGCTGGATGCCGAAACCCGTCGTGACCTGGAAAGTTCCGCCGAACGCTGTGTGGCTCGTGGCGGCAGCAAGATCCTCGTCGAAGACCTGCTGCTGGGTTTGTTGGAACGTTCGCAAGGCTTGCTTGCCCGTGCGCTGCTGGATGCTGAAGTAGACGCTGGTGAACTCAGTGCAGCACTGCAATCACGGGTCGAGCACAGCGCTTCGCGCAACCCGGTGTTCGCCCCGGAACTGGTGCAGTGGCTGCAAGACGCCTTGTTGGTTGCCAACCTTGAACTGGGCCAGACCCAGGTCGAACAGGCTGCACTGATTCTCGCGTTGCTACGTAACCCGATGCGCTACGCCGGCAGTCGCTACCAGCTGTTGCTGGCCAAATTGAATATCGACCGCTTGAAAGAGTTCGCTTTATCCCAGAAAGAGCCGTCGGCCACCGGTAAATTGAACGTGTCGAGTGAATTCCTGCTGCAACGCTTTACCCACAACCTGACCCAGCAGGCCCGCGACGGCAAACTCGACCCGGTGTTGTGCCGCGACGGCGCGATCCGGCAGATGGTTGACATCCTTGCTCGGCGCCGCAAGAACAACCCGATTGTTGTCGGCGAAGCTGGCGTCGGTAAAACGGCCATCGTCGAAGGCCTGGCCTCGCGTATTGCTGCTGGTGAAGTGCCGCAAGCGTTGAAAGGCGTCGAGTTGCTGTCTCTGGACATGGGCCTGTTGCAAGCCGGCGCTAGCGTCAAAGGGGAATTCGAACGTCGCCTCAAAGGCGTGATTGATGAAGTCAAAGCGTCGCCGAGGCCAATCATCCTGTTCATCGACGAAGCCCATACCCTGATCGGCGCGGGCGGCAATGCCGGTGGCTCCGACGCCGCCAACCTGCTTAAGCCAGCGTTGGCCCGAGGAGAGTTACGCACCATCGCTGCGACTACCTGGGCGGAG
This sequence comes from Pseudomonas sp. HY7a-MNA-CIBAN-0227, assembly GCF_040310325.1. NCBI lineage: Bacteria > Pseudomonadati > Pseudomonadota > Gammaproteobacteria > Pseudomonadales > Pseudomonadaceae > Pseudomonas > Pseudomonas sp. HY7a-MNA-CIBAN-0227. The sequence continues at coordinate 91,844 of NZ_JBEOPT010000007.1, read as the reverse complement.
TACAAAAAGTACTTCGAGAAAGACCCCGCGCTGGCCCGTCGATTCCAGCCGGTGCAATTGCACGAGCCAACCGTCAGCGAGGCGGTGACCATCCTCCGTGGCCTGGCTCAGGTTTACGAGAAGAGCCACGGTATCTATTTGCGTGATGACGCGGTGGTCGCCGCTGCCGAGTTGTCCGCTCGTTACCTGGCGGGTCGTCAACTGCCAGATAAAGCTGTCGACGTACTGGACACCGCCTGTGCCCGTGTGCGCATCAGCCTCGCCGCCGCTCCGGAAAGCCTGGAACGGCTGCGTGGTGAGCTGGCAGAGGGTGGCCGCCAACGTCAGGCCCTGCGCCGCGATGCCGAGGCCGGTCTGCTGATCGACCACGAAGCGCTGGATGCGCTGGAAGAACGCCTGGAAGAAGCTGAATCCGAAATGGTCGCGCTGGAAACCCTCTGGACCGAACAGAAAAAATTGGCTGAGCATCTGTTGGAGCTGCGCCAACAACTGGCCAAGGCTCGTGAAGCCGTCTTAGGCACCGTAATCGAAACCCTGCCGGTAGAAGAAGCGCAAAGCGTCGAAACGCTGGAAGCCGCGCTCAACGAAACTCACAAAGCGCTGACCGAGTTGCAAGTCAAAGAGCGACTGGTGAGCTTCGAGGTCTGTCCGCGGCTTGTGGCTGAAGTGATCAGCGCCTGGACCGGCGTACCCCTGGCGCAGCTGGCCCTTGAGCACAATGCCAAGGTTGCCAGCTTCGCTGCTGACCTACGTGCCCGCATTCGTGGTCAGGAACAAGCCGTTCACACGCTTGATCGCTCGATGCGCGCTACCGCCGCCGGCCTGAACAAGCCCGATGCACCCGTGGGTGCGTTCCTGCTGGTTGGCCCAAGTGGCGTCGGCAAGACCGAAACTGCATTGGCCCTCGCTGATTTGTTGTACGGCGGTGATCGCTTCATTACCACCATCAACATGTCCGAATTCCAGGAGAAGCATACCGTTTCGCGCCTGATCGGTGCGCCACCAGGCTACGTCGGTTATGGCGAGGGCGGCATGCTCACCGCAGCCGTACGACAGAAACCGTATTCCGTCGTGCTGCTCGATGAAGTCGAGAAGGCTGACCCGGACGTGCTCAACCTGTTTTACCAAATCTTTGACAAGGGCGTAGCTAACGATGGCGAAGGGCGCGAGATCGACTTTCGCAACACGCTGATTCTGATGACCTCTAACCTGGGCAGCGACCACATCAGCGAACTCTGCGAAAACGGCGCACGGCCATCGGCTGAAACTCTCGAAGAAACCATTCGCCCGGTGCTGAGCAAGTACTTCAAACCGGCACTGTTGGCGCGGATGCGTGTGGTGCCTTACTACCCGGTCGGTGGGTCGGTGCTACGCGAGCTGATCGAAATCAAACTCGATCGTCTAGGCGAGCGCCTGAACCGTCGTCAGCTCGACTTCACTTACTCACAGGACCTTGTCGATCACCTGGCCGAACGCTGCACCCAAAGCGACAGCGGCGCACGCCTGATCGACTATTTGCTGGACCTGCACGTGCTGCCGTTGGTGGCTGACCGTTTGCTGGACGCGATGGCCACCGGCGAAAGCCTCAAGCGCGTTCACGCAACGCTTGACGGCAACGCCAGCGTGATCTGCGAGTTTGCCTGAGGTGGGTGTGATGTTCAGTCAAGTACCGCAACCACTGCTCTATGCCGAAGCCTTATTTGCGCAGTTCGCCAGTCTGTCGCGAGCGACGGATGGAACTGCGCTGCTGGGTGACTTCGTGCGCTGTCTGACCGAGCTCAGCGGTTGTGAGTTGGCACAACTGTACCTGCTGGACGCTACCCATACCTGCCTCGGGATGAATGCGGAGTGCCTCAATGGCAACCTGCAACCCCGTGAAACGGCTAGCTTGCCAGCGGACTACAACGGCGAGCAACTGCTGCAATTTGCGCTGTGCCAGAACCGCGTAGTGTTCATTGGTGAATTGAGCGGCAGTCTGCACGAGACCAGTTTTCTGCCGAGCCAGGCGAGGCCATGGCAATCACTGCTGTGCGTGCCGCTGGTCAATCAGCAGAAATCTGTGGAAGGGTTATTGCTGTGTGCCAGTCATCAGCACATCGAACTGCAAGGCTTCGCCGATTCGGTTGGTCGACTTGGCTCGTTCGTGCTGGGCCATTTGCATTTGCTGCAGCGTTTACGACGGCCGAGCGGCAGCGCATCGCCGGCACCGCTCGCCGCTCCGAGCGCCAGCGGTTATGGCCTGACGGGTAAAAGCGCAGCGATGCGCCAGGTCTATTCGCTGATCAGCAAAGTCTTGCACAGCCCCTACACCGTGCTGCTGGGTGGCGAAACTGGTACTGGCAAGGAGGTGGTTGCCCGGGCTATCCACGAATGCGGACCGCGTCGCTCCCAGGCGTTTATCGTGCAGAACTGCGCGGCGGTCCCGGAAAACCTGCTGGAAAGCGAGCTGTTCGGTTACCGCAAAGGCGCCTTCACGGGAGCCGACCGTGACCGATCCGGGCTGTTCGACGCAGCCAACGGCGGGACCTTATTGCTTGATGAGGTCGGTGACATGCCGCTGTCGCTGCAAGCCAAGCTTTTGCGGGTGCTGCAAGAGGGCGAGGTTCGTCCGCTGGGCTCCAACGATACCCACAAGATTGACGTGCGCATCATTGCCGCGACACATAGGGACTTATCGGAGCTGGTCAGCCAAGGGAAGTTTCGCGAGGATTTGTACTACCGTCTCGCGCAGTTTCCTATTGAACTACCGGCCTTGCGTCAACGCGAAGACGACATCCTCGACTTGGCACGGCACTTCGCCGACAAGGCCTGTACGTTCTTGCAGCGCGATGAGGTGAGTTGGTCCAACGGAGTGCTGGATCTTTTGGCCAGCTACGCGTTCCCCGGCAACGTGCGTGAACTCAAGGGTTTGGTCGAACGTGCGGTGCTTCTCTGCGAAGGCGGCGAGTTGCTGGTAGAGCACTTCTCCCTGCGTATGGACACCATACCTGAGGTCGGAAGGCTGAACTTGCGCGAACGGTTGGAGCAGATTGAGCGCAGCCTGCTGATCGATTGCCTGCGTAAGAACGACGGTAATCAAACCCTCTCCGCTCGCGAGCTCGGTCTACCACGGCGCACATTCCTCTACCGCCTCGGACGCCTGAACATCAACGTGGGAAATGTCGATGGGTAGGCCCAATACGCTCGATTTCAATCCCCCCGCTTTTAACAGCCTTAACCGTAAGGGCCGGCACTTTGTGCCGCCCCTGGAGACCTTCTGATGTCTATTCGTCACTGGCAAGCCGTCCTGCTGACAGTTGTCGTTCTATGTGGCCTCGGCGGCTGCAGCGGCAATTACAAATACAACGACAACACCTATCGCCCATTGGGCGATCCGCAGGCGGTCAATCGCGGCAAGTGACCGCAAGGAGCATCACCATGGAACTGGTTTTCGAAATGCTGAACACCAAGCAGTTCGTACCTACGCAGTTGTGCCAGAAGACCTTCAAACAGGCCGGCGGCGTGATTGGTCGGGGGGAAGATTGCGACTGGATCATTCCGGACCGCAAGCGTCACCTGTCCAACCATCACGCGTTGATCAGCTACCGCGAAGGCACGTTTTTCCTGACCGATACCAGCAGCAACGGAATCCAGAATAGTGCCAGCGGCGCACGCTTGCACAAGGGCGATATGGTACGTATCGAGCACGGCAGCGTATACGTGCTGGGTGATTTCGAGATCCGTGCACGGCTAGTTCACGCCCTGGCGACTTCCGATGTGGAGGTCGGTCGTCCGCAAGCCGCTGGCAGTATCATTCCTGATGATGCGTTCCTCGACCTCGACCCGCTGAATGCTCTAGACCAGCAGGAACGTGTGTATTCGGAAATCGACGAGCTGATCTCGCCAAGCACGGCGCCGGAAGACACCCGTCAGCGCGCCGACTATGCGCGCATCGACATGGAAAGCCTGATGGTGCCGGAGCTGATCAATGCCCCGGCCGAACCTGCGCCCGCCCCGGCGCCGAAAGCCGTCGAGCGTCAGAGTGAAAGCTTCTGGGATCACTTTGGTGCTGCCCTGGGCGTGGACTTCAAAGGCCTCGACCACAACGCCAAGGAAGCGCTCGCGCTCAACGCCGCACGCCTGCTCAAGCAAAGCGTCGGCGGTTTGCAGCAGAGCCTGCGCACCCGCAGCGAGTTGAAGAATGAACTACGCCTGGCTCAGACCACCGTGCAAGGCACGCAGAAAAACCCTCTGAAATTCGCCGTTGATGCCGGTGAAGCGCTGGGCATTCTGTTGCAGCCGAACAAGTTGGGCCAGTTGCCGGCCGAGCAGGCGATCTCTCGTACGTTCCGTGATTTGCAGGCGCATCAGGTCGCGTTGCTGACCGCCAGTCGTGCAGCGGTTCGCAGCACCCTGGAGCATTTCTCACCACAGCAACTGACCCTGCGTTTCGAGCGTGACAACAAGCCGTTGCTGGTCACCTCTGGCAGTCGCTGGAGAGCTTATGGGCGCTATCACCAGGCTTTGCGCCAGGATGATGATTGGAGCGAGCGCCTGCTGGCCCGCGACTTTGCTCAGGCCTACGAAGAACAGATCCGCCTGATTTCCACCCTCCACACCGACCACCAAGGATGATGCGCATGTCTGGCCGCTCGACTGATTTTTTTAAGGTGCTGACTGCGCTGACCACCTTGGCACTGATGGCCGGTTGCTCGACGCTATCGCCATATTCCCACGTCACCAAACTCAACCTGAAGCTGACGGCCAGCGATCAGTTGAACCCGGACCTCAACGGTCGTCCGTCGCCGATTGTCGTTCGCCTGTTCGAACTCAAGCACCCGGCGGCGTTCGAGAACGCAGACTTTTTCAGCCTGTACGAGCGTGCCAAGGAGTCCCTGGTTCCGGACATGGTGTCGACCGAGGAGCTGGAGCTGCGTCCGGGCGAAACCGTCGAACTCAAGCTTAGCGTCGAGGAGGGTAGCCGCTACGTCGGTGTCCTCGCGGCCTACCGCGACCTGCCGGATACCAAATGGCGCTACACCCTACAAGTCGCCCCGGTGGAAGTCACCGACGCCGACCTGATCCTCGACCAGAGCGGAATTCGCAACACCCATGAATTGCTAGTCAAGGCGGCTGACTGACCATGAACTCCCATAAAGTCATTTGGCAGGAAGGCATGTTGCTGCGTCCGCAGCACTTCCAGCACAACGATCGCTACTACGACCACCAGATGAAGACCCGCACCCAATTACTGGGCAGCTACATCTGGGGCTTCCTCAACCTGGACATCGACTTGCAGTTCCTTAACATGGGCAAACTGGTGATCAGCCAGGCATCGGGGATTCTGCCGGACGGTAGCCTGTTTGAACTGGGTGGTAATACTGAACCGCTGGCCCTAGACGTGCCGCCGAACACCGGCAACACGCCAATCTATCTGGCTCTGCCGTTGGTCACCGGCAACCATGTCGAAGCCCGTCGGCCGGAGCAGTCCGACGTGCTGGCGCGCTATACCGCGTACGAAGCGGAAGTAGCCGACTCCAACGCTGGCGACGACTCCGCCAGCCAGGTCAGTTGCGCCCGCCCGGACTTCAAGCTATTGCTCGGCGAGCAGCAGAGCGATCAGGCGTACGTGAAGCTGAAAATCTGCGAAGTACTCGATACCACGCCGGACGGCGTGATCAGCCTCGCCCCGGAATTCGTACCAACCTACATCCAGGCGCATGCCTCCAGCTACCTGCTGTCTTGCCTCAAGGAAGTGATTAGCATGCTCGGCAACCGCGGCGACGCCATTGCTGACCGGATCCGTTCCAATGGCAAGGTGGGTGGCGCGGAAGTCGGCGACTTTATGATGCTTCAACTGATCAACCGTACCGAACTACTCCTGCGTCACTACCTCAGCCTGGAACAGGTTCATCCGGAAGAGCTGTACCGAACGCTGCTGACCATGCTCGGCGATCTGGCGACCTTCTCCAGTGAAAGTAAGCGGCCTCGTTTGGACAGCCGTTATCAGCACAGCGATCAGGGAGCAAGCTTCCGTAAATTGATGGACGCGATCCGTCAGGTATTGTCGATGGTGCTGGAACAGCACGCCATTGAGCTGGAGCTGCAAGCGCGTCAATACGGGATCATCGTCTCGCCGTTGCACGACCATAACCTGCTAGGTTCTGCCTCGTTTGTGCTGGCGGCGAGTGCCAACTGCGACTCCGAAGAATTGCGCCATCGCTTGCCGGCGCACCTCAAGGTCGGCCCGGTGGAGCGTATCCGTCAACTGGTCAACCTGCATCTACCAGGCATCAAGGTCAAACCGTTGCCTGTGGCCCCTCGGCAGATTGCGTTCCACTCCAACAAAACTTATTTCATTCTCGAACTCAGCTCCGAAGACTTGGCGCAACTCGAACGCTCCGGCGGTTTCGCGTTCCACGTGTCCGGCGAATTCGCCGAGCTTGAACTGAAATTTTGGGCCATCAGGAACTGACCGACATGATCAAGGATACGGAATACAGCCAGGACGATAAAACCGTCCTGCTCGACCGTCAGGGCCACGGTCCGGCGTCGAGTCCGCTGACGGACTTCGCTGCGCCGCCACGCTTCGAGCAGCTCGAAGAACGCATGATATACGCTGCGCGCTTGCGCCCGGCCGAAGCGTTCAATATCAGTCTGAACTCGCTGGTGGCTGCTGCCTCTGAGTTGTTGTCGGAAGTAGTGCGCCTCAAGCACAGCGCAACCCATGAAAACATGCACGTGCTCAACGAGCGACTGACCACCGGGCTGAAACTGTTTGAAGTCAGTGCCCTGCACAATGGTGCCGAAAGCAGCCAGGTGATGGCCGCCCGTTACGTGCTCTGCACCGTGGCTGACGAAGCTGTTGTCACCACGCCGTGGGGCAACGAAAGCGAGTGGTCGCAGATGAGCCTGCTCAGCAGCTTCCACAACGAAACCTTCGGCGGTGAGAAGTTTTTCCAGTTACTCGATCGCTTGTCGAAAAGCCCGGTCAAGCACCTGCCGATGCTGGAGTTGATGTACCTGTGCCTATCTTTGGGTTTCGAAGGCAAATACCGCGTACAAGCTCGCGGGATGCTCGAACTCGAAGGCATCCGCGACGCCTTGTATCGCCAGATCCGCCAGTTGCGCGGCGATACGCCACGCGAGTTGTCACCGCATTGGGAAGGCCTGAACGATCAGCGCCGTAGCTTGGTGCGCATCGTGCCGGTGTGGATGGTGGTGCTGTTTACCTTCGTCTGTCTGGTGATGATGTATTCGGGCTTCGCCTGGGTACTGGGCGAGCAGCGCGACACCGTTCTGCAACCTTATCAGCCGTTTGATCCGGCCGCGGCCCTGCCGCAGTCGCAGCCGTAAACAGGGACGTGTGATGAAAAAGTTTTTCAAGAAAGTTGGCGCATTCTTGCGCAAGACCTGGGTTTGGACGCTGCTGCTGGTGCTGTTTGTTGCGCTGTTGGTGTGGTTCGCCGGGCCGCTGCTGGCGGTTGATGACTACAAGTTCTGGGAAGGTTCGACCTCCCGCTTGCTGACCATCAGTGTGCTGTTCCTGATCTGGGGCCTGACCATGGTCTTTGTCAGTTGGCGCGCTGGCGTGCGCAAAAAAGCGGGCGAGGAAAGCGAAGACGGCCAGGATCGTATCCGCCGCGAAGAGCAGATCGACGAAGAGCAGAAAGAGTTGAAGACGCGCTTCAAAGACGCGTTGAAAACCCTGAAGACGTCGAGCCTGTATCGCGGCCGTAGCGAGCGCTGGCGCAGTGATTTGCCGTGGTACCTGCTGATTGGCCCGCAGGGCAGTGGCAAAACCAGCTTACTGGACTTCTCGGGGCTTGAGTTTCCGATCAACAAGATCGACCGAAAACTGACCCGCGACACCCTCGGCACCCGACACTGCGACTGGTACTTCGCCGATCACGGCGTGCTGATCGACACTGCTGGCCGTTACTTGACCCAGCCGGATGCCGAAGTCGATGGCAGTGCCTGGAGCACGTTGCTCGATCTGCTGCGCAAGCGTCGCCGCAATCGTCCGCTGAACGGTGTACTGGTGACCATTCCGGTGGAAACCCTGCTGAACGGCAGTGAACAGGACCTTGACGCCCTGGCCCGCCAGGTGCGTGCGCGCCTGCAAGACGTGCATCAGAAATTGCACGTTGATGTGCCGATTTACCTTGTATTAAGTAAGGCGGATCGCCTGCTCGGTTTCGATGAGTTCTTCGACCAATTGACTCGTGAAGAAAGCGATCAGGTGCTCGGTACCAGTTTCCGCAAGGATCAGAGCGGCACTGATGTGACCGTGCTGCGCACTGAGTTCGGAGCGTTGCTGCATCGCCTCAACAGCCAGGTGATCACGCGCATACACCAGGAGCGTGACACCCAGCGCCGTGGCCGCATCCTCGACTTCCCGCATCAACTGGGGCAAATCGGCGAGCGTCTGTGCCTGTTCGTCGATATGGCGTTCACCGGCAACCGCTACCAGCGTGTCAGCCAGTTGCGCGGTTTTTACCTGACCAGCGCCCCACATCTGACTGAGGAAATGGACGCAACCACCGCCAGCATCGGTGCCAACCTGGGCATGAACGTCGGCGTGCTGCCGACGCTGCGCAGTGGCCGTTCGCGCTTCATCCACCATTTACTCAGCCGGGTAATTTTCCCCGAGGCCGATCTTGCAGGCCTGGACAAACGCGAACGCAGCCGCATCCATTGGGGCCAGCGTGCGCTGTACGTGGGCGCACTGGCCGCACTGGCGCTATTTGGTATGCTCTGGGCGGGCGGTTTCTCCGCGAACTACGAGCGCCTGGAAAACCTGCGTAACCTGGCACAAACCTGGAACCAACAGAACTCGCCCCTCACCACCCGTGATGACACCATGGCGGTGCTCAAGACCCTCGACACCCGTTACGCGGCTACTCAGGTGTTCCCAAAAAAAGGTGACGTGGGTTACCACGAGCGTGGCGGTCTGTATCAAGGTGAAGACGTTAATCCGGTGGTTAAGACTGCCTATGAACGTGAGCTTGAAGGACAGCTATTGCCACGGGTGGCGACCCTGCTAGAAGGGCAGATTCGCGCCAACATGAAGGACCGCGAACGCCTGCTCAATAGCTTGCGTGCGTACCTGATGCTGAATATGAAGGATCGCCGCGACGCGCCTTGGCTCAAGGACTGGGTCGCTGCCGAATGGTCCCAGCGATACACCGGCAACACCGCGGTGCAAAACGGCTTGAACAGCCACTTCGAACGCTTGCTGAAACAGCCGTTTATCTATTCACTTAATGATCAGTTGGTGGTTCAGGCACGTCAGGTTTTGCGCAGTGAGTCCCTGGCCAACGTGGTGTATCGGATGCTGCGCGAGCAGGCCCGTAACCTGCCGGAATACCGTTTGAGCCAACACCTCGGTCCACAGGGAGCGCTGTTTGTTGGCACCGATTACGTGATCCCGGGGTTCTACACTCAACAAGGCTATCAGCAGTATTTTTCGGTGCAGGGCTCGATGCTGGTCACCGATATCCTAAGTGACAACTGGGTACTGGGTGAAGGCTCGGGTATCAGCGGTATGGATTTACGTCGCCTGATGGTCGAACTCGAGCAGCTGTATTTTCGCGACTACGCCAACTACTGGGGTGAAGCGGTGGGCCGGATCGCGCTGCCGGCCATCAACGATTTTAGTGACGGCGCCGAGCAATTGGCGGGCCTGACATCTGCCAATTCGCCGATTCTGCAACTGCTGGTGCAAGTACGTGAAAACACCCGTTTCCCAGTGGTCGCTGACACGGCAGATGAAGCCGCCGATGCGGCAGGAAAACTGGCAGACAAGGGCGGTAAACTCGGAAAATTAGCGGTCACTGCGGCCGGCAAGGCGGCTGACGCCCTGGTGAAAAAATTGCCGGACACCGCGAAGAAATCCCTGCAAAGTCGCTTTGAGTCGCTGCACAGCTTGCTGGATGACAACAACGGCCCAACCGCTGACCTGACCCCGGCCCTTACCGCCCTCAACGACCTGCAAATGCAGATGGCTAGCCTGGCCCGTGCCAGTTCTCCGGAGCAAGCCGCGTTCGAAATGGCCAAGACCCGCATGGGTGGTCAGCGTGATGCGCTGAGCAACCTGCGCAATGCGTCGGGCCGTCTGCCGCGCCCGGTGAGTGTGTGGTTCAACGTATTGGCTGAAGATACCTGGCGTCTGGTACTCAGCGATTCCTATCGATATCTGAATCAGCGCTATCAGAGTGAGCTGTACAGCTTCTACGGCAAGGCGATCAGCAAGCGCTATCCGTTCAGCGCCCACAGCGCCAGTGACGTGGCAATCAGCGACTTTCGCGAGTTCTTCAAGGCCCAGGGGATTGCCGACCGCTTCTTCGACAGCTACCTGCGTCCGTTTGTCAGCGGTGATCCGGGTAACTACCGCATGCGCAGCGTCGATGGTCACAGTCTGCCGATTTCCAAGGTCTACCTTGATCAGATGGCCGCCGCGCTCGTGATCCGCCAGAGCTTCTTCGCCGACAACCCGACCGAGCCTCAGGTGCAGTTCAAACTGGAGCCTTACACCCTCGACTCGACTGTCAGCCGTTCCGAGTTCAAGTTTGGTGACAAGACCATTGAGTACCGCCATGGACCGATCGTGCCTGTGTCGTTCAAGTGGCCGGCCGACGCTGAAGACGGTCGTACCAGCCTGGTGCTCGACAAAATTGTCGGCCGCCCGCTGGGTATCGAGAAGAACACCGGCCCTTGGTCGTTGTTCCGTCTGTTTGATTTGATGCAGACCGAATACCTGACCGGCCGTGACGTGCTGGTGCTCAAGGCTGACGTAGGAGGCCTACGCGCCAACTACTTACTGACCAGCCAGCGCACGCCAAACCCGTTCGATATGGGCGTGCTGCGCAACTTCCGCATGCCGGTGCAGCTTTGATACTGGTGGCCAGTCCCTGGCGTAGCGCTGCGCGCACCCATGCCGGCAAGGTTCGGGCGCGCAACGAAGATGCTTTCCTGGACGCTCCACAGCAGGGGCTGTGGGTGGTCGCAGACGGTATGGGCGGTCATCAGGGGGGCGATATCGCCAGCCAGTTGATCGTCGCCAGCCTGGCGGAATTGCCGGTACAGGATGATTTCGACGAACGACTCAAAGGCATCCGCCAGTGCCTGCACTGGCTCAACCGTCGTTTGGGTCAGGAGTTGACCGTCACCACCGGGCGCCACGACAGCATCATGGGCAGCACTGTGGTGGCGTTGCTGGTGGAAGGCAATCGCGCGGCCTGCATCTGGGCCGGCGATAGCCGCTGCTATCTGTGGCGTGGCCAGCGTTTGTATCAGCTGTCCAAAGATCATTCACTGCAACAACAACTGATCGACGCACAACAAATGAGCGTCGAGCAGGCCAAGGCCCATCCTGCCGCATATGCCTTGACCCGCGCGGTCGGGGCAGCCGAGCAATTGACCCTGGATGTGCTGGAGCTTGAGGTCTATCCCGGCGATGCATTTTTGCTCTGCAGCGATGGTTTGTATCAAGGGCTCAGTAGCGATGCACTCGGCAACGCCTTGAGCCTGACCGCGCCGCAGGTTGCACTGAAGCGTTTGTTTGACGGTGCACTGCGTGGCTCGGCCCGGGACAACCTGACAGCTGTGGTCATCCGCCAATGACTGAACTTATGCGCCCGATTGACGACCTGCTGGTGAGCGAAGAACAGGACCGCAACCTGACCTACTTTGCGTTCGCCAAGTCGCACAAGGCAGAGGTTGCGCTGATGCCCGCCAAGGCCAGCATCGGTGAAATGCCTGACGTACTGGCAGGCCGCTACCGCATCGAGAGACTGCTCGGTGCCGGTGGTATGGGCGCGGTTTACCGTGCACGGGACTTGCTGAGCGAACAGTTCGGCGATCCCGACCCTTACGTCGCGCTGAAAGTTCTCAGCGAAGAATTTGCCGAGTCGCCGGACGCCAGCGCGTTGCTGTACAACGAGTTCGCCCTGACCCGACGGCTGCGTCACGACAACGTTCTGCGTTTTCACACCTTTGAAGTGGACACCCATTGCCTGCGCGCCTTTATTACCATGGAGCTCATGCGTGGGTTGACCCTGGACAACTTACTCTGCGGGCGGCCCCAGGGTCTGCCATGGGAAGAGTTGCGCGACATCACGCTGCCGTTGCTCGATGCACTGGCCTACGCCCATGCACGCGGCGTGCTGCATGGTGATATGAAACCCAGCAACGTTATGCTCAGCGAAGAAGGCGTGCGCCTGTTTGACTTCGGCCTTGGCCAAGCGGAGGAAGGCATCCTGCCCGGTCTGCCGCACCTGAGCCGCGAACGTTTCAACGGTTGGACTCCCGGCTACGCCGCTCCGGAGTTACTGGAAGGCCAGCCACTGTCCGCCAGCGCCGACATCTACAGCGTGGCTTGTGTGATCTACGAGCTGGCGGGAGGCAACCCCCCGTTCCGCCGCTTGCCCTCGATCCAGGACCGCGACGAGCATCTGGAGCGCGAGCTGCTAGCACCTGAGAACTTGCCAAAACATTGCTGGCCAGCCTTGCGTACAGCGTTGGCTTTCGACGTGGCGGGTCGAACGATCACTGCCAAACAATTGCGTGACGCTTTCACCGTCACTCCGTCTTGGCTGCAACGCTTGATGCATTGGCGTAACGGATGACTACCGAACAGGGAGCAAACAATGTTCAACAGTTCTAACTAAATGCACTTCAGCCTGTCCCTAGACGACTATGCGATGCATTACTTATCTATCGAACTTCACAGTGATCTAACCCAATGGATTACCTGGCTACGCAGTCGCCGAGTCAAAGAGATGAGTGGTTTTGTGCGTGACGTCGGGCAATTGGAAGCGGTCCCCGGTTGCCCGGCGGCGTGTGACCGTAAATGCCAGCCTTGACCCACCAGCAAGGCGTGTTACATGGCGATGTGAAACCGGGCAATGTCATGGTCGGGGAGGAGGGGCTGCGACTGTTTGACTTTGGCCTCGGCCAGGCCGCCGCGCAGGTGTCGGCAGGTTTGCCTGGCTTGAGTCGCAGTCGTTTCAATGCCTGGACGCCGGCCTATGCCGCGCCGGAGTGCGAGTGCCGACCTCTACGCGGTGGCGTGCTTACTCTATGAGCTGGCGCAGGGGTTGCGGCCTTTTCAAGGCGTGTTGACTCAGTGCTCCAGCGAGCGATTGCCTGTACCCAGGCCAACTCCCCCGGTACTGTTGGCCGGCATTGCGTGCGGCGTTGGCGGTTGACCCACACCAAAGAACCATGACCGTTGCCGAGTTGCGAGAGGTCATGCGCCGCGATTTCTCCCGGATTCGTCGCTGGTTTAACAGCCATGCCAGCTGAGCCTGTCAACCAGCAAACCCGTGGAGTTGGCAGTATTCATCCCAGCTCAGGCCTGCCATCTGGGCGACTTCCCTGTGGACTTCCAGACGCTGGGCCTCGAATTCCTGGGGTGAGTGTGCGACCAGTTGCAGCGTCAGTTCCCAGGAAAACAGGCCCTGGCGTTCTGCCTCTGCTTCAAATGCCTCATGCAAGCGCTCGGCGCGGTACTGCGCCATTGTTTCCTTCTTGGCCTGGGCGGCCAGCGGATTCAAGGTGTCCAGTTCGGTGCGTAGTTCGGGTCGCGCGTCCAAAAAAATATCCAGGGCACGCTGGTGGTTTTCGCCAGGTTGGGACAAGGATCTACTCCAGGATTAACAGGTTGTTAAACCTTATTCCGAGGTTTGATGTGAGCGGCTTTTGCGTCTTTCGCGTTTGCGTGACCGGTGCGAAATCCAGTTTTGCAGGGGAGCGAGTAAAAAGAAAAACAGGTAGGCAGTCAGCACCAGAGTCAAGTCAATCCAGGTTTCGCCGATGGGCCCGTCTACCGACTCGATAACGGCCTTGATCAAAAACAGTAACGCCACCCCACACAACCATAGCACCGCAGTGAGACACAGCGGTCGTGCACGATTTGAAAGCCTGCCTTGCATGATTAATACATCTCCTTGAGGGCGCAGGGGAGGCTGGCATGCCACCTCCCGAAAATCTATGGTTGGTCGCCGACTCGATTCATTTAGACGGAGGCCTGTTGGTTTATGGGGCTGTGAAGCTCATGACCTGATCGGGTGGGATTTGGCTCCAAAAAGCCATTATATGCTCTCAATATCGGGGCTGCGCCATCAAGAAGCGCGCCATCCCTTCAAAGGCAGGCAAGGTCACGCCATCGTTGGCGGCATTGCCGGCGATGGGGTGGGAGGCGTAGCGGACAATGACCATCTCGGCCTTGGGATCGATATAAATGCTCTGGCCATGGACGCCCCGTGCCATGAAGGCGCCATTCGGGTTGTGGCTCACCCACCACATGGAGCGATAACTCCAGCCTTTCAACTGCTCATAACCTGCCTGGGCAAACGCCTGTTTGTCGCCGCCTCGCTGGATATCCGTGACCACGTCTTCAGGGACGATCTGTTGGCCATTGAAACGCCCGCCGTTACGTAGCATTTCGCCAAACCGTGCGAGGTCTCGCAGCCCGGTGTTCAGACCGCCGCCAGCGAAGGGGGTGCCGATGGAGTCGACGGTGAAGTAGGCGTCCTGTTCAGCGCCGAGGCGACTCCAGATACGTTCGCTGAGCAGTTGCGCGACATTGCGCCCGGTGGTTCGGGCGATCACCCAGCCGAGCACGTCGGTATTGACTGTCTTGTAGCCGAAGGCACGACTATGTTTGCCGCCCAATTGAACCGTCTGCAGGGACTCGTAATAGCTGCGCGGCCCGGTATAGTCCTTGGGTTTTGGCAACGGGTTGCCGGCCTGCGCATGGGCCCAGACTTGGGCGTTGGGGTCGGCATAGTCTTCGCTGTAGTCCAGGTCGGTGGTCAAGTCCAGCACCTGGCGCAGGGTGGCGCTGCCAAAGGCCGAATGGGCCAACTCGGGAATATAGTCGACGATCTTTTTCTCGGCACTGAGACTGCCATCTGCCACCAACATGGCGCCCAGGGTGCCGATCACCGATTTGGTGACCGACATGGCCGCATGTTGCCCTTCAGCCCTGAGTACCCCGAAGTAGCGTTCATAGACGATGGCCCCGCGATGCAGGACCACAATGCCGTCGGTGTAGGTGGCGTCGAGTGTCTGCCGCCAGGTCAGCGTGCGGCTGGCGCCCAGAGGCAGAACAGCCAAGGCGTCGATCTGCGGATCGAGTTGTTCCGCCAGCGTCAGGGGGGCACCGAGACCCCGGGAGACGTTAACGGTGGGCATCAATTGGCGAAAGTTGGCGACGCTCCAACGCATCGCCGGGAAGCGAAAATAGCTGCCGTCTTCAAAACGCAGGGTACCACCGGGGACGCCAAGGGCGTGATGCTCAGCCACCGCAACATCATCGCCAACCTATTACAGGCCAAGGCGTGGGTAGGCGATCAACTGGACTAGGACCAGCAGGAAACCAATGTCACCCTGTTGCCGCTGTACCACATCTTTTCCCTGACAGTGAACTGCCTGATGTTCATGTGCCTGGGCGGGCGCAACATCTTGATTGCCAACCCACGGGACGTGAAACGGGTGCAGATGATCCTGCGCAAGGAACGCTTCAACGGCATCGCCGGGGTCAACACGCTGTTCAATGGTTTGCTGGAGAACAAGGAGTTTTGCGCCCGGGACTTCTCCGACTTGCGCATGGTGATCGCTGGCGGCATGGCGACCCACACGGCGGTTGCCAAGCGCTGGAAGGAAGTCACCGGGCTGGCGATCATCGAAGGCTACGGCCTGACGGAATGCTCGCCAGTGGTGAGCATCAGCCCCATCGACATCTCACGGATGCGCGAGATGGAATTTACCGGCAGCATCGGCGTGCCACTGCCCTCGACCTGGGTGCGTTTTCTGCGTGAAGACGGCGAACTGGCCGACATCGGCGAGCAGGGCGAGTTGCAAGTACGCGGCCCGCAGGTGATGAAGGGCTACTGGCAACGCCCCAAGGAAACCGCCGAGGTGCTGGATGCCGAGGGTTGGTTGTCCACCGGTGATATCGGGGTGATGAATGAACAGGGCTACATTCGCCTGGTGGACCGCAAGAAGGACATGATCCTGGTCTCGGGCTTCAATGTGTACCCCAATGAAATCGAGGACGTCGTGGCCTTGCACCCAGGCGTAGGCGAAGTGGCGGCGATTGGGGTTGAAGACGCCGTGACGGGCGAGCGAGTGAAAATCATCGTGGTGCGCAAGGACCCGACCCTGACCCAGGAACAACTCCTCACCCATTGCCGGGAATACCTGACGGGGTACAAGGTGCCACGGTATGTGGAGTTTCGCACCGAGGAGTTACCCAAGACCACGGTGGGGAAGGTGTTGCGCAGGGCGCTGCGCTAAACACAACACGGCAACGACCCCGTTGATCGTTCCCATGCAGAGGGAACGATCAATCAAACTTCATCAATCCTGACCCAGCGTTCTTCCCGCGCCGCCAACCGAATCGCCGTCGCCAGCCGCTCCACTTGCCACGCTGCTTCAAAGTCAGTGCCGGCAGCGCCTTGGCCTGCCAGCGCCATAATCAACTCATGCACTTCCAGCGTCTTGAGCTCGTTGTACCCCAGCTGATGCCCCGCCGCCGGGCTGAACGCCGCATAGCCGGGCAGGGAAGGGCCGGCCAATAAACGCTGGAAACCTTCTTGACCGATACGAAACAGCTGCAGTTCATTCAACCGTTCTTGATCAAACACCAATGTTCCTCGGGTGCCGCTGATCTCGAAACTCAAGTGGTTCTTGTAGCCGTGCTTGAGCCAGCTGCTGCTGATCGTCCCACGAGCGCCATTGGCAAAGCGCAGCAGGGCGTGGACCTGATCGTCTACCGCAATCTGGCGCAGGTCTGCGCTACCGGCACTGGCTGGACGTCGAGCATGCACGGTATGGGTGTCGGCACAGACGCTTTGCACCTCGCCCACCAAGTACCGCGCCATCGCCAGCAAATGACTGCCCAGGTCCGCCAGGGCGCCACCGGCATGTTCCACTTCGCAGCGCCATGACCAGGGCGACGCCGGGTCGGCCATGAAGTCTTCGCAAAATTCGCCCTGGAAGCTGATGATCTCCCCCAACTCGCCGTTGTCGATCATCTGCCGCGCCAGGGCGATCATCGGGTTGTGCTGATAGTTGTAGCCCACCCGCGTCACCACGGCGGCCTGGTTGGCGGCACGGCGCATGGCATCGGCTTGTTCCAGGCTGACCGCCAGGGGCTTTTCGCAATACACAGTCTTGCCCGCCGCCAAGGCGGCCATGGCCATGGGGTAGTGCAGGTGATTGGGGGTGGTGATGGCGACCACGTCCACTTTTGGATCATTGATCAACTGCTGCCAGTCGCCGTGTGCCTGGGCAAATCCCCAAGCCGTGGCGCAACGCTGGGCGCGGTCGGTGTCGGCATCGGCCAGGGCTGCAAGCCTGAGGGTGACCGGCAAGTCAAATACCGCGCGAGCGTTGTTGAACGCTAATGCGTGGGCACGGCCCATAAAGCCTGTGCCGATCAGGCCGATTCCGAGCTCGCGCATAGCCGTGGTCCTTTTGGATTATTGTTTTCAGGGAGGTTATTAATGGAATAAATATTCCTAAATATCAATACATGGAATAAAAATTCATTTTCTGCTGCAAAAATATCCTCTGTGGCAAGGGGGGCGCATCATTGCTGCGAATGCAGCTATATTCAGCTCGCAGGCAAAAGGCCTTTAGTTAACAAAACATAACGTAGCGCCGATTGTCAGACGATTCGAAAGCCCGCTAGGATGACCCCTGCTTCCTCAAGTGGCTCTAGATTGCAGGTTTCAGGACGATGTCCTGGCCCAGGAAGCCCCGGAAGGCGATACGACCTAACAATAATAAATGGGAGAAAGGTCTATGAGTGAGCCTGTCATGGGTGAGGTTTTTTGCCGCCCGCGAGCGTCGCGAAAGGTCGCGTTGCTGGCCACAGCGCTCTCGCTGCTGGGGGTAGTCGCGTTGTCGACCGTCGCCCAGGCTGCAACCGACACCGCCGCCCCGGCGGTGTTTGCCATTGAATCGGCCAAGGCCGCCAAAGGCCTGATGATTGACGTCGTCCACGCAGGCAAGCGCCTGGTGGCGGTGGGTGATCGCGGGCACATTCTCTATTCCGACGACAAGGGTGCCACCTGGACCCAGGCCAAGGTGCCGACCCGCCAATTGCTCACCGCGGTATTTTTTGCCGATGACCAGCACGGCTGGGCAGTCGGTCATGACGCCAAGATCCTCGCCACGACCGACGCCGGTGCGACCTGGACCCAACAATTTGAAGACCTGACCCGTGAAGCACCGTTGCTGGATGTCTGGTTCAACGACGCCAATCACGGTTTTGCCGTGGGCGCCTATGGCGCGCTGATCGAGACCACCGATGGCGGCAAGGGTTGGCACGACGTCAGTGACCGCCTGGACAACGAAGACCAGTACCACCTCAACGCCATCGCGTTCGTCAAAGACGCCGGCCTGTTTATCGTCGGCGAGCAGGGCAGCATGTTCCGCTCCAGCGACGACGGGCAAACCTGGGAAAAACTTGAAGGCCCCTATGAGGGCTCGCTGTTTGGTGTGATCGGCACCGCGCAGCCGCAAACCCTGCTGGCCTACGGCTTGCGCGGCAATCTGTTTCGGTCCACGGATTTTGGCAGCACCTGGGAGCCGGTGGAGTTGCAGGCCGCCCGTGGCGCCCTGGAGTTCGGCTTGTCAGGCGCGACCCTGCTGGACGATGGCTCATTGGTGGTGGTCGGCAACGGTGGCAGCGTAGTGGTGAGCCACGACGATGGCCTGACCTTCAGCGTATTCAATCGCCCGGACCGCATTTCGTTATCGGCGGTTACGGCGGCGGGCAATGGCAACTTGATTCTGGTGGGGCAGGGCGGCGTTCGCGCGGCCACGGCAACCGGCGCTGAGCTGACCCAGCAAGCCCAGGCAAAATAATAAGAAGGCGGGGATCTACATGAGCAGTCATCACAACGACAAGGCGACGTTTCTGGAACGCCTGATTTTCAACAACCGCCCGGCAGTGATCGTCATCTGCCTGCTGGTCAGCATCTTCCTGTTCTGGCAGGCGACGCTAATCCGGCCGTCCACCAGCTTCGAAAAAATGATCCCCCTCAAACACCCCTTCATCGAGAAGATGATGGAGCACCGTAACGACCTGGCGAACCTGGGCAACACGGTACGGATCTCGGTGGAGGCCAAGGACGGCGACATCTTCTCCAAGGAGTACATGGAGACCCTGCGTCAGATCAACGACGAGGTGTTCTACATCTCCGGCGTCGACCGCTCCGGCCTCAAGTCCCTGTGGAGCCCCAGCGTACGCTGGACCGAAGTGACCGAAGAGGGTTTTGCCGGCGGCGAAGTGATCCCGCAAAGCTACAACGGCTCCCCCCAAAGCCTCGACCAGTTGCGCAATAACGTGCTCAAGTCCGGCCAAGTCGGGCGCCTGGTGTCCAACGATTTTAAGTCGAGCATCGTGGATATACCGTTGATGGAGTCCTACCCGGACCCGGCTGATCAGGGCAAGCTGCTGGCCCTGGACTACCAGAAGTTTTCCCACGAGCTTGAAGACAAGATCCGCACCAAGTTCCAGGAACAGAACCCCAACGTCCAAATCCATATCGTCGGCTTCGCCAAGAAAGTCGGCGACCTGATCGATGGCCTGATCATGGTGGTGCTGTTCTTCGGCATCGCCTTCGTCATCACCCTGGTGCTGTTGTACTGGTTCACCTGGTGTATCCGCAGCACCATCGCGGTATTGATCACCACGTTGGTGGCGGTGGTCTGGCAACTGGGGCTGATGCATGCCCTGGGTTTCGGGCTTGATCCCTACTCGATGCTGGTGCCGTTCCTGATTTTCGCCATCGGCATTTCCCACGGTGTGCAGAAGATCAACGGTATCGCCCTGCAATCGAGCGATGCCGACAACGCCCTGACCGCCGCCCGCCGTACGTTCCGCCAGTTGTTCCTGCCGGGGATGATCGCGATCCTCGCCGATGCGGTGGGCTTTATCACCTTGCTGATCATTGATATCGGGGTGATTCGCGAACTGGCCATTGGCGCGTCCGTCGGTGTGGCGGTAATCGTGTTCACCAACTTGATCCTGCTGCCGGTAGCGATTTCCTACGTTGGCATCAGCAAGCGCGCCATCGAGCGCAGCAAGAAGGATGCGGTCCGCGAGCATAGTTTCTGGCGCCTGCTGTCGAAATTCGCCAGCCCCAAAGTGGCCCCAGTGTCGATCTTCCTGGCACTGATCGCTTTTGGTGGCGGCCTCTGGTACAGCCAGAACCTGAAAATCGGCGACCTCGACCAGGGCGCACCGGAGCTGCGTCCGGATTCGCGCTACAACAAGGACAACAACTTCATCATCAGCAACTATTCCACCAGCTCCGATGTGCTGGTGGTAATGGTCAAGACCAAGGCTGAGGGCTGTTCGCGCTATGAAGCCATGGCGCCCATCGACCAGTTGATGTGGAAGATGCAGAACACCGAGGGCGTGCAGTCGGCGATCTCCCTGGTGACCGTATCCAAGCAGATGATCAAGGGCATGAACGAGGGCAACCTGAAATGGGAAACCCTGTCGCGTAACCCCGACGTGCTGAACAATTCCATTGCCCGCGCCGACGGCCTGTACAACAACACGTGCTCGCTTGCGCCCGTGCTGGTGTTCCTCAACGACCACAAGGCCGAAACCCTCGACCGCGCGGTGCATGCGGTGCAGGACTTCGCCAAGGAGAACAACAAGGACGGCCTGGAATTCATCCTCGCCGCCGGTAACGCCGGGATCGAGGCGGCCACCAACGAGGTGATCAAGGAATCCGAGCTGACCATCCTGATCCTGGTCTACCTGTGCGTGGCAACCATGTGCATGATCACCTTCCGCTCCTGGGCGGCGACCCTGTGCATCGTGCTGCCGCTGGTATTGACCTCGGTGCTGGGCAACGCGCTGATGGCGTTCATGGGTATCGGCGTCAAGGTTGCGACCCTGCCGGTGGTGGCCCTGGGCGTGGGGATTGGCGTGGACTACGGCATCTACATCTACAGCCGCCTGGAAAGTTTCCTGCGGGCCGGGTTGCCATTGCAGGAAGCCTATTACCAGACCCTCAAGTCCACCGGTAAAGCCGTGCTGTTTACCGGCCTGTGCCTGGCGATTGGCGTGGCAACCTGGATTTTCTCGGCCATCAAGTTCCAGGCTGACATGGGCCTGATGCTGACCTTCATGCTGCTGTGGAACATGTTCGGCGCGCTGTGGCTGTTGCCGGCGCTGGCGCGGTTCCTGATCAAGCCGGAGAAGCTGGCGGGGCAGAAGGGCAATTCGTTGTTTGCCCACTGATACATTGCCGTCACCCAAAACGCCGTGGCCTGTGCCACGGCGTTTTGCATTGCGCCATCTTAGGTCGATGCAACAATTTGACCTATCATGAGGTCTTTCCTCTTGATGATTGATGGTTATGACTGCCGACACTGCCACCTTGCTGAAAACCCTTTCCACCAGCGACATGCTGGAAATCGACGGCCTGCACGCCTTTGATTTCACATTGGATGACCAGCACTTGCTGATCGAGTGCATGGACGGTCGGGTTAACAAACGCTGGAATTTCAGCCTGGAGCAGATCAACGCCGCGACCTTTGATCAGACCTTGCAAAGCTGGACCATCACGGGTGATACAGGTGAGCACCGCCTGGTCTGCCTGAGCGCCTTCACTGGCAATAATAACGACGAGGATGAAGCGGATGATGATGCGTAAATTCTGGCCCTTGCTGATGGCCGGCAGTGTCGGCGCGATGTCGGTGCAGGCCGCGCCGGTCGACACCTTTGAGTTGCTGGTGGGCACCTACACCGCAGGCACCAGCGAAGGGATCTACCGCCTGCAGTTCGACAGCCGCACCGGCCAGCTCAACGGCAAACCGGTGCTGGCCGCCAAGGCGGCCAACCCGTCCTGGCTGACCTTGTCCAAGGACCAGAAGCGCCTGTTTGTGGTCAATGAAAACGGCCCCGGCCAGAAAGATCTGGTCGGTCGTGTCAGTAGCTACAGCATTGATCCGAAAAACCATTCGTTGACCCTGATTAATCAGGTGCAGAGCCTGGGCAACGAGCCGACCCATTCCAGCCTTGCTGCGGATGGCCGTTTTCTGTTTGTCGCCAACTATTCGGTACTGGAAGATCCGGGTGGCAGCCTCGCCATCCTGCCGGTGGACGCAGACGGCAAGCTGTCGCCACCTGTTCAACTGAGCGCGCACCCGGCCAGCCGGGTCAATCCTGAGCGCCAGGCGTCCAACCATGTGCATTCGGTGGTGTCCTCGCCGGATGGCAAGTACGTGTTTGTTCAGGACCTGGGTGCGGACAAGATTTTTGCCTACCACTACGATCCCAAGGCCAACCATGAACTGCCACTGACCCCGGCCGACCCTGCGTTTGTGCAACTGCCACCGGGCAGCGGCCCGCGTCACCTGCTGTTCTCCGCAGACGGCAAGCACGCCTGGCTGACCACCGAGATGAGCGCGCAAGTGGCCGTGTTCGACTACAAGGATGGCAAGCTGACCCAGAAGCAATTGGTCGACTTCGCTGCCGGGCAACCGGTCTCGGACAAGGCCGGTGCAGCGTTGCACACTTCAAGCGACGGCAAGTTCCTTTACGTGAGCAACCGTGGCACCGCCAACCAGATGCTGGTATTTGCCATCGACCTGGCCACTGCGCAGTTGAAGGAAATCCAGCGACGCTCGGTGGAAGGCGATCATCCCCGGGAGTTCGCCCTGGACCCCAGCGGCAAGTTCTTGCTGATCGCCAACCAGAAAAGTAATGAAATCGTGGTGGTCGAGCGTGATGCCAAGACCGGCCTATTGGGTAAAACCGTGCAGAAATTGCCGATCGACGCCCCCAGCGACATCAAGTTTCTGGTGCGACAATAAGCCACAGGCCCCGCCATGCGGGGCCTGCCTCCTTCTATTAATGTCAGTGATAACAGCTACTGTTTCAAAGAGTTTCTGCGCGTAAGCCCCCGGGCGTAAGTTTGCTTCAAGGCCTTCACAGGCCACCAAGCCAACCGAACACAAGGGTTACCGACATGAACTTCAATCTATTCTCGATCATTGCCGCTTCTGCTATCTCCGCTAGCGTGGCCCTGCCTGCCAGCGCCAGTGTTGAAATCAGCGGCAAAAAATCCAGTACCAATACCTACACCCAAAAATACCTGCAACAAAGCGCCAACTTCTACGCAGCGCTGGACCACAAAATCCAGAACTGAGCGCTTTTCCTGACTCCTGTAGGAGCGAGGGGGACGCCTAGTTCTTGCTCGCGAAGAACTCAAGGACGCCGCGTTGATTCAGACTGCACGCGTTATCGTTGACGACCTTCGCGAGCAAGCTCGCTCCTACAGCGCTTCAGGTACATCCGCATTTGTGGCGAGGGGGCTCGCCCCCGTTGGACTGCGCAGCAGTCCCATTTTGGGGCCGCTTCGCGACCCAACGGGGGTAAACCCCCTCGCCACAGGTTTCTTGCTCACCTCAAGATTTTCTTAAGTGAACAGCATTGCGCTCCTACAGGGGTTTTGCCATTACGGCGATGAACAACGGTGACTCAAGGAACCGCTGTAACCAAGCTTGCAACCGCGGATAGGGCGCCTGGGCAAACCACTCCCGATCCACATGCGCGAACTGCCGCACAAACGGCGCCAGTGCCACATCCGCCAGGCTCAAGTGCCCGGCCAGCAAGTATTCCCGCCCGGCCAGCAAGGCCTCCAGCTTCAACAAAAACACTTCACCTTCGGCCCGGTAGTGCTCCATTGGCTGATCCGGGTAGCGCTCGGAGTATTTGTAGCGATTCAAGTGAACCTTGAACCCCTGGTCATTCTCTTCAATCAGCTCAGCCATAAGCGCCCGTGCCACCGGATCGTCCTTGAGCAACCAATCATCAGGGTCATTCTGCGCGAGGGCCCACCCCATGATCGCCAGGCTTTCATCAATCACTCGGCCGTCGATGCACAACACCGGAACCGTGCCCTTGGGCGACAGCGCCAGCATCTCGGCTGGTTTGGCCTTGAGGCTGACCTCGACAATCCGCACCGCCAGCCCCGAGTAACGCAATGCCATCCGCGCGCGCATGGCATAGGGGCAGCGGCGAAACGAATACAGCGCAGCCCCGATCACTTGACCTCCAGGGTGCTCAAGCCATTGCCCTGACGCTTGACCTGGATTTGCACCGGAATTCGCTCATGCATTTCCTGCACATGGGAAATTACCGCCACCTTGCGCCCCTGAGCCTGCAAGCCATCCAGGGCATCCATCGCCAATTGCAGCGACTCGGGATCAAGGCTGCCGAAGCCCTCGTCGATAAACAGCGATTCGATCTTCAAGGTGCTGGATGCCATCGACGCCAGCCCTAACGCCAGGGCCAACGACACCAGGAACGTCTCGCCCCCGGACAGTGAATGCACCGAGCGGGTTTCGTCGCCCATTTCCGTGTCCAGCACCAACAGGCCGAGCATGCTGCCACCGCGCTTGAGGCGGTAGCGGCGCACCAGTTGGCGCAGTTGCACGTTGGCGTGGTGTACCAGCAGGTCGAGGTTGTAGGCCTGGGCGATCTTGCGGAACTTGTCGCCGGTGGCTGAACCGATCAGCGTCTCAAGCCGAGCCCAGCGCTGCCATTCGTCATAGGCTTTGGCTGTCGTAAGCGCCAGGGCTTGGTTGGCGTCCTGGCGGCGCTGGTCTTCGGCTTGCTGGGCGCGTAGTTCGGCGCAGTGCTTTTCGCCCGTGGAGAGCTGGCTGTTGAGTTCGTTCAGGGCGCTGTCGAGCTGGGCTACATCAAGGTTGTCGTTATGCAGGGCCTGGTGATCCTTGAGTCGTTGTTCGCGTTCTTGCAGCAACACCTTGGCTTGTTCGACGGCTTTTTCGCTCTGTTGCAGCTGCTGGCGCAGTTGCGTGAACTGTTGATCATCCACCTTCAATAACTGCGCCAAACCGTCGTCATTCAGTTCCGGGTGCAGGGCGCGCCAGTCGGCGACTCTTGCGCTCAGTGCCTGCTGCTCGGCCTCCAACGCCTGTTGGCGCTCCCGCTGGGCCTTGAGATCGGCGGCCAATTGGATCAGTTGGCTGGCGGTGTCTTGCAGTTGCTGATTGGCTTGGCTGTCGCTGCGCCGCGCGTGTTCGACAGCCTGGTCCAGATGCTGTTGCCAGTGCTCGGCGCGGGTATGTTCGCCCAGCAGTTGAGTGAGTTTTTCCTGGGCGATTTGCTGCTGGGCGCTGAGGTCGACCAATTGTTGTTGAGCCACGTCCAACTGTTGCTGACGGTGCGTCTGTTGGACCTGTTCCTTTTCCAGGGTCTGTTGACGCTGTTGCTGTTCGGCGAGTTCTTCGCGCTGGTGGTCCAGTTGTTCCAGGCGTTGGCTGATCTGCTGATCAAGCTGCATGAACGTGGCCGCAGGCTCGCTGCGCAGGCCTTCGAGGGTCTCGGCCGGGAGTAGGCTGGCGAAGGCACTGAGTTCTTCGTCCAGGCGTTCGCGGTCATTGGCCAGTTCCCGTTGCTGGTCCACTAGCTGTTGGCGGGCCTGCTGGCTGGCGTCCTGGGCGGCTTGCAGTTGTTGCTGCATACGCCCGGCGTTTTGTTGCAGGTTGAGCAGGGCGCCCTGGCGCTGTTCGTCCTGGGTGATGCTTTGGCTGAGTTGGCTTAACTGCTGGCTCAGCCAGGCATCGCGTTTGGCGGCGTCCTGATTGAGCAGTGCCGCCGAGAGCGGATGGGCTTCGATGCTGGGGGCCAGGGCTTGCTGTTCTGTCGCGACATCCTGTTGCTGGCGTAAAAGCTCCTTTTGCCGGGCGATCAGTTCTCCCAGCTCTGTGCGCAACGCGTCTACTTTTTCTTTGAGCACATCAACCGATTGACGGGCGTTGCTCACTTCATCTTCGTCGTGGCGTTCAAGACTGCTGAGCAAGACGTCAGATGAGTGATAGGGATGATCGATGCTGCCACAGACCGGGCAGGGTTGATCAGACTCCAATTGTTCACGCAATGTCTGAACGTTGACATCCCGAGCCAAGCGCTGGCGCTCCAACAGCTGCAGGATGACGGTAAGAGTTTGCTCCGCGACGGCAAGATCAGCCTTGGCCTGGATGCCTACCCGGTTGAATTCTTCGCGCTGTTGCTTGGCTGCCAATTGGTTAGCATTCAGGTCGTCTGCACGCTTTTCCAGTCTTTGATGGCTGTCCCACAGCCGCGCCAAATCCTCGAAGGCCCGCTGTTGCTTGCGGTTGTCCTGCAACAGGCTGCCCAGCAACTGAATCTGCTCGGCCACGGCATGGGGCTCGGCGCCGGCTTCGTGGTACAGCAGGTCCAGGGTGTTGCGTTGTTCTGCCAGTTTGTCGGCGAGCGTGGTTGCGCGTTGTTCCAGTTGCGGCAGTTCGGCCTGGCCTTTGTTGAGGCGATTGCCGGTCAGCATGAGCTTTTGCAGGCTGTCGCGGTAGGCAGTCCAGGCGTTGCCCAGGGAGGCGAGGGTGGCGCTGCGCTCCAACTGTGCCGCGAGCTGTTGCAGGCGTGTGACGACCTTTTTTTGTTGGTCGAGCAGGCTGTTTACCGTGGCCTGGCCCTGGGTGAAGGCGGCTTCGGTATGCTGCTTGTGCGCCTCGCTTTGGCTTAAGTCGTTGGTCAGTCGGGCGAGGGTGCTCTGTTCGTCGAAGGCCTGGCGCAGCAGTGGCACGGCGTCGCTTTGCTGTTTCAGCGCTTGGGTCAACGCCGCTTGCGCAGCGGCTTGCTGCTGTTGCAACTGATCCTGGCGGGAGTGCAGAGTGCTCTGTTGTTCAAGGTGCTGCGCAATCTGTAGCGCCAGTGGGTTGAGTTGGGTGGTCAGCTCAGTTTGCCGGGCGAAGTGGTGACGCTGCGGCGCGAGTTGTTCCAGGCGGCTCAAGTCCAGGCGTTGCTGGTTTTGCCCCAGCCAGTCCTGTTCGGCCTGTTGCAGTTGCTCAACGGCGTGTTGTTGGCGTTCCTGCCATTCGCGCAATTCCTTGAGCCAGGTGTGTTGCAGCTCAAGCTGCTTGAGCTGAGCCTGTTGGGTCTTGAGTTGCTGCTGGGCTTCGTTGAAGCATTGATCCAGTTCGACGCGAGCTTCGGCAGGCAGCGGCGTGACACCGGTAGCTTGGTCGAGCAGCAGCTTGTGGGCGTCCTTGGCGTCCTTGGCCTTGTCGAAGGCGCGCCGGCCCAGTTGGGTGTAAAGCGCGGTGTCGGTGAGCTTTTCCAACAGCTCGCTGCGTTCGTTGTCATTGGCCTTGAGGAAGGCGCTGAACTCACTTTGCGCCAGCAGCACGGCGCGGGTGAATTGCTCGAAGTTCAAGCCCAGGGCCAGTTCCAGCTGGGTTTTGTATTCGGTTTTCTGACTGGCCAGCAGTTGCTCGCTGTCCAGGTCGATCAGGCTTTGCCGGCTGTTTTGCAGTTTTCCGCTGGCCTTGTCACGGGCGCGGTTGGCTTCCCAGCGCGCGCGGTAGCGCCGACCGCTGACGCCGACAAAATCCACTTCGGCATAGCCGCCACCAGTACCGCGACGAATCAGCGTGCGCGGATCACCGATGGAAATATCCGAATCGGCATCGGGCATTTTCGCCTGTCCGGTATCTCCCAGTCTTGGCACCGCGCCAAACAGCGCCAGGCACAAGGCGTCGAGTAAGGTGCTTTTACCGGCGCCTGTAGGCCCGGTAATGGCGAACAACCCGGCACTGGCCAGGGGCTCGGCGGTGAAGTCGATTTCAAAGGGGCCGGCCAGGGAGGCAAGGTTTTTCAGGCGAATGGCGAGGATCTTCATGGTTGTTCACCCGCCTGTTGCACTTCCTGGAGCAGCACGGCGAAATCCTTCAAGGTCTGTTCGTCTACTTCATTGCCGTAGCTTTCCAGCCAGGCGCGGCTGAACAACTCCTGGGGCGTGAGCTGGTCCAGTTCGATCAGGCGATCCTCATGACTGTCTTCGCAATTACCTGAGCCTGCGTATTCGGCGGCGATACGCACCAGGCGCACGGCCTTGCCTTGCAGGGCGTTTTCCACTTGCTGGCGCAGGTCGGGCTGGGGCTCGTCGAGGCGCACGCGCACTTCCAGCCAGGGCTGGCGTTGGGTTTCGGCCAGCAGATCGATGTCGGGCAAGTCCGCCAGTTGCTTGAGGATGTCGGCCAAGGGCGCGGCTTCCAGGCGTTGCAGGTTGACTGCCCGGGGAATCAGGCGGGATTCGACGCTGACCAGCGTCTCGCCGTCCAGTTGCACATCGAGAATCTGGTGCTGATAGCCGATTTCGGAAAACGACAGCGGAATCGGCGAGCCGCAATAACGAATGCGCTCCTCGCCATTGACCCGCTGGGGCTTGTGCAAATGACCGAGGGCGACATAGCTGACACTGGCATCGAACAGACTGGCCGGCAGTGCTTCGGCATTGCCGATGATCAGGCTGCGCTCGGAGTCTTCCGAGACCGAGCCACCGGCCATGTGCGCATGGCTGATGGCGACCAGCGCCTGGCCCGGCTGGCGCTTGGCGTTGGCTGCGGCGATCAGCCATTCATGGACCTGGCCAATGCCGCGCAGGTAATCGTCACCCAAGTGAGCGCCGGTGACTTGCGCCGGACGCAGGAAGGGCAGGGCCAGGCACCATCCGGCAATCGTGCCGTCTGCTGCAGGTAAGGGAATCAGCAGCCGCTCCACATCCAGCTGCCCATCATCCAGCCACAGCACCTGGCCCAGCGCATGGGTGCGCAGGCGGCGCATCAACGGCGCGGGCAGCTCGATGCGCGAGCCGGAATCATGGTTGCCGGCGATCATCACGATGGTCAGCGCGGGGTTTTGTTCGTGGGCGCTGATGATGAAGTCATACAGACGCTCCTGGGCCTTGAGCGGCGGGTTAACCGTATCAAAGATATCGCCGGCGATCAGCAGCACGTCGGGGCGGTGCTGGCCCAGTTGGCCCAGCAGCCAGTCGAAGAAACAGGCGTGTTCGAAGTCGCGTTCCTGGCCGTGGAGGTTTTGGCCAAGGTGCCAGTCGGAGGTGTGGAACAGACGCAAGGCGAACTCCGTGAAGAAGATGAAAAGGAGGGGAGTTTACCCGTAAATGCCTGCACGCTTGCACCCATGCGCAGTACTCAAGCCTTGCGCGGAGCGTCCCAGGCGGCATCTGGTTCTAAAGCCAGGCACTACTTGGGATACAACGGCGGCAAGCTGGTGTTGTCCGTCACCGGGTCCTGCGCCCGCTCGGCCATCGGAATTGCCTTCACCGCCCGCCACAATTCCTCACCCTGCCAATACTGGCCAGTCTCGCTGTAGAGGGCGCCGTTCAAGCCATCCAAAGCATCAGACAACGGTACAAACCGCGCCGCCATGTCCGCCAGGGTTTCCGGCTGTTGCCGGGCCCAGGCATCCAAAGCCTGACGAGTAGCCTGAGGATCGTTGGCCTGGCTGGTACGCTTGAGATCGTCCAGCAGGGTGCGCGGGCTCGGTCCAGTTTGTGCGGCGCGCAGGATCGCCGGCTGCCAGCGGGCACGCCACCACAGGCCGAAGCCCAGCAGAGTGGTGCAGGCCAGGATCAGGCTGCTCAGTTGCCAGATCCACAGTGACTCATTGTCCGGTGCGGTGATCACCGTCGGGGTGGCCGGGGTGTCCACCACCAGGCTCGGGTTGTTCGCCACCTGTACGGTGCGAGCCGGCAGGCTGGTGCGTTCCAGGTGGTCTTCGTGGGTGTTCCACCACACCACTTCCACTGCCGGCAGCTCCAGGGAGCCGACCCGGTTGGGCACCAGGGCTTCACGGTCTTCACGGCTGCCGATCACGCCACGCTCGCTGTTCTGGTTGCTCAGCACTGGCTGGTCCGGGTAGCGGCGCAAACCGTTGATCTCGGTGACTGGCAGCGGTGGCAGTTGCGAGCTGGACAGGCCTTCGGCCTTGAGGGTCAGGCTGCGGGTCAGGGAATCAGCGACCTGGGCGTGGTCCGGTTCCGGGTTCCAGCTTTCGCTCAGGCTCAAACTGCTGGCCGGCAACCACGGTGCATCGGCCGGGTACAGGGCGGGCTTGGCCTTGACCTTCAGGGGGATTTCGGATGAGCTGACATGCATCAGCTTGCCGGGTTTCGGCCCCTGGGGCCTGGCGTCCTGGGTGGGGCGCGGCTCCACCAGAGTTGCACTGAATATCTGCGCCGGAATCAGCAACTCGCCACTGTGCTGCGGGTAGATGGCATAGCGCATCTCGATCACCCCATGGCGAATGCCATTGATGACTTTTTCGTAGGTGCGCGACTCTCCGAGTTGCTCGGTACGGGCATCGGGAATCTGCAACGGGGTCAGGTTGCTGTCGTCGTACAGCGACACCGAATGGTAGATGCGCAAGGTCAGCAGGGCCTGGGCCTGGACGTACACCGAGCTCTGGTCGAGGCTGGCGTCAATGAAGATCGGCGCCAGTTGGGTCTTGGTGTTCTGGCTGGCAGTTTCGATGACTTGCAGGGTGATCGGCTGGGTCTTGACCTCACCGAGCTGCAACGATGGAATCACTACGGTGCCGTTGACCTTGGGTAACAGGGTGATGATCCAACGGGTGGTCGCATGATTGTCGGTGCCCAAGGTGGTGAGCTGGTTGACCTGGCGGGTGCCGCGTACTTCGAACAGCAGCTCCAGGGGCGACAGGTCCGGCTTGCCGAACAGGGTGACGTCGTTGGATTCCACGGTCAGCTCCACCGTCTCCCCGGAGTTCAGGCGGCTGCGGTCGACACTGGCGACTAGGTCCGAAGCCTGGGCCTGGCAGGCCCACAGCGCGAGTGAGAGGAGAAGGGCGGTGCAGCGGCTCATCGAGTCTTGTCCTGATGTTGTTGCTGTTCGTACCAGAATTTACGTCGCAGCAGCTCGCCGGGGTTGTCCGGGATCTGCCGCAGCCATTGTTCCAGGGCCTGGCGGTGCTCGCCGTCAAGCGGGTTGCCGGTAGGGTGCAAGGGTGGGGTGGTGGTTTGTTCGTCACCCAGTTCGCTGCCCGGTACTTCGTTGCCGCCGGCAGGCGGCGTATCGCCGGGCGGCGTATCGCTGCTGCCGGCCTGGCCGCTGCCGGGTGTGGATTGTTCGCCGCCGGATGCGCTCTGGCCACTGGTGCCCGGTTGCGCAGTCTGGCCGGGTTGGGTGGTTTCGTCATCCTCGTTCTTGGAGGGCTTGTCGGGTTCGGGCTCTGGTTCTTCCTGTAGCAGTTTTTCGATCAGGGCCTTGTTCTTCAGCGCCGGTTGTAAGTCCGGTCGGGCTTCCAGAGCCTGTTCATAGGCGTCCAGGGCCGCTTCCAGCTCACCGCTCCTGGCCAGGGCATTGCCGCGATTGTAATGGGAATAGGCGTCGCTGCCTTCGGCAAAACGCTTGGCGGCGCCGGCATAGTCACCGGCTTCGTACAGCGCCACGCCTTGCCATTGCGGGTTTTCGAAGTGTTCGGCGGCCTCGCTGGGGCGTTTTTTCTTGAGCAGGTACTGGCCCTGTTGGTCCGGGCGCAGCCACAGGTCCTGGAAGTCGAAGGCGTAGCTTGGCTGCGGTGCGCCCAGCAACAGCAAGGGCAGGAAGAACAGCCAGCCACGACGGCCAGCGCAGGCGGCGAGCAGCAATAGCGGAAGGAGTAGCCAGTAACCCTGGTCGGCCCAGGTGTCCAGTTGCAGTAGCTGGCCGTCGTTGCGCAAGGCTTGCGGGCCGTCGAGCAGGCCGAGGTTGCGCAGGTCCTTGTCGTCCAGGCGCGCTTGCCGGTAGCGACCGCCCATTTCGCTGGCGAAGGCCTTGAGGGTCGGACTGTCGAGGCGTGGTATCAGGATTGCGCCCTGATCGTCCTTGAGGAACTCGCCGCTCTCTTGAGTCACCGGGGTGCCTTCACGGCTGCCGATGCCGAGGACCGACAGGCTCGGTGCTTGACTGCCTTGCAGTAGCAGGCGAATGCCCTGGCGTTCTTGTTTGGACAGCGACGAGCCAATCAGCAGCAAGCGCCCCTGGCCCAGTCCGCCGTGCTTAAGCAGGCTCAAGGCTTTTTCCACGGCCAGGTCGGCGCGGTGGCCGGCCTCGGGCATGATCGAGGGACGCAGGGCTTCCAGCAGATTGTGGCTGGTGGCCAGGTCATCCGACAGCGGCACCAGGGTGTGGGCGCTGCCGGCATAGACGACGATGGCGGTCTGCGCGTCGCTGCGGGCCTGAAGCAGGTCGAACAACTTGCGCCGCGCCTGTTCCAGGCGATTGGGTGGGCTGTCGGTGGCGAGCATTTCCGGGGTCAGCTCCAGCAGTACCACCAGCGGGTCCGCGGGTTTTTGGCTGGTCAGCTCCACACGCTGCCAACTGGGGCCGAGCAAGGCCAGCACCGCCAGCAGCCAGGCCAGGCCCAGCAACAGCCACGGTGATTTACTTTCTCGGCCATTGCCGCCACTG
Source organism: Pseudomonas sp. HY7a-MNA-CIBAN-0227 (assembly GCF_040310325.1). Classification (NCBI taxonomy): domain Bacteria; kingdom Pseudomonadati; phylum Pseudomonadota; class Gammaproteobacteria; order Pseudomonadales; family Pseudomonadaceae; genus Pseudomonas; species Pseudomonas sp. HY7a-MNA-CIBAN-0227. Next base: position 59,543 of record NZ_JBEOPT010000007.1, on the reverse strand, counting down.
AGCAACGCCGCGTGAAAGGCCGGCGGCAGAATCATCTGCCAGCGCCCGGCGCGCTTTTGTCGATGCCATAACTGCCACAGTAACCAGCCGAGCACCGGCAGCAGCAACAGCCACCAGGGATGGAACCAGTGCGGCCACAAAGTGATCATCGACGCCTCCGCAAACGCAAGCGTTTGAGGCGCTGACGCCATTCAGGGTGCTGTTGCAGAAAGTGGCGCTTGCTGAATATTTTTTGTACAAGTCGGTTGAAAAGCCGTTGCAGGGCGTTGTCCGGCCAGCGTTCGTGGATGACCAGCAGCATGCTGAGGATCAGCGCCAGGGCCAGTGGGCCGCTGTAGAGCGCCTGGGCCGGGCGGGCCTGGGTGGGTTGCTGAGTCACTGGCTCAAGCTGGTCGAGGGTTTCCTTGATTGCTTGCAGTTCCTCACTGTCGCGGGCCCGGAAGTAGCGGCCACCAGTGTCCTCGGCAATGGCCTTGAGGGCCGGCTCGTCGAGGTCCAGGCTCGGGTTGAGGCCGAGCATGCCCAGGGTGCCGGTTTGTTCGGGGTCGGCGCCAATGCCGATGGGGTAGATCTTCACGCCTTCTTCGGCGGCCAGGCGGGCAGCAGTCAGCGGGTCGATTTGGCCACCGTTGTTGGCGCCGTCGGTTACCAGGATCAGCACCCGGCTTTGTGCCGGCCGCTGGCGCAGGCGTTTGAGGGCCAGGCCAATAGCATCACCGATGGCGGTGTTTTTCCCGGCTATACCAATGCGGGCCTCATCCAGCCAGGTGCGCACGGTACGTCGGTCAAAGGTCAGCGGCGCTTGCAGGTAGGCCTGGCTGCCGAACAGGATCAGGCCGACGCGGTCGCCTTCGCGGCCTTCAAGGAAGTCGCCAAGCAGGTGCTTGACCAGGCTCAGGCGGCTGACATCTTCGTCCTGCCACTGCATATCGGGGAAGTCCATTGAACCGGACACGTCCACCGCCACGAGCAAGTCGCGACCGCTGGCGGCTATCGGCAAGGGTTCGCCGAGCCATTCCGGGCGTGCGGCGGCGGTCAACAGCAGCAGCCACAGGACCACGAACGGCGCTTGCTGGCGCCAGCCTGGCAGATTCACTCGGGCACGGCGGCGCGCTAGGCCTTCCAGGTCGCCGAGGAAACTGACTTTCAGGGCGGGCTCGCCGCTGTCGGCCGTTGGCAGGATGATTCGCAGCAACCAGGGCAATGGCAGCAGGGTGAAGATCCACGGCCAGGCGAACTCAAACATGTTTGCGAATCCAGGTGTCGACGGCCTGGGTCAGGCCGGCGATGGCCTTGTCGTCGAGTTTGCATTCTGGCTTGTAGGCGCCTTCCACCAGTACCATCCAGCGTGTAAGCCCGGCGGCCGGGCAACGGTTGTCGAGGAACGCCAGCCATTTGCGACCGTTGAGGGTGTGGCTCTGGCTATAGGGGTAGTCGTTGCGACACAGGCGCTTGAGCAGGCCGTTGAGTTGCTGCAGCCAGGCACCGGCCGGGGCGCCGTCGTAGGGTTTGGGCATCAGCGCCAGTTCCGCCAGGGCGGCGATGCGCAGCGGGTCGAGGGGCTGTTCGGCACGGGCCAGCGGGCGCTTGGTCGGCAGGAAGCGGCGCAGCGTCCACAGGCCCCAGGCGGCGAGCAGGATGAGCAGCAGCAACAGCCACCAGCCTGGCGCTGGCGGCCAGAAGCCGATGGGCGGCGGGGCGATCAGCGGTTGCAGCTGTTCAAGGCCGTTCATTGCTTTTTGCCCGGACGTTGCGGGTTAAGGTATTCGCGCAACTGCTCGATCATTTCGCTCTGGGTGCTCAAAGGCATGAGCAATATCCGCAGCTTTTGCGCGAGCAACTCCCAGCGCGCGCTACGTGCTTCGGCCTGGGCCTTGTAGGCCTGGCGCAGGTCGAAATTCAGGGTGTCGATTTCCAACTGTGCGCCGCGTTCGGCAAACCGCAGCAGCCCAGCGGCGGGCAGGGCATGGTCCAGCGGGTCAGAGACCGGCAACAGCAGCAGGTCGCAGTGCCGTGACAGCAGGCTAAGCTGTTGCTCGGCGCCTTCGGTGAGGGCGCGTTCGTCGCAGATTACGATTACCAGGCTACCGGGGCGCAAAACTTCCCTGCCACGGCGCAAGGCCATGCCGAGGGCATCGTGGTCCGGCAGGCTTTCGGTGTTCAGGCTCTGGTTGACCCGCACCAGACGGTTGAGCAGTTGCAGCAGGCTTTGCTTGCTGCGCCGCGGCTTGATTTCGTAATGCTCGTTGTCGCCGAACACCAGCCCGCCAACACGGTCGTTATGCCCCAGTGCCGCCCAACCGATCAGGCTCGCCGCCTGGGCCGCCAGCACCGACTTGAACATCAGCCCCGAGCCGAAGAACAACCGGCAGCTTTGCTCCACCATGATAAAGATCGGCCGCTCCCGCTCTTCGTGGAACAGCTTGGTGTGGGGTTCCTGGGTGCGGGCGGTGACGCGCCAGTCAATGGTGCGCACATCGTCCCCGGCCTGGTAGACCCGCACCTGATCGAAGTCGACACCGCGACCCCGCAGTTTCGAGTGGTGTAAGCCGATCAACGGGCTGCGCTGGCTCGGCGTGGAAAACAGTTGCACTTCCCGCACGCGATGACGCATCTCGATCAATTCGCTCAGGGTGACGCGGGTACCATCGCCAGTGCTCATGGGGGTCAAGCGACGGCAACGACGTCGAGAATGCGTTGCACCACACGGTCCTGGTCAATGCCGGCCGCTTCGGCCTCGAACGACAGAATGATCCGGTGGCGCAGCACGTCGAAGAGCACCGCCTGGATATCTTCGGGGCTGACAAAGTCGCGACCGGCCAGCCAGGCGTGGGCCCGAGCGCAACGGTCGAGGGCAATCGAGCCCCGGGGGCTGGCGCCATAGGCAATCCATTCGGCCATTTCCGGGTCGAACTTGGCCGGGGTTCGGGTGGCCATCACCAGTTGCACCAGGTACTCCTCCACGGCGTCGGCCATGTACAGGCCAAGGATTTCCTTGCGCGCAGCGAAGATTGCTTGCTGGCTGACCCGGCGCTCGGGCTTGGTTTCACCGTTGAGGGCTTCGCCGCGGGCCTGCTGCAGGATGCGCCGTTCGACGGCGGCATCGGGGAAGCCGATCTTGACGTGCATCAGGAAGCGATCGAGTTGGGCTTCGGGCAGGGGATAGGTGCCTTCCTGCTCGATGGGGTTTTGCGTGGCCATTACCAGAAACAGCGGCGACAGCTCATAAGTACTGCGCCCGACACTGACCTGACGCTCAGCCATGGCTTCGAGCAACGCCGATTGAACCTTGGCCGGGGCACGGTTGATTTCGTCCGCCAGCACCAGGTTGTGGAAGATCGGCCCTTGCTGGAACACGAAACTGCCGGTTTCCGGACGATAGATCTCGGTGCCGGTGATGTCGGCGGGCAGCAGGTCGGGGGTGAACTGGATGCGATGGAACTGCGCTTCGATCCCTTCGGCAAGCTCTTTGATTGCCTTGGTCTTGGCCAGGCCCGGTGCGCCCTCAACCAGCATATGGCCGTCGGCGAGCAGGGCAATGAGCAGGCGCTCGATGAGTTTTTCCTGGCCGAGAATCTGCGTAGAAAGAAAGGTTCGCAGCGCGAGCAGCGCTTCACGATGTTCCATCGTTGACGGTTCCTGGAAAGGTGAGCCTGGGTGCTTGGAAAAACACCGGGGCTTGGGGGCCTTACTTTAATGCATCAGAGGGTGCGGCGACTAACTGCGCGGGGGTATTTTTGGGAATTGTGGGAAATATCCGAGGTTTTTGCAGGCTGGCACAGACCTTTGTGGCGAGCGAGCAAGCTCCCTCGCCACATTGAGCGGTTTTGGCGGCTAGATTCGGATATAGGTCCCGGTACCCTTGAGAATGTTCTGCAAGGTTTCTTCCACTTCAGCCAAGTCCGAGGCATCGGTGCCGTGGGTGATCTCCAGATGATCACTGCCGCCCAATGCATCCGCATCGGCCGCCGCAATCTCCACCAGCAATCGCGTGGCGCTCAGGGTGATTTTCAGCCCATCCAGGGTCGACGGCTCGTAATCCCAGGTGACCTCCACCTCGTCCTCATCCGGATAACGGGTCAGCATGAACATCTCGCCCTTGTCGCCGTGGCAGCAGAGCATGGCCATGTTGTCTTCTTCGTCATCGCACGGGTTGACGATCAGGTGGGCGGTGGTCAGTTGCATGTCAAATCCTGTCTGGGGGAGGGTGCAGCAGGGCAATTGTGCCATTGCGGCGAATTTTGTGCTGCATCCTGTGTCAGTAGTTGTGGCATGACCTGGCGGGCTGTATCAGTCATTTCCGGTACTCGGAGGGTCAGGATTTGTCTGAAAATGCCAGGTTGCCCAAGTCGCAACCCGCCAGCTGCGTGCCGATGACCGAATATGTCGCAGCATCGCAAGCAGCGGTCTTCCTACACTCGTTAAGCTGCGCAACGGATGAGCGCCTGCCAGGACTCCGACCTGCCCGTCGTACCGTCGTCTGGAAAGCGGCTCATTTTATGTTCGTGGATAGACAGTTGAATGTGACCTCACTGTCTTGTCCAGCTTCACCCACCTGTCACTCTGAATTCGTTATGGTAGACCCCGATCAGAGCTGACGGTCTCCCCGCAAGGGGATAACACGCGACGCTTCCATTAATAACAAGCCCAAGCGGAGTACCACAGATGGCGTTCTTCACCGCAGCCAGCAAAGCCGACTTCCAGCACCAACTGCAAGCGGCACTGGCCCAGCACATCAGTGAACAGGCACTGCCACAAGTGGCGCTGTTCGCTGAACAATTTTTCGGCATTATTTCCCTGGATGAGCTGACCCAGCGTCGCATGTCCGACCTGGCCGGTTGCACCCTGTCTGCCTGGCGCCTGCTTGAGCGCTTTGATCACACCCAACCGCAAGTGCGCGTCTACAACCCCGATTACGAACGTCACGGCTGGCAATCGACTCACACCGCGGTCGAAGTGCTGCACCACGACCTGCCATTTCTGGTGGACTCGGTGCGCACCGAACTGAACCGCCGTGGCTACAGCATCCACACCCTGCAAACCACCGTGCTCAGCGTGCGTCGTGGCAAGAAGGGCGAGTTGTTGGAAGTCCTGCCCAAGGGCACACAGGGCGACGATGTCCTGCAAGAATCGTTGATGTACCTGGAAATCGACCGCTGCGCCAACGCTGCCGAGCTGAGTATCCTGAGCAAGGAACTTGAGCAGGTGCTGGGCGAAGTACGCGTCGCCGTCGCCGATTTTGAACCGATGAAGGACAAGGTCCAGGAACTGCTGGCCGGTATCGACTCCAGCGCCTTCGCCATCGAAGGCGAAGAAAAAGCCGAGATCAAGAGCTTCCTCGAATGGCTGGTGGGCAACCACTTCACCTTCCTGGGCTATGAAGAGTTTGTGGTACGTGACGAGGCAGATGGCGGTCATATCGAATATGACGCCGACTCCTTCCTCGGTCTGACCAAATTGCTGCGCTCCGGCCTCACCGCCGACGACCTGCGCATCGAAGACTACGCTGTCAATTACCTGCGTGAACCGGCCGTCCTGTCGTTCGCCAAGGCAGCACACCCAAGCCGCGTGCACCGCCCGGCCTACCCGGACTACGTGTCGATCCGCCAGATCAACGCCGACGGCAAGGTCATCAAGGAATGCCGCTTCATGGGCCTCTACACCTCTTCGGTGTACGGCGAAAGCGTGCGGGTGATCCCGTATATCCGTCGCAAGGTCGCGGAAATCGAACGTCGTTCCGGCTTCCAGGCCAAGGCGCATTTGGGCAAGGAACTGACCCAAGTGGTCGAAGTCCTGCCCCGCGATGACCTGTTCCAGACCCCGGTAGACGAACTGTTCAGCACTGTGATGTCGATTGTGCAGATCCAGGAGCGTAACAAGATTCGCGTGTTCCTGCGCAAAGATCCCTACGGTCGCTTCTGCTACTGCCTGGCCTACGTGCCGCGTGACATTTATTCCACCGAAGTGCGCCAGAAGATCCAGCAAGTGCTGATGGATCGCCTGAAAGCCTCGGACTGCGAGTTCTGGACCTTCTTCTCCGAGTCCGTTCTGGCCCGTGTACAACTGATTCTGCGGGTTGATCCAAAAAACCGCCTGGACATCGACCCGCTGCTGCTGGAAAAAGAAGTGGTGCAGGCCTGCCGCAGCTGGCAGGACGACTACGCCAGCCTGGTGGTTGAAAGCTTTGGCGAAGCCCACGGCACAAACGTGCTGACAGACTTCCCCAAAGGCTTCCCCGCGGGCTACCGTGAACGCTTTGCCGCGCACTCGGCCGTGGTCGATATGCAGCATTTGCTTAACCTGACCGAAGCCAAGCCGCTGGTGATGAGCTTCTATCAGCCGCTGGGCCACGTGACGGGCCAGCAAGAGCTGCACTGCAAGCTCTATCACGCTGACACGCCGCTGGCGTTGTCCGACGTGCTGCCGATCCTGGAAAACCTCGGCCTGCGCGTGCTGGGTGAATTCCCGTACCGCCTGCGCCACGCCAACGGTCGCGAGTTCTGGATTCATGATTTCGCGTTCACCGCCGCCGAAGGCCTGAACCTCGACATCCAGCAACTGAACGACACCCTGCAGGACGCGTTTGTGCACATCGTCAACGGCGATGCCGAGAACGATGCGTTCAACCGCCTGGTGCTGACCGCCGGCCTGCCATGGCGCGATGTCGCGCTGCTGCGTGCCTATGCCCGTTACCTGAAGCAGATTCGCCTGGGCTTTGACCTGGGTTACATCGCCAGCACCCTGAACAACCACACCGATATCGCTCGCGAGCTGACCCGGTTGTTCAAAACCCGCTTCTACCTGGCGCGCAAACTCACCAGCGACGACCTGGAAGACAAGCAGCAACGTCTGGAACAAGCGATTCTGGCGGCCCTGGACGATGTTCAGGTGCTCAACGAAGACCGCATCCTGCGTCGCTACTTGGACCTGATCAAGGCCACTTTGCGTACCAACTTCTACCAGACTGACGCCAACGGTCAGAACAAGTCGTACTTCAGTTTCAAGTTCAACCCGCATGCGATTCCTGAACTGCCCAAGCCCGTGCCGAAGTTTGAAATCTTCGTTTACTCGCCTCGTGTCGAAGGCGTGCACCTGCGCTTTGGCAACGTTGCGCGCGGTGGCCTGCGCTGGTCGGACCGTGAAGAAGACTTCCGTACCGAAGTGCTGGGCCTGGTAAAAGCCCAGCAAGTGAAAAACTCGGTGATCGTGCCGGTGGGCGCCAAGGGCGGCTTCCTGCCCCGTCGCCTGCCATTGGGCGGCGGTCGGGACGAGATCGCGGCTGAGGGCATTGCCTGCTACCGCATCTTCATTTCCGGCCTGTTGGACATTACCGACAACCTGAAAGACGGCGCCCTGGTGCCACCGTTGAACGTGGTCCGCCACGACGACGATGACCCGTACCTGGTAGTGGCCGCCGACAAAGGCACCGCGACCTTCTCCGACATCGCCAACGGCATTGCCATCGACTACGGCTTCTGGCTCGGCGATGCGTTCGCTTCCGGTGGTTCGGCCGGTTACGACCACAAGAAAATGGGCATCACCGCCAAGGGCGCGTGGGTCGGTGTGCAGCGTCACTTCCGCGAGCGTGACATCAACGTTCAGGAAGACAGCATCACCGTGGTCGGCGTCGGCGATATGGCCGGCGACGTGTTCGGTAACGGCCTGTTGATGTCTGACAAGCTGCAACTGGTCGCGGCCTTCAACCACCTGCACATATTTATCGATCCAAACCCGACCCCGGCTAACAGTTTCGTTGAGCGTCAGCGCCTGTTCGACCTGCCGCGCTCGGCCTGGACCGACTACGACACCAGCATCATGTCCGAAGGCGGCGGTATCTTCTCGCGCAGCGCGAAAAGCATCGCTATCTCGGCGCAGATGAAAGAACGCTTCGACATCAAGGCCGACAAGCTGACCCCGACCGAACTGCTGAACGCCTTGCTCAAGGCGCCGGTGGACCTGTTGTGGAACGGCGGCATCGGTACTTACGTCAAGGCCAGCACCGAAAGCCACGCTGACGTCGGCGACAAGGCCAACGATGCCCTGCGCGTCAACGGCAACGAGTTGCGCTGCAAGGTAGTGGGCGAGGGCGGTAACCTGGGCATGACCCAACTGGGTCGTGTGGAATTCGGCCTCAATGGCGGCGGTTCCAACACCGACTTCATCGACAACGCCGGTGGCGTGGATTGCTCCGACCACGAAGTAAACATCAAGATCCTGCTCAACGAAGTGGTGCAGGCTGGCGACATGACCGACAAGCAACGTAACCAGTTGCTGGCGAGCATGACCGACGAAGTCGGCAGCCTGGTGTTGGGCAACAACTACAAGCAGACCCAGGCCCTATCCCTGGCGGCGCGTCGAGCCTTCGACCGTATTGCCGAGTACAAGCGCCTGATGAGCGACCTAGAAGGCCGGGGCAAGCTGGACCGCGCCATTGAGTACCTGCCTTCGGAAGACCAGCTCATCGAGCGCGCTGCCGTCGGTAAGGGCCTGACCCGTCCGGAGCTGTCGGTGTTGATCTCCTACAGCAAGATCGACCTCAAGGAGGCACTGCTCAAATCCCAGGTGCCGGATGATGACTACCTGACCCGTGACATGGAGACCGCGTTCCCGCCGACCCTGGTGGCCAAATTCTCCGAAGCCATGCGTCGCCATCGTCTCAAGCGCGAGATCGTCAGCACCCAGATCGCCAACGACCTGGTCAACCACATGGGCATCACCTTCGTTCAAAGGCTCAAAGAGTCCACCGGCATGAGCCCGGCGAACGTGGCGGGCGCTTATGTGATCGTGCGTGACATCTTCCATCTCCCGCACTGGTTCCGTCAGATTGAAGCCCTGGATCACCAGGTTTCCGCTGAAGTGCAACTGGCGCTGATGGACGAGCTGATGCGCCTGGGCCGTCGTGCCACACGCTGGTTCCTGCGTAGCCGTCGCAACGAGCAGGATGCGGCTCGTGACGTCGCGCACTTCGGTCCGCACCTGGCGGCGTTGGGCCTCAAGCTCGACGAACTGCTGGAAGGCCCGACCCGCGAAGGCTGGCAGAACCGCTATCAGAAGTACGTCGAAGCCGGTGTGCCGGAGTTGTTGGCGCGCATGGTTGCAGGCACCACGCACCTGTACACCTTGCTGCCGATCATCGAAGCCGCTGACGTCACCGGCCAGAGCGCTGCAGATGTGGCCAAGGCCTACTTCGCCGTCGGCAGCGCCCTGGACTTGCCATGGTACCTGCAGCAGATCAGCGATCTGCCGGTGGGTAACAACTGGCAGGCCCAGGCCCGCGAAGCCTTCCGCGACGACGTGGACTGGCAGCAACGGGCGATCACCATCAAGGTTCTGCAAATGGCCGATGCGCCAGAAGACATGGAAGCCCGCGTGGCCCTGTGGCTTGAGCAGAACGCGAGCATGGTCGAGCGCTGGCGCGCGATGATGGTGGAGATTCGTGCTGCGGTTGGCACGGACTACGCCATGTACGCGGTGGCCAACCGTGAGTTGTTGGACCTGGCGTTGAGCGGTCAGTCGGTGCTGTAACAGGCTGATCGAGCGGTAAACAGAAAGCCCCGTATCTTGCGATATGGGGCTTTTTGCAGTGAGGGCCTAGTGTGAAATGCCAAGTGTAGTGACGGATCTAGTGTAGTAACTTGGCTTTGAGGTGATCCAGGTGTTGGATCATAAGGCTGACTGCATTGCCCTCATCGCCACGCTCCACCGCCGCCACAATCCCTGCATGCTCCTGCCATGCACAATAGCTGCCCTTATATTGCGTAATAATCAACGAAGTCAACGGCACCAGGCTGTTAAGAAACTGCGCCAACGGAGCATTCCCGGCAATGGCCGCCAGTTGCAGATGAAACTCCCCTGAGAGACGAATCGCCGACCCACGCTGGTTGCGATCGAGGCATTCGCGCGCCCTGGCAATCAGCTCCCGCAACTGTCGTACCTCGGCAGATTTGGCCCGAGCGCAGACTAACTGCACCACGGTCGCTTCCGTCAACCGCCGCGCTTCGAGAATCTGTCGTGTGTCCTGGGCATTCGGCGCCGCCACCTGGGCCCGATGGTTGGGCCGCAGGATGATTACTTGCTGCTGGGACAGCCGTGCCAGCACCCGGCGAATGACCCTGCGGCTGACGCCAAAATCCTGCGCCAGGCTTTCTTCGGTGAAACGACTGGCCGGGACGATACGCTGTTCGAGAATGGCATCGAACAAGGCGGGGTAGATGTCGTCCACCGACAGTTTAGGCTTGGCCATCAGGCGCAAGGGCGTGAACGGGAAAGGGGTATGTACGGCGTGAGCGGTCATGGCCTGTCTCCGAAATATCAACTGCCCAGATGATCGTCCGGGATATTCAAGTGAATGCCCATGCGCAAGCCTTCCTGGAGGATATGCCGGCGCATTTCGGCGCTGGCCAGGGCGCTGTTCTTGTTACGGATGGCGCGCACCACAGCGTCGTTTTCCTGCAAGCGTTCCGCCAGGTGCTCGGGGGAGTTGCGCAGTACCTGAGCGCTTTGCTTGAGGGCGTTACTGGTTTGCTGCACCACGTTCTGGAAGATCGGGTTAGAGGTCAGGGCGAACAGTTCTTCGTGGAAGGCGATGTAGGCGTTCATCCCGGCTTCGCTGTCGTTGGCGTCCAGGGCTTCGCGCATGTCCATCAGGGTCAGGCGCAGTTGCCCGACTTCCTTGCTGCTGATGGTTTGGGCCACCAGACCGACGATAAACGGCTCAAGGGTGTAGCGCAGTTGCAGGATGTCTTCGAGGCTGGCGTCGGCCACGGCGTTGTCCTGGGCCTGAGGTTCGCTCAAGGTGGCTTCCAGCACCACCACACCTTTGCCTGGCATGGAGCGTACCAGGCCGAGGGTTTCTAGGACGATGACGGCTTCGCGCAGGCTTGGGCGGCTGATGCCCAGCTGTTCGGCCAGTTCGCGCTGGCCCGGCAGCATTTCTCCGCGCCGCCACTGACCCCGCGCCAGGGCGGCGCGCAGTTTTTCTACCACTGAATTGACGACGGTTGATGGGGTGATCACGTATGGCTCCTTTTAACTATGTACAGTCAATCTTCTGTGGTGAACGGTGCTTATCGTGGCGAGCGGGCTTGCCCGCTCGCCACAGGAGGTATTTTGGGGACCGTCAGAACTCTTGGTGGGCGGGCAGTACCGGCTTTTTCGCCTGGAACGCATACCCTTGTTGCCCGTCCAGTACCTTGTTGGCACGCTGGATATCAATGTCTTTTTCCCAGCGTGCAATGGCCACGGTGGCGACGCAGTTTCCGATTAGGTTAGTCAGCGCTCGGCCAATCCCCATGAACCAGTCCACCGCCAATACCAGCACCAGGCCCACCACCGGAATCGCCGGGATCGCGGTGAGGGTGGCCGCCAGAATCACCAGCGCCGAACCAGGAATCCCGTGGGCGCCCTTGGAGGTGATCAGAGACACCAGCAAAATCGTCATCAGGTCGGTCATCGACAGCGGCGTGCCGGTGGCGTTGGCGATAAACACGATGGCTAGGGTCAGGTAGATCGAGAAACCGTCGAGGTTGAATGAGTAACCCGTCGGAATCACCAGGCCCACCGTGGAACTGCCAATGCCCAAGTGCTCCAGTTTACGCATGATCTGTGGCAACACCGCATCGGAGGAGGCGGTGCCCATGACGATCAGTAGCTCTTCACGCAGGTACTTGAGAAACGGCAGCATACGCAGGCCTGACAGGCGCATCACCAGGCCGAGGATCAGCGTGACGAACACGGTGCAGGTCAGGTAGAACAGGCCCACCAGGCTGCCCAGGTGTTGCAGGGAGTCCAGGCCGTAGGTGCTGGTGGTAAAGGCGATGGCACCGAACACGCCGATGGGCGCCAGGCGCACGATCATACCCATGATGCGGAATATCACGTGACTCAGTTCATTGATCAGCCGCGAGATGCCGGAAGCGGCTTCACCCACCAGGTTCAAGGCGCTGCCGAACAGTACGGAGAACAACAGCACTTGCAGCACGTTGTTGTCGGCGAAGGCGCCAATCACCGAGTTGGGAATCAGCTCCATCAGGAACTGGCTGGTACCCTTGATGTGCTGGCCACGGTCGGCCAGTTCATTGAGGCCGGCGGAAGACAGCTGATCCAGATGGATATTGGCGCCGCTGCCGATCCCGGTGCTGAACGCCAGGACCAGGCCGATCACCAGGGCGATGGTGGTCAGCACTTCAAAGTAGATCACCGATTTGAGGCCGATGCGCCCGACTTTCTTCAAGTCGCCGGCACCGGAAATACCGCTGACCACCACGCAGAACACGATCAGGCCAATCAGCATTTTGATCAGCTTGATAAAGCCGTCACCCAGGGGTTTGAGTTGCGAGGAGAATTCGGGAAGGGCCAGGCCGCAGACGATGCCAAGGATCAGGCCAATCACGACTTGCAGGAAAATCGAACGCGAGCACCATCTGAGCATGGGAAGGATCTCTATTCGGTGCCCTGGTGGGTCCAGGGCTTAATTGTTGTGGTCTTACCGGTAAGTCCAGATTAGGCGCAGTCTACACAGAGGTTTTTTTAAATCGCAAGCAAATTATCGAAAATTGATAGCTCCGGTATGACCAGTTGGTTCGCAAGGGTGGTTCTTGAGCGGTTGGCGAGCTGGAAATCTTTTCGCTTATCATCCGCCGTCTGGCAAGCAAGGTGACCTATGGACAACCCGGGACTGACAACGGACGAAACGGGGCTGACCCGCTGTACATGGCGCACGGCGGCTCCTGAATACCCGCATTACCATGACCACGAGTGGGGGGTGCCGGTTGCCGATGATCGTGCGTTGTACGAGAAGATCTGCCTGGAAGGGTTCCAGGCGGGCATGGCGTGGATCACGATCCTGCGCAAGCGCGAGCACTTTCGGCGGGCGTTCGAGGGTTTTGATTATCAAAGGGTGGCGCGGTACACCGAAGAGGATATCGAGCGACTGATGGCTGATCCGGGCATCGTGCGCAACCGCGCCAAAATCGTCTCGACCATCAACAATGCCCGGCGTGCCTGTGAATTGGTGGATGAAACCAGGTCACTGGCGAGCTGGTTATGGTCATTCGAACCCGGCGCCGATGAGCGTCCGGAGACGGTCGACCTGGCGTACTGGACAGCCAATCCGACATCGGCTGCGTCCCTGCGTTTGTCCAAGGCCTTGAAGAAACGCGGTTGGACCTTTGTGGGGCCGACCACGATGTATGCCTTCATGCAGGCGATGGGCATGGTCAATGATCATCTGGAAGGGTGCCTCTGCCGGCAGCAGATCGAAGAGCGTCGCCGACAGTTCGAGCGCCCTTAATGCGCCAGGGGCGTGAGCACCTCGGCCTTGTCATCCATCACCATCACCACCAGTAATTTGGCGGGCTTGGTCTGGCTGGCATTGCTGGACTCAAAGTGTCGGGAGCCTGCCGGTTCGTAGAACGACTGGCCAACGGTGTAGGTAATAGCCTTCTCATCGTTGACCCGTGAGGTGATTTCGCCTTCCAGCACGTAGGCCACGGCGGTGCCGGTGTGGCTATGGGGTACGGTGGCTTCGCCAGGTTTGTAGTCCACGGTGAGCATGATGGTTTTTTTGCCGGGGACGTTGGTCAAGGCATGCTCTTGCAGGACGTTGATTGTCTCTTTGTTGTACACCGGTTCGTGGGCGAAGGCGCCCAGGGATACGAGCAGTAGGGCGGTGCCGAGGAGTGCTTTCATGACGATCCTTTCAGGTTGTTCTGGGCCTGAGTCACACTAAGCCCCATGGCGTGCCTGACCAATAGCCAATCCGGCACAAAATCCCTTAGCCAATCTTCTGCAGAATATTGCGCACCTTGTCCAGGGACGGGTCGATGTCCAGGGTTTCAATGGCCCCGAAACCCAGGATCAAACCGCTGCGCACCGGCGCTTCATGAAAAAACACATCCAATGGATACAGTCCCACTTCCACCTTTCGCGCCAATTCGATCAGCAGCGCAATGTTCACCGGCACTTTGCACAGCGCCGCTAGGTGGAAGCCGGCCACCGTGGGCACGGCTTCAAACCACGGTGACAGGTCGCCGGCCAGGCGGTTGAGAATGCGCTCCCGGCGCCCGGCATACACCGTATGGCAGCGGCGAATGTGTTTGAGCAGGTAGCCTTCGCTGATGAACTTGGCCAGGGCCCATTGCGGCAGGGTCGAGGTGTGCTGGTCGGTCAGTTGCTTGGCCTTGAGCACCGCGCCGTGGATCGCTGGCGGCAGCACCGCATAGCCCAGGCGCAGCTCGGGCAGCAGGGTTTTCGAGAAGGTGCCGACATAGGTCACAACGCCTCGGGTGTCCATGCTTTGCAGGGAGTCGGTGGGGCGGCCTTCGTAGCGGAACTCGCTGTCGTAGTCGTCTTCGATGACGATTGCACCCAGCTCGAAGGCCCGCGCCAGCAGCGCTTCACGACGCGGCATGCTCATGGGCATGCCGAGGGGGAACTGGTGGGAGGGCGTCACGTAGATAAGCCGTGTGCCGTCAGGAATCAACTCGACCTGGATGCCGTGCTCGTCCACCGGCACGCCCACCACGGTCGCGCCCATGGCATCGAACAGTAGTCGCGCCGGGGTATAGCCGGGGTTTTCCATGGCGACGATGGTCCCCGGTTCCAGCACCACGCGGGCGATCAGGTCCAGGGCCTGTTGGGCGCCGTTGGTGACCACAATGTCGTCGTCCCGGCATTTGACCCCACGGGAAAAGGCGATGTGCCCGGCAATCGCGCTGCGCAAGGCGGGCAAACCTTCGGGCTGGCTGTAGAAACCGCTGTTGTGGGCGATACGGCGCAGGGCGTCCTGGGTGCAGCGTCGCCATTCATCCTGGGGAAACTGGCTGCGGGTGGTGGCGCCGCCGATGAATTCACAGCGCAAGGTACCGTCCCGGGTCGGGTGGTGCATGGGCGAAGGCAGTGCCTGCCATTTGGCCAGGTTGGCGGCGCAGGCCAGGTCGGCCGCGCCTTGCACGTGCTCGGAACGAGTCGCCCAGGCATTGACAAAGGTGCCTCGACCGACCTTGCCGACCAGAAGGCCTTCGTAGGTGAGCAAGGCGTAAGTATCGGATACGGTCTTGCGCGACACGCCCAATTGCTCGGCCAGCAGACGGCTGGGAGGCAGTTGGGCGCCGGCCGCCAGTTGTCCCGACTCAATGGCCGTGCGCAGTTGCTGGTAAAGCTGTTCGGCCAGGTCCTTGCGGCCCTTGATAATAACGTGCAGTTCCATGTTTCATCCTGAGGCGGGCAACACCTGCAAGATTACCGCAAGCCGCCGCTGTAGGCGCGGGCCACTCGCCGAGTCAGGACAGGAAACCACCATCCACATTCAGCGATACCCCGGTGGTGTAGCTCGACGCATCACTGGCCAGGTACAACACTGCACCGGCCATTTCGCTCGGCGCCGCGACACGCTTGAGCGGAATCTGTTGCAGGGCCACTTTCAGGATCGAATCGTTTTGCACCAATGCCGAGGCAAACTTGGTGTCGGTCAGCCCCGGCAACAAGGCGTTGCAGCGAATACCGAACTGCGCGCACTCCTTGGCGAAGACCTTGGTCATGTTGATCACCGCGGCTTTGGTCACCGAGTAGATGCCCTGGAAATGCCCTGGGGAAATACCGTTGATCGACGCCACATTGATGATGCTGCCGCCGCCGTTCTCGCGCATCAGCTTGCCGGCTTCCACCGACATGAAAAAGTAGCCGCGAATGTTCACGTCGACGGTTTTCTGGAACGCGCCCAGGTCGGTGTCCAGCACGTTGCAGAACTGCGGGTTGGTGGCCGCGTTGTTGACCAGGATGTCCAGGCGCCCGAACTGCTCGCGAATGTTGGCGAAGACCTGGGTGATCTGCTCCATCTCGCCAATATGGCAGGCAATGGCTGTAGCCTTGCCGCCTGCTTCGATGATTGCGTCGGCCACGTGCTGGCAGCCTTCGAGCTTGCGGCTGGAAACAATGACGTGGGCGCCTTGCTGGGCCAGCAGCTTGGCGATGGCCTCACCGATACCGCGGCTGGCGCCGGAGACGAAAGCGATCTTGCCGTCGAGGTCGAACAATTGGGTCTTGGACATGGTTGTTCCTTGTGGGGTCAGAGCTCGGACTATCAGAGTACGGATTTGCCGATGACGTTCAGGCTCATCTGCTCCAGCAGCTTGTTCATGTGAATGAACTGCGCAAAGCGTTTGTCCTGGGTCTGGCCATGGAAGAAGCGGTAGTAGATCTGCTGCACGATGCCGGCCAGGCGGAACAGGCCATAGGTGTAGTAGAAGTCGTAATTGTCGATCTGGATTCCCGAACGTTCGGCGTAGTAGTCGACGAACTGGCGGCGGGTGAGCATGCCGGGGGCGTTGCTTGGCTGGCGGCGCATCAATTGCACGGGCGCAGGGTCTGCGGCCTCGATCCAGTAGGCGAGGGTGTTGCCCAAATCCATCAGCGGATCGCCGAGGGTGGTCAGCTCCCAGTCCAGCACGCCGATGATCTGCATCGGGTTGTGCGGGTCGAGGATCACGTTGTCGAAGCGGTAGTCGTTGTGGACGATGCTCGACGTTGGGTGATCGGCCGGCATCTTGTCGTTGAGCCAGGCGCGCACGGTTTCCCAGCTGGGGGCGTCGGGGGTCAGGGCTTTTTCGTAGCGGTCGCTCCAGCCGCGAATCTGCCGCTGGACGTAACCTTCGGGCTTGCCCAGGTCCGCCAGGCCGCAGGCGGTGTAATCCACCTGATGCAGCTCGACGAACTTGTCGATAAAGCTTTTGCACAGGGCGCCGGTAGCCGCCGCGTCCAGGCCCAGTTCCGGCGGCAGGTCCGAACGCAGGATGATGCCGTTGACCCGCTCCATCACATAGAACTCGGCGCCGATCACTGATTCATCGGTGCAGTGCACGTAGGCCTTGGGGCAGTACGGGAAGCCGTCCTTGAGTTGATTGAGAATGCGAAATTCGCGGCCCATGTCATGGGCGGACTTGGCCTTGTGGCCAAACGGCGGGCGGCGCAGGACGAATTCCTGGTTCGGGTATTCCAGCAGGTAGGTCAGGTTGGAAGCGCCCCCCGGGAACTGGCTGATCTTCGGTGTGCCGCTCAAGTCCGCAATATGGGCCTTGAGGTAGGGGTCGATCAGGCTGGCATCAAGTTCTTCGCCTGGGCGAATCTGGGTGGATTGGTCATTGAGTGCCATGCTTATCCCTTCTGCTTATTCTTGAGGCCTTGGACTATTGGCTAATCTAATGCGCGCAGCCGCTCAGCCACAAGGCCGGGGCGGCTTAATAGGTTAGCGTGTTGGCCGATGATCAGTGTTCCTGATAGGCAGTGCGCCCATGGCTTCAACTGCGCGGCGGCAAGGCTACCGGGGTCAGCACCGGCCGGCCGGCGAAGTATTCCAGCAGGTTGTCTGCCACGCGCTGCACGGTGTCGTGGGCCGCTTCCGGCGACAGGCCCGCCACATGGGGCGTCAGCACCGTGTTGCTCAGCAGCTTGAGGGCGTCGGGCACGTTGGGCTCGTCGTCGAACACATCCAAGGCAGCACCACCGATGCGGCGTTGCTCAAGGGCGGTGATCAGGTCGGCAGTAACGATCACACTGCCGCGGGCAATGTTTACCAAAAAACCGTTGGGGCCAAGGGCATCCAGGACCTGGCGGTCGACCAGATGGCGGGTGCCTGCGCCACCTGGGGTGGCGATGATCAGGAAGTCCACGGTGCGCGCTAGCTCCACGGGAGTCGAGCAGTAGGTGTAGTCCACATCAGTGCGGGGCTGGCGGCTGTGGTAGCTGATGTCCATATCGAAGCCCAGGGCCGCGCGCTTGGCGATGGCCATGCCCACCGCGCCCAGGCCAAGAATGCCAAGTTGTTTGCCAGCCAGGGAAGGGCGCATGACCTTGGGCCATTCGCTGCGGCGCACCGCCGCGTCCGACCGGGGAATATCGCGCACCAGCGACAGCAGCAGTGCCATGGCATGGTCCGCCACCGATGGCGAGTTCACCCCGGCACCGTTGGTCACAACGATCCCACGATTGCTGGCGGCCTGTAGGTCCACATGCTCGTAGCCAGCGCCGATCACACAGATGATCTCCAGCAACGGCAGGGCGGCGATTTCCTCGGCATACAAACCCAGCGGGCCACGGGTCAGGACGGCCTGGATCTGCTCGCCATGGGTCTTGATCGCCTGGCTGCGTTCAGCAGGTGTGGGCGCGAGGATCACATGGAGATCATTACTTTCGATGATCGACAGGTAGTCGTTGATGGTTTCAACCAGGACCAGAACAGTGATGGGCATGTGAGGGCTCTTCCTGAGGGCTTGAGAGACGGATTATGCGGGATTTTTTGTAAGACAGACCCCTCGCTTCAGGAGGGGGCCGTTAATAGTGCCACCTTAAAATTGAATGTCAGCAGCTTTTACTCGCCGCACAAATGCCCCGTCCATTGCTGGGAGCGACTCGCGAGTGTCAACGCGTTAGTCGGATTTTTTGAGAGCCAGGGTTGTTATACCAAATCGTTTTTACCTGGCTAGCAGCCCGGTTTATCAAGGCTGTAGCCTTATACAAACCTTGCTCAAACCCTCTGCGCCGCACAACGACTCCTAAGCTAAGCCTTTGCTTATTCAGGAGAATCCCGGACAATCGCGCCCCTATTATGGTCGGGCGCTGCCTGTCAGGTTTTTCTGACTCGTCCCGACTGTGTCAATGGGGAGATCCGACCGGATGAATGATCAGGCCAATAGCGTCGACGAACGCTACGCAACGACACCTGCAACCCTCGCAAGCTGGGGCCGCCAGGACACCACCTGGATGCTCGGCTTGTTCGGCACGGCCATCGGCGCCGGTACCTTGTTTTTGCCTATCAACGCCGGCCTCGGCGGTTTCTGGCCGCTGCTGATCCTGGCGGTCCTGGCCTTCCCGATGACCTTCTATGCCCACCGAGGGCTGACGCGCTTTGTGCTCTCGGGCCGAGAGGGTTCTGATATCACCGAAGTGGTCGAAGAGCATTTCGGGATCAAGGCCGGTGCGTTGATCACCTTGCTGTATTTCTTGGCGATCTTTCCGATCCTGCTGATCTACAGCGTTGCCCTGACCAACACCGTCGGCAGTTTCCTTGAACACCAATTGCACATCACGCCGCCACCACGGGTGATTCTGTCGTTTGTGCTGATCCTTGGCCTGCTGGCCGTAGTGCGCTGCGGTGAGCAGGTGATCGTCAAGGCCATGAGCCTGATGGTTTATCCATTCATCGTAGCCTTGCTGTTTCTCGCGGTGTTCCTGATTCCCCACTGGAATGGCGGCATCCTCAGCACCGCCAGCACGCTGCCCGAGCCGTCGGCGTTGCTGCACACCCTGTGGCTGGCGATTCCGGTGATGGTGTTCTCGTTCAACCATTCCCCGATCATCTCGGCCTTCGCGGTTGACCAGAAGCGCCGTTACGGCGACCACGCCGAAGAGCGCAGCTCGCAGATCCTCTCCCGCGCCCATTTGCTGATGGTGGTGATGGTGCTGTTCTTCGTGTTCAGCTGCGTACTGACCCTGACCCCGGCGCAACTGGCCGAGGCAAAGGCGCAGAACCTGTCGATCCTGTCGTACCTGGCCAACCACTTCAGCAACCCGACCATCGCTTTCGCCGCACCGTTGATTGCGTTCGTGGCGATTACCAAGTCGTTCCTGGGCCACTACATCGGCGCCAGCGAGGGCCTCAAGGGCCTGGTCGTCAAGAGTGGCCGTCGTCCGTCGCCCAAGGCGCTGGACCGCATGACCGCAGCCTTCATGCTGGTGGTGTGCTGGATCGTTGCCACGCTGAACCCGAGCATCCTGGGGATGATTGAGACGTTGGGCGGGCCGATCATTGCGTCGATCCTGTTCCTGATGCCGATGTATGCCATTCACAAGGTGCCGGCCATGGCCAAGTACCGTGGGCAGGCGTCGAATGTATTTGTCACGGCGGTAGGCCTGGTGGCGATCACTGCGCTGGTCTATTCGTTTATCGCCTGATACACGTCGTGAAGTGACAATGGCCGATTCGTGCTTGACGCGAATCGGCTTTTTTTTGCGCGCAGCGCGAGTCTTGTCGCGGGTTGATGGATATCAACACCCTTTTTGCAGGTGGGAGTAAGCTTGCCCGGGGCCATCTTGACGGGCTATTTGATCTGGAGATCAACGATGATGGCTCGTGCCGCCGCACCTTTGCTGCGCAACCGCCTGCAAGACCTGCTCGCCGGGCTATCAATCGCAGGCTTGCTGCTGCCTGAGGCCGTGGCCTATTCGAGTATTGCCGCCTTGCCGCCCCAGGCTGGGGTCATCGCCTTGTTCGCCGGGCTGCTGTGTTATGGACTGTTGGGTACCAGCCGTTTTGCCATTGTGTCGGCTACGTCGTCCTCGGCTGCGGTGCTGGCGGCAGCCACGGCAAGCCTGGCCGGTGATGACCCGGCACTGCGCCTGACGTTGGCGGTAGGCCTGGTGCTGATCACCGGGCTGTTTTTCCTGTTGGCTGGGCTGCTCAAGCTCGGTGGCGTGACCTCCTTTATCGCCAAGCCGGTGTTGCGCGGCTTTGCCTTCGGCCTGGCGTTGACCATCATCCTTAAGCAACTGGCCGGCGTGGTTGGCGTACACCTGGCAGACAACAACCTGATTCGCTTCCTGCCACAGTTGTTCGAACAGTTGCCCCACTGGAACTGGCTGGCAGCGGTGGTGGCGGCAAGCGCCCTGGCATTGCTCTGCGTGTTTGCACGGTTGCGCCGTTTGCCGGGAGGCTTGCTGGTGGTGGTGCTGGGTATCGCCGCCGGGCAATGGCTCGACTTGCAAGCCCACGGCGTAGCCCTGATCGGGGTGATCGACCTGCGCCTGGAAATCGTCCACCTGCCGGTGTTGCCGTTCTCCGACTGGCTGCGCCTGGGGGAGTTGGCGTTTGCCATGGTGATGATCCTGTATGCCGAGTCTTATGGCTCGATCAGCTCGTTCGCCCTCAAGCATGGCGACCGAGTGTCATCCAACCGTGATTTGCTGGCGCTGGGTGCCGCCAATCTGATGTCCGGGTTGTTTCACGGCATGCCGGTGGGGGCGGGGTTTTCCGCGACGTCGGCCAACGAGGCTGCTGGTGCATATTCACGCCTGGCGGGTGGGATCGCGGCGTTGGTGGTGTTGCTGATTGTGCTGACGGTGTTGCCGCTGGTGGCGTTGACCCCGGAGCCGGTGCTGGCGGCCATCGTCATCCATGCCCTAGCTCGTGGCCTGAGCCTGCAACCCTTGGGCCGCTATTTCATCTGGCGCCGCGACCGGGTATTGGTGATCTGTGCCGTGTCGGCGGTGTTGGTATTGGGGGTGCTGGACGGTTTGCTGGTGGCGGTGGCGATCAGCGTGGTGCTGATGTTGCGCCAGATGTCGTCGGCGGATGTTCAGGTGCTCGGGCGAATGGGCGTCGGCCACGATTTTGTCGACCTTGCGCACCATCCAGACGCCGAGGAGATAACGGGCGTGCTGATCGTGCGTCCCGGCGAAGCGCTGTTTTTCGCCAATGCCGAACGCATCCTCGGTGCCGCGTTGCGCTTGATGCGTCACGCGCCGTTGCCGGTACACACGGTGGTGCTCAGCCTGGAAGAGTCGCCGGACCTGGATGGCACCAGTATCGAGGCGCTGGAGGCGTTTTTTGTTCGGGTGCGGGTGGAAGGCAGGCGTCTGGTACTGGCTCGCGTGCGGCATGATGCGCGCATGGTGCTGCAGGGGCTGCCCGAAGCCCTGGCGTCTGGGGTGCTGCTCAGCGGCTTGAGTGTGGATGGGGCGGTGCAGCAGGCCCTTGCCGCCAACGCCCAGGCATAAAAAACGCCGCGCATCTTGCGATACGCGGCGTTTTTTTTACTGGGTATAGCTACAACGTGTAAGCCTTAGGCTTGAACGACCGGGATATTGGCGTTCGCTGCAGCTTCACGGAACTCAGCGATCTGGTCAAAACTCAGGTAGCGATAGACATCGCTGGCCATGGTGTTGATTTCCTTCGCATAGGCCATGTACTCCTCGACGGTCGGCAGGCGACCCAGGATGGATGCAACGGACGCCAGCTCAGCCGAAGCCAGGTAGACGTTCGCGCCGTCACCCAGACGGTTCGGGAAGTTACGGGTCGACGTCGACACCACGGTGGCGTTCGGTTCAACCCGTGCCTGGTTACCCATGCACAGCGAGCAGCCCGGCATTTCCATGCGCGCGCCAGCCTTGCCATAGATGCCGTAGTAGCCTTCTTCGGTCAGTTGGTGAGCGTCCATCTTGGTCGGCGGCGACAGCCACAGACGGGTTGGCAGCTGACCCTTGACCTTTTCCAGCAGTTTGCCGGCAGCGCGGAAGTGACCGATGTTGGTCATGCACGAACCGATGAACACTTCGTCGATCTTCTCGCCAGCAACGCTGGACAGCAGACGGGCGTCATCCGGGTCGTTTGGTGCGCAGAGCACAGGCTCCTTGATGTCGGCCAGGTCGATTTCGATGATTTCGGCGTATTCGGCGTCGGCATCGGCAACCATCAACTCAGGGTTGGCAACCCAGGCTTCCATCGCTTGGGCGCGACGTTCCAGGGTGCGCGCATCGCCGTAGCCTTCGCCGATCATCCAGCGCAGCAGGGTGATGTTGGAGTTCAGGTATTCGGTGATCGACTCTTTCGACAGCTTGATGGTGCAACCGGCAGCCGAACGTTCGGCCGAGGCGTCGGACAGCTCGAAAGCCTGTTCGATGCTCAGGTTGTCCAGGCCTTCGATTTCCAGGATGCGGCCGGAGAAGGCGTTTTTCTTGCCTTTCTTTTCTACGGTCAACAGGCCAGCCTGGATCGCGTAGTAAGGAATGGAGTGAACCAGGTCACGCAGGGTGATGCCCGGTTGCATTTCGCCTTTGAAGCGCACCAGGATCGATTCCGGCATGTCCAGTGGCATAACACCAGTGGCTGCTGCGAACGCTACCAGGCCGGAACCGGCCGGGAACGAGATGCCCATCGGGAAACGGGTGTGGGAGTCACCACCGGTGCCGACGGTGTCCGGCAGCAGCATGCGGTTCAGCCAGCTGTGGATGATGCCGTCGCCCGGACGCAGGGACACGCCGCCACGGGTCATGATGAAGTCAGGCAGGGTGTGGTGGGTGGTCACGTCGATCGGCTTTGGATACGCCGCGGTGTGGCAGAACGACTGCATTACCAGATCGGTGGAGAAGCCCAGGCACGCCAGGTCTTTGAGTTCATCACGGGTCATTGGACCGGTGGTGTCCTGGGAGCCGACGGTGGTCATCTTCGGTTCGCAGTAGGTGCCTGGACGAACGCCAGCCACGCCGCAAGCCTTGCCGACCATTTTCTGCGCCAGGGTGTAGCCCTTGTCGCTTTCAGCCGGAGTTTCCGGCAGTTTGAACAGCGTCGAAGGTGGCAGGCCCAGCTCGGTGCGCGCCTTCTCGGTCAGGCCGCGGCCGATGATCAGCGGGATACGACCGCCGGCACGAACTTCGTCCAACAGTACCGGAGTCTTCATTTCGAAGGTGGTCAGGACTTCATCGGTGCCGTGTTTGCAGACTTTGCCAGCATGCGGGTACAGGTCGATCACGTCGCCCATGTTCATGTTGGTGACGTCGAATTCGATTGGCAGTGCGCCGGCATCTTCCATGGTGTTGTAGAAGATTGGAGCGATCTTGCTGCCGAAGCAGAAGCCGCCTGCGCGCTTGTTCGGCACGTAAGGAACGTCGTCGCCGAAGAACCACAGTACCGAGTTGGTCGCCGATTTGCGGGACGAACCGGTACCGACCACGTCACCGACGTAGGCGATCGGGAAGCCTTGGCCGCGCATTTCTTCGATCTGCTTCATCGGGCCGGTGGTGCCTTGCACGTCCGGTACGATGCCTTCACGGGCCATTTTCAGCATGGCCAGGGCGTGCAGCGGGATGTCAGGGCGTGACCAGGCATCCGGGGCAGGGGACAGGTCATCGGTGTTGGTTTCGCCGGTGACCTTGAAGACCCGCAGGCTGATCTTGTCGGCCAGGGTCGCACGGTTTTGGAACCACTCGCCGTCGGCCCAGGACTGGATCACGTCTTTGGCGTGCTGGTTGCCGTTCTTGGCTTTTTCGGCGACGTCGTGGAACGCATCGAACATCAGCAGGGTGTGCTTGAGTTGCTTTGCTGCCACCGGTGCCAGGGTCGCGTCGTCCAGCAGATCGACCAGGGTCACGATGTTGTAGCCGCCTTGCATGGTGCCAAGCAGTTCAACAGCGCGTTTTTTGTCGATCAAGGGAGAAGTGACTTCGCCCTTGGCCAGGGCAGACAGGAAACCGGCCTTGACGTAGGCAGCTTCGTCAACGCCTGGTGGAATGCGGTTGGTGATCAGGTCAACGAGGAAAGCTTCTTCGCCAGCCGGGGGATTTTTCAGCAGCTCAACCAGGCCTGCAGTTTGTTCGGCGTTAAGCGGCTGGGGAACAATACCCAGGGCTGCACGCTCTTCGATATGTTTGCGGTAGGCTTCAAGCACAGTTATTACCCTCATCAGTGGTCCCAAATGGGTGTCCGGGACGCTCATCCAGAAATGCGTGGCACGCATGCGCTCGCAGGCCTTTTGGGCCGCAAAGCCAGCGCTGCCGGCATTCCTCACAGAAGCTGCTTTCAAAGTTTTACGCCTGCAGAACGGAGCTGATGAGGGTTGGCGGCGGCTATTTACCGGGTAAATAACAATCGCCAACACCGTTCTTTAGGAACGACTGTGCTCGTGACGCTTTGAAAACAGCTTCCAACGGACTATTGGTGCCTTAAAAGGCTGGCTAATTCTACGGCAAAAAATTTCTAAAGGTAAGTTGCCACGGCAAGTTTGCAGGGTGATGAAGGTTAGACAAAGGGCTAATATGTCCCACTGTTTCGCTGATTTGCGTGTTGCTGCCCATGTCCAACCAAACCATCAAGACCCCCTGCGTAGGCCTGTGCTCCACGGTTTACGGCGATCTCGTGTGCCGGGGCTGCAAGCGCTTTCACCACGAAGTGATCCAGTGGAACGGTTACAACGAGGAAGAAAAGCGCGCAGTGTGGCTCAGGCTTGAGCAACTGCTGGTGCAGGTGATGGCGGGAAAACTTGAGGTGTTCGACCCGAAAAAGCTGCGCTGGCAGCTGGAACAGCGAAAAATCCGCTTTGTGCCCCATCAGTCCGAATATTGCTGGGCCTACCAGTTGATCGCCCGTGGCGCACGGGTGATCACCCATCTGGAGGCCTATGGCATGGTGCTGCTGCCGGAGTTTCGTGAGTGGAACCTGCCACAGCTGCGCGATGCCATTGATCGGGAGTTCTTCATCCTCTCCGAAGCCCACTACCAGCGCTATATCGCGCCGGGGTTCTTGAAGGATGCCTTTGGCGCCTGAGCATCAATGCTGGCAAATAACTTCTTCCAGATGATCCATGATGTCCACCGGCTTGAGCACCAGCACATCACTTTCCAGCGCATCCAGCACCACTTCCGCCGTATTGCCGATCAGCGCCCCGGAAATCCCGGTGCGAGCCACGGTGCCAATGATCGTCACCGCTGCCAGCAGTTTGTGGGCCATATGAGGGATCAGCACATCGGCCGGGCCTTCTTCGATGTGCAGGCGGTGGTTATCAATATCGAATTCCGCCTGAAACGCCTTGCACTGCTCGCGATAGCGAGCCTCGATGGTTTCCTTGAGCTGGAACACCGGGTCGGCCGCCGACAGCATGGGCGACGGATGGGCGCTGATCACATGCAGTTGGGCCTTGGCCAGGCTGGCGATATCGAAGCCGTGATCGATGATGGCGGCGTGCAGGGTCTTGTGCTCGCCGTCGATGTTGCCGACGTCAATCGCGGCCAGAATAACCCCGCCGGTCCATGGCCGGTTGTGCTTGACCAGTAATACCGGGGCTGGGCAGTAGCGCAGCAGCTTCCAGTCCGCCGGGGTCAGCAAGGCTTTTTTCAGCGGGCTGTCGGAGAAATGCTGCTTGATCACCAGGCCACAACCTTCGGCCTGCTGCACATTGATGATGGTTTCGTGCAGGCTTTCATTCCACGCCTGTTCGGTGGTGACGCTGTAGCCATCCTCCTGAAGGCCAGACTTGAGCAGGCTCAACAGCGCAGAATGCTCATGTTTCTTGTCGCACACCAGCAAATGCAGGTGCGCGTCGGTCACCCCGGCGATCAGCTTGGCGCGCTTGAGTGCCAGACTTTCCGAATGCTCGGGCTCGATAACCACCAAAATGCTGCGAATGGCTTGCATGATCGGGATCTCCAGGGAAGGGAAGCAGTGAGTAAGGGCCGAGGCTTGCAACAACTATAGTTGCTGCCCGCCAGACGTCATGTTGATGTACATCAAGCCCCGTGACTGGTGGTCTGCGGCGCGGTCGGTATAATCGGCGCCCTTTGCTGTGAATCCTTACCCGTGAGCCAAATGTTCCTGACCCTTGCCATTGTGCCGGAAGTGACCCGATGAACCTGCCGCAAATTCATGAGTTTCTCGGCTGCCGCACGCCAGACGGCTGGGTCCAGGCCGCGCTGGCAGATCAGGAAACCCTGCTGATCGACCACAAGAATTGCGAATTCAAGGCTGCCAGCACTGCCTTGAGCCTGATCGCCAAGTATCACTCCCACGTCGACCTGATCGGCCTTATGTCGCGCCTGGCCCGGGAAGAACTGGTGCACCACGAGCAAGTCATGCGCCTGCTGAAAAAGCGCAAGATCGAGCTGCGCCAGCTGTCCGCCGGGCGTTATGCCTCGGGCTTGCGCAAGGTGGTGCGTAACCATGAACCGGTGAAACTGGTGGATACCCTGGTGGTCGGCGCCTTTATCGAGGCCCGCAGTTGCGAGCGTTTCGAAGCGCTGGTGCCGCATTTGGACGAAGAACTCGGCAAGTTCTACTTCGGATTGCTGAAAAGCGAGGCCCGGCACTTCCAGGGTTATCTGAAGCTGGCTTATCAGTACGGTGATGCCAAGGACATTGCCCAGGTTATCGACCGGGTACGGGCTGCCGAGCAGGAGTTGATCGAGTCACCGGACATCGAGTTCCGGTTTCACAGCGGTGTGCCTGCCTGAAACTGCGTAAACCAACCCACCTATCAAGACGGTGATCCCGGCCAGCAGCAGGATCACCGTCTGCGTGCCCAGCGGCGCCGCCAGAAGCGCGATCAATAACCCGGCCAAAGGCTGGGACAGATTGTTGAGCAAGGTCAAGACTCCCACTGTCTTGCCAAAGTCCCGAGCGGGGATCACTCGTTGGCGGATGCTGCGGATGTACACGTTGAACATCTTGTCGAAACCGCTGATCAGCAGAAACCCTGCGGTGTAAGCCCAGATATTCGGGCTCAGCGCGGTGATCAGTGCCCCCACGGCAATCATCGTATATGACAGGCTCCCGAGGACTTTCAACGGCAAGGTCGCCCGGGCCAGAAAAAACAGAATGGCTATCGTCACCACTGCCCCCGCTGCCTGCAAGCCGGCGTAGGTATCCTTGCCGGCTGCATATTGACCGATCACCATGGCCGCTGAGGTAGCCAGGGTCACGCCGATGATCAGGTTGACGCCAACGGCCAGGGCGATGATTTTTTTCAGTTCCGTCAGGTTGCGGATATGACCGAAGGCGATGCGCAGCGGTTGCAGCCAGATATCGTTGTGTTGTTCGAAGGTTTCCAGGTTCACGGTGGTGCTGCGCTGCCAGATCAGCATCGCCAGGTCGACCAGCAGGAACAGCCCGGCAATCCCCAGCACCACCCAGTGCCAGGCCCAAACTTGCAGCATCAGCGCGGCCACCAGCGGGCCCAGTACCAGGCCGCTCTGGTCGGCAATTTGCGAGTAGGAGAGGGTCTTGGCGTAGGTGTACTGCTTGAAGATATGCGGCATTAGCACCTCACGGGCCATGATGCCTTGGGTGGTCAATACCCCGCACAGTGCCGAGAGGCCGACGATCCAGTAGATGCCGTCGAACATCCCGTACAACACTACTGCCACTACACAGGCTGCGGCGCGGTAAACCTGGCTGATATGCAGGATGCGCACCGGGGAAAACCTGTCGCACAATGCGCCGCACACCGGGAATGACAAATAGCGCGGCAGCGACTCGACAAAAAACGCCAGCCCGGCCCAGGACACACTGTTGGTGGTCTGGAACACGATCAGCGGCACGATGAACAGCAGGATCTGATCCGCCAGCCGCGACAGGAACAGCGAAATGAAAAACGCCAAGTAATCCTTGCGCATAAAACTCCCTGTAAGTTGCCCGCCATGCTCTGACAAAAAACGTCCCGTTAAAGATTGCGAGCTATTTGTTAAAAACTCTTAAAAGCATGAAGCTTCTTCGAAAACCGCTGCTCAATGATGGCAACGTGCTCTTGTTGGCAATCATTGCCACCTATAATACGCACCTTCAATCCGCGTTCGCATACTGGGAATTTATGGAAAATCTGGGTCTTGGCAAGGTCTTGCTCGTTGAGGATGATCAGAAGCTGGCAGGGCTGATCGCGCATTTCCTCTCCCAGCATGGTTTCGAGGTGCTGGCGGTGCACCGTGGCGACGAGGCATTGGCAGCCTTCCTTGAGTTCAAGCCCAAGATCGTCGTGCTCGACCTGATGCTGCCGGGCCAAAGCGGCCTGCATGTATGCCGCGAGATTCGCAATGTGTCCGACACCCCCATCGTGATCCTCACCGCCAAGGAGGACGACCTGGACCATATCCTCGGCCTTGAATCCGGCGCCGACGATTACGTGATCAAACCCATCAAGCCGCCCGTGCTGCTGGCACGCCTGCGCGCCCTGCAGCGGCGCCAGGTGCCGGAGCCGACGGTGCGCGGCGCCCTGGCGTTTGGCCGGCTGGCCATTGATCGTAGTTGCCGTGGGGTGAGCCTGGGCGGCGAGAAGATCGACCTCACTACCATGGAATTCGAACTGCTATGGCTGCTGGCCAGCGCCGCCGGGAAAATCCTCTCCAGGGACGACATCCTCAACCGCATGCGCGGGATCGCCTTTGATGGGCTCAACCGCAGCGTCGACGTCTATATCAGCAAGCTGCGCGGCAAGCTCAACGACAACCCCAGGGAGCCGGTGTGCATCAAGACCATCTGGGGCAAGGGCTATCTGTTCAACCCGTTTGCCTGGGAGGTCTAGATGCTACGGCTGTTTCTACGTCTGTATGTGATCCTGGCCCTGGGGCTGGCCGGGGCGATCTGGCTGGTGAATTTCACCTTCGATGAATTACTGCCCGAAGCCAACGAAACGTATAACCGTGAAGCCATGCGCGGCCCGGCCTATGCCTTGGTGGAGCAATTGCGACCACTGCTCGGTGAGGCCCGCGATGCCCGCCTGGCTGAACTGCAACCCCATTACGGCTTACGCCTGGCCTTGATGCAGCGTGATGCCGCAGAGCTGACCGAGCGCGAGCAAAAACTGCTGGCTGACGGCCAGGTGGTGGTGCGCGGCGACTTCATGGAGTTCGTGGCCGATATCGACGGCGGCCGGCAACTGCTCAATATCAAGCTGCCAGAAGAGCCAAGGTGGCTGTACTTGTGGGCCTATTCGTTGCTTGGCTTGTGCCTGGCGGTGGTCCTGTATTTTTGGGTACGGCCCCATTGGCGCGACCTGGAGCATATTCGCCTGGCCGCCCAGCGTTTTGGTGACAACGACTTGGGTTCGCGAATCCTGTTGCCACGCCGTTCCACCGTGCGTGAGCTGGCCGGGCACTTCAACCAGATGGCCGAGCGCATCGAAAGCCTGATCGCCAACCAGCGCGAGTTGACCAACGCTGTCTCCCACGAGCTGCGTACACCGATTGCGCGCTTGTCCTTTGAGCTCGACCAGCTCAAGCAGGAAGCCGATCCAAGGCAGAGCCGCGCGTTGATCAACGACATGTACGCCGACCTAGGCGAGCTGGAAGAGATGGTCTCGGAGCTGTTGACCTACGCCAGCCTGGAGCGGGGCGCTACGCAAATCACCCGGGAAAGCATTGAGGCCCACAGTTGGCTCGACAGTGTGATTGGCAGCGTGGCCCTTGAAGCCGAGGCGGCGGGGGTGCAGTTGTTGCTGCGCACCTGTGAAGTCGACTATATCCGCATCGAACCGCGCTTTATGGCGAGGGCGCTGATCAACCTGTTGCGCAACGCCATTCGGTATGCCGATCGGCGGGTCGAGGTGTCGTTGGTCAAGTTTGGCGCGGGCTATGAAGTGCGGGTCAATGACGATGGCCCCGGCGTTCCGATGGAAGGCCGAGCGAAGATTTTCGAACCCTTCCTGCGCCTGGATGCCAGCCGTGATCGTCGCACCGGTGGCTTTGGTTTGGGCTTGGCGCTGGTGCGGCGGGTTTGTCAGTGGCACGGAGGGCAGGTCGAGGTGCTGGATTCGGAGTGGGGTGGGGCCTCGTTTCGGATGACCTGGGCGTATGCGGAGTAAGCGTTGAAGAACAACGCAGGTCTCGTTTGGGAGCAGCCCTGGTGGATCGCTGCGCTGCTGGGATGGGGGCCTTGCGTACGCGCTCAAACACCCCGAGCACTGATATCGCCGCTAAAACGCCCGGCCAGAAACCCATAAAAAAGATAACCCAAAGCAAGCACCAGCGTCGCGCCAAACACCGCTTCCTCACCAGAGGCGTAAATCGCATACAGCGAATAGCCCACCGCAATCAGCAACACCGTGGTGTTACGAGCGTAGATCGCCGGTGTGACCCCTGCCTTGTGCATCATCACCAGCAGGCCGGTGAGGGCCGTGATGTAGGGAATCAGGTTAGTCACCACCGCCAGACTCACCAGTTTGCTGAACTGTGCGCTGGCCGTCGGCGATATGGTCGACAAGGCCATCAACGTCTGAAGCACGGCACACGCCAGCATCCCGAATACCGGCGCCTGGGCACGGCTGAGGCGGCTGAAAAACGCCGGGAACATCCGATGGTCAGCGGTCATCTTGGCGGTTTGCGCCAGGGTGAACTGCCAGCCCAATAGCGAGCCGATACAGGCGATAACAGCCAACGCCATGATGATGTCGCCCACCAGCGGGCTGAATATCCGTGCGTAGACCAGCGCGAAAGGCGCAGAGGAACTGGCAAGTTCGGCATTGGGTACGATGCCCTGGATTACCGTGGTCGACAGCACATACACCAGCGCCGCGCCCAGCGTGCCCAGTAGGCAGGCCAGGGGCACGGTGCGCTTGGGGTCTTCCACTGCGTCATAACCCTGGGCGGCTGATTCCATGCCGAGGAACGCCCACAAAGTCAGCGGGATGCTGGCGCTGATGGCGTCGGCGAGTTGCAACTGGTTGGGGTTCCAGGCAGCGGTAAACACCTCGACCTTGAAGTAGAGCCAGCCGATCACACTCAGCCCCGCGACAGGAATAATCACCCCCCAGACCGTAAATACACCGATTTTGCCGGTAATTCGTGGGCCGCCGAAGTTCGCCACGGTAGTCAGCCAGATCAGGCCGACCGTACCGATAAACAACGGGATAGGCCCATTGCCCAGCCAGGGGATGAACGAGGACAGATAACCCACCGCCGAAATGGCAATCGCCACATTGGCAATCACCAGCGACAGAAAGTACAGAAACGAACACAGGAAAAACCCGGACTTGCCATGGGCTTCTTCGGAGTAGGCCGACATGCCGCCGGTGCGGGTACAGAAAATCCCGCATTGGGCAAAGCAATAGGCGATGGCCATGGAGCCGACCGCGGTGATTACCCACGAGAGCAACGACACCGCGCCCAACTGCGCCATGCTGGCCGGCAACATGATAATGCCCGAGCCCATCATGTTGATCGCCACCAGAGTGGTGAGGCCCATGAGGCCCATCTTCTTGCTCGGTTCGGCCATCGGGAACTCCTTGTTCTGGTATCAGGTCCGGGTGAAGTAGCCCGGTCAGACCATCGCTTGCGCCTGAATCCGCAACTCCCCGTCCATATCCTTGACCAGCCCACTGGCCAAAAACAGCGCCAGCAAGCGTTTGTGCAACTGCGGCTCGACAAAGTCCTTCACCGTGTCCAGCGCCAGGTTGCCGCTGCCGGGCAGTTCGGTCTTGGTGTAGGACAGCCAGGCTTTTTTCAGCATTAACAGGACATCGCTGCCGGCGGTGGAGGCGAAGCGGCGGTTGGCCTGTTGGCCTTGCAGATTGAAGGTGTGCTGGAATTCATAACCGGTCTCGTCGCCTGCGCTGGCCACACAACGCACGCACGTGCAGGGGCCATCGCCAAAGGCCGCGAGCAGATAGGTATTGAAGTCCACCACGGGCTTGAGCGCCAGGCGCTTATCGACTTCGAACAGGTCTCCGGTCATTTTTTCGTCAGTGCTCAACGTCCATTTCCTTGCAGGTCTACGGCTGGTTTTTTAGGAGCGCGGCACAATACCAGTCGGATGGAGTGTGTGGGTGTTTTTTGCCAAGGGACGACCCGCAGGCCCCAATGCCGGTAAGTTAAGAAATAAAACGGACAACTCATAACCTGTGGCGAGCGGGCTTGCCCGCGTTGGGCTGCGCAGCGGCCCTAAAACCAATCACTGCGGTCTTTCTGACGATCATAGCGACCGGCCTGGGAGCGCTTCGCACTCCAGCGCGGGCAAGCCCGCTCGCCACAAGGTAATGTTAGGCGCGCCATTTCCTTAACTTATCGGTATTACCCGCAAGCCCTGTCTTATATGAATAAAAATAGATTCAGATATTCTTTTCTGGTCTTAGCAATCACCGTTACGTTCGCTGCCATTCTTCATGTCGCGGCAGATTCCTCATGACACTCAAACGTTCCACCTTGACCCTGGCGGCGAGGGCAGTTGAGGCTATGCCTGGTCATTAGTGGAAGAACTCCCCCGGCGTCGCATCAAACTGCTGGCGGAAAGCCGCAATAAACGCCGAAGTCGACTCGTATCCACACGCCAGTGCCACATCGGTCACCCGATCACCCTGTTCCAGCGCGGGCAGGGCGCTCAACAACCGTAACCGCTGGCGCCACGCCCGAAACGTCAAACCGGTATCTCTCAAAAACAATCGACTCAGGGTTTTCTCGCTGACTCCCAGCTTCTGGCTCCACTGCCCCAGGGTAGTCTGCTGTTCCGGGTGCAGATTCAAGCTGCGGTAGATCTGCCGCAGACGACCGTCAAGGGGCAATGGCAACATCAAGTCCACCTGGGGTGCAGCGGCCAACTGGTCCAGCACCACCTGGGCCAGCCGCCCGTGCGGACCATCCTCGGCATATTCCACCGGCAACTCGCTGAAGCTGCGGATCAATTCGCGCAACAAACTGCTCACCGCCAGCACTTGGCAACGCTCGGCCGCCCAGGCGGTGACGCTGCAATCGAGGTACAGGCTGCGCATCTCGGTATGGGGCGAACTGAACACCCGGTGCGGCATCCCAGCGGGTATCCACACCGCCCGTTGCGGCGGCGCGACAAAGCGCCCGGCGCTGGTCTGGATCTCCAACACCCCGCAAATCGCGTAGGACAACTGCACCCACGGATGACTATGGCGGTGGGTCAGGGCGCGGTTGGGCAGGGATTCGGTGCGGCCATACACCGGTCGTGGCAGGCTGGAAAGCCCAGGCACGCTGCGGCGGACGGTTTTTTCATGTCCTTTAGGCGGCATTTACTGGCTCATTGGCGTTAGTCGGTAACAAGCCGTTACGTTAGAGTCGCTTCGATGCTCTTGGCAACCCCTGGAAGATCCTGCTTATGACCCGCCCACGCTTTTTGCCTGACAACTTCACCCTGACGCTGATCGCTACGGTGATCCTCGCCTCGCTGCTGCCCGTCAGTGGCCAGGCTGGCGTGGCCTTCGGCTGGCTGACCAACGCTGCCATCGCCCTGTTGTTTTTCCTCCACGGCGCCAAGCTGTCGCAACAGGCCATCGTCGCCGGTGCCGGCCACTGGCGCCTGCACCTGCTGGTGTTCAGCCTGACGTTCGTGCTGTTCCCGCTGTTGGGCCTGGCACTCAAGCCGCTGCTGTCGCCAATGATCGGCAAAGACTTGTACATGGGCATGCTCTACCTGTGTGCGTTGCCGGCCACCGTGCAGTCGGCGATTGCCTTCACGTCCCTGGCCCGGGGCAATATCCCAGCGGCGATTTGCAGTGCGGCGGCGTCCAGCCTGTTTGGCATCTTTCTTACGCCGTTGCTGGTGGCGTTGTTGCTCAATGTCCACGGCGAAGGCAGTTCCACCGTCGATGCCATCCTCAAGATCAGTGTGCAGTTGTTACTGCCCTTTGTAGCCGGGCAAATCGCCCGCCGCTGGATCGGCGCCTGGGTGGCGCGTAACAAGGTCTGGCTGAAGTTCGTCGACCAGGGTTCGATCCTACTGGTGGTCTATGGCGCATTCAGCGAAGCGGTCAACGAAGGTATCTGGCACCAGATTCCGCTGTGGGAACTGGGTGGCCTGGTCGTCGCTTGCTGTGTGTTGCTGGCGCTGGTGCTGGTAGCGTCCACGGTGCTGGGCAAGGCGTTCGGTTTTAATCAGGAAGACCGCATCACCATCCTGTTCTGTGGCTCGAAGAAAAGCCTGGCCACTGGCGTGCCGATGGCCCAGGTGCTGTTCGCCGGCAGCACCATAGGCGTGCTGATCCTGCCGTTGATGCTGTTTCATCAGATCCAGTTAATGGTCTGCGCGGCCCTGGCCCAGCGTTATGCCAAACGGCCGGAGACAATCGCGGAGTTAATGGGGCAAGTGGACCCCTGAACCATCGTGTTACTATTTTTGCGCGCAGCTCAAGGGCCGGCATCGGGCCGGCAAGATATGCGCGCAACGAGTACGACGACCTGTAAATGAGCCTTTCTTCAGCAACACCTCAAGCCAACTGGCAACCGGTCATCGCCCTCGCGCTGGCGGCCTTTGTCTTCAATACCACCGAATTTGTCCCAGTCGGCCTGCTCAGTGCCATCGGCGCCAGCTTCGACCTGCCCACCGCGCGCGTTGGCTTGATGCTCACCATTTATGCCTGGGTGGTGTCCCTGACTTCGCTGCCGGTGATGTTGCTGACCCGCAACGTCGAGCGGCGCAAGCTGTTGATCGTGCTGTTCGGCATGTTTATCGTCAGCCATATCCTTTCCAGCGTGGCCACCAGTTTTGGCCTGCTGATGGTCAGTCGCATCGGCATTGCACTGTCCCATGCGTTGTTCTGGTCCATTACCGCATCCCTTGCGGTGCGCCTGGCGCCGGAGGGCAAGCAGGTCCAGGCGTTGGGGCTGCTGGCAACTGGCACATCATTGGCGATGGTGCTGGGTATTCCGCTGGGACGCTTGCTGGGCGAAGCCATGGGTTGGCGCACCACCTTCCTG
The DNA here is from genome assembly GCF_040310325.1 of Pseudomonas sp. HY7a-MNA-CIBAN-0227. Lineage (NCBI taxonomy): Bacteria > Pseudomonadati > Pseudomonadota > Gammaproteobacteria > Pseudomonadales > Pseudomonadaceae > Pseudomonas > Pseudomonas sp. HY7a-MNA-CIBAN-0227. The sequence goes on along the minus strand of NZ_JBEOPT010000007.1, from coordinate 24,365 downwards.
GTGATCGCCGCGTTCGCTGCCGCCCTGGTGTTCTGGCTGGCGCGAACCTTGCCACTGCTGCCCAGCCAGAACTCGGGTTCCCTGCGCAGCCTGCCGATGCTGTTCAAGCGCCCGGCGCTGGTGGCGCTCTATGTGCTGACGGCCCTGGTGGTGACCGCCCAGTTCACCGCCTACAGCTACATTGAACCCTTCGTCGAAGGCGTCGCTGGCCTGAGTGGCAATTCAGTGACGCTGATCCTGCTGGTATTCGGCGGCGCGGGCATCATTGGCTCGCTGCTGTTCAGCCTGGTGCACCGCCTCAATCCCTACCGTTTTCTTATCGCGGCCGTGACCGTGCTCGCCTTGTGCCTGGCCTTGTTGCTGCCGTTGAGCGGCGAGGTCTCGTACCTGGTGACGCTGAGTGTGTTCTGGGGGATGGCGATCATGGCTTTCGGCCTGGCGCTGCAATCCAAGGTTCTGGTGCTGGCGCCGGATGCCACCGATGTGGCGATGGCGATGTTTTCAGGGATCTACAACATCGGCATCGGCGGCGGGGCATTGCTGGGGAGCTGGGTGGGCGTGCAGTTTGGCTTCGCCTATATCGGCTCGGTGGGGGGATTGCTGGCGGCGGTGGCGTTGGGGCTTTACTGCCTGGCGATCTACCGGTTTGGCCAGGGTATGGCTCGCTGAGTCATACGGTCTATAAAGTGCAGAAAATTTAGTGTGGGAGAGTTGGCAAGCCCGCTTGCCACAGGGAGTCCGCCAGCCATCAGACATTGTGTAGATACCTATGCCGCGATAGCGGTGGGGCAGCTACCTAGATATTGACTGATAGACCGCTATCACAGGCAAGCCAGCTTTCACATGTGACCAGTATTGGTTTGAGTTTTTGCCACCGGGATCAGCAGATCGGCAGCCATTAATCGGCCTACCAGCGCCCGTTATAGCGCAGCCAGAACACTCTCCAGCTTTTCCTGATCGCGCGCGAATTGGCGAATCCCTTCCGCCAACTTCTCCGTGGCCATCGCATCTTCATTGGACGCCCAGCGAAATTGCGCTTCGTTGAGGTGCTGGCGAGCTTCCCCGGCATTTCCCGGAACCAATAAACGCTCCAGTGGCCCCTGGTCTTCACCGAGCTTTTGCAGCAGCTCAGGGCTGATGGTCAGTCGGTCACAACCGGCCAACTGTTCGATCTGGCTCAAGGTGCGAAAGCTGGCGCCCATGACCACGGCCTGGATGTCATTGGCCTTGTAGTAGTTGTAGATGCGCGTCACTGACTGCACGCCCGGGTCTTCGGCGCCGGTGTAATCCAGGCCGGTGCTCTTGCGGTACCAGTCGTAGATGCGGCCAACGAATGGCGAGATCAGGAACACCCCAGCATCGGCGCAGGCTGCGGCCTGGGCGAAGGAGAACAGTAGGGTCAGGTTGGTCTGGATGCCGGCTTTTTCCAGGCGCTCAGCGGTGCGGATGCCTTCCCAGGTAGAGGCCAGCTTGATCAGGACGCGATCGCGGCTCACGCCAGCCTGATCGTAAAGGGCGATCAACTGGTTGGCCTTGGCCCACAGCGCCTCTTCGTCGAAGGATAGGCAGCAGGGAAGGGTTGGTGGTGGCGTCGACCGGGCGCAGGCGGGTGATGGCGTCGAGGTCGCCTGTGTCGCAGACCACGCTGGTGAACTCTTTGAGCTGTTGCAGCTTGGAAGTCATGCGAGGCTTTCTCCGTGTCGAATGGGCAATAGGGTTAGTGATTCAAGGCCAGGGCTGTTTCCAGGTCGGTGAGGATAGTAAACCGGCGACGCTCGTCACGACATGATCAGGCCACCATCGCAAACAAACCCGCTCCCACATAGGATCGACGTATCTCCCCCTCTATCCGCCGCCAGGCCGATACCCGACTAAAACCATCGGCATTTCTTGATCGCCATCAAGCAGCTTTTACCCCCTCACTTCTTATCATGGTCCCTGCCAAGCAATGAGGAAGCGACCATGTCAGAGACCTTCACCAAGGGCATGGCCAGGAATATCTACTTCGGAGGAAGCGTGTTCTTCTTCCTGATATTCCTGGCACTGACCTACCACACCGAACAAACCTTTCCCGCCCGCAGTAACCAGGACCAGCTCACCGAGTCAGTCGTTCGCGGCAAAGGTGTCTGGGAGCGCAATAACTGCGTCGGCTGCCACACCCTGCTGGGCGAGGGTGCTTACTTTGCGCCGGAGCTGGGCAATGTGTTCAACCGCCGGGGTGGTGACGAAGCGTTCAAACCCTTCCTGCACGCCTGGATGAAAATGCAACCGTTGGGCGTACCCGGGCGGCGCGCCATGCCGCAATTCAACTTGAGCGAGCAGGAGGTGGACGATATGGCCGAGTTCCTCAAATGGAGCTCGAAGATCAACACCAACGGCTGGCCGCCAAACAAGGAGGGCTGAGGAATGCGCACTGTCAATCCATATCTGAAATTCCAATCCCAGGCCGTGGCCAAACCCTATTTCGTCTTCGCGCTGATTTTGTTTCTCGGCCAGGTGCTGTTCGGTTTGATCATGGGCCTGCAATACGTGGTGGGCGACTTTCTGTTCCCGTTGATTCCCTTCAACGTGGCGCGGATGGTCCACACTAACCTGCTGATCGTCTGGCTGCTGTTCGGCTTTATGGGCGCAGCCTACTACTTGATTCCCGAGGAGGCTGACCGCGAACTGCACAGCCCGAAACTGGCAATTATCCTGTTCTGGGTGTTTGCCGCCGCCGGCGTGTTAACCATCCTCGGTTACTTGCTGGTGCCCTATGCGGCCCTGGCCAAGCTGACCCACAACGAACTGCTGCCGACCATGGGCCGCGAATTCCTGGAGCAGCCGACGATTACCAAGATGGGCATCGTTGTCGTCTGCCTGGGCTTTCTCTACAACATCGGCATGACCCTGCTCAAGGGCCGCAAGACCACCATCAGCATGGTGATGATGACCGGCCTGATCGGTCTAGCGGTGTTCTTCCTGTTCTCCTTCTACAACCCCGGCAACCTGGCGCGTGACAAGTTCTACTGGTGGTGGGTGGTGCATCTTTGGGTGGAAGGCGTGTGGGAGCTGATCATGGGCTCGATGCTGGCCTTCGTGCTGATCAAGGTCACCGGTGTCGACCGTGAAGTAGTAGAGAAATGGCTGTACGTGATTATCGCCATGGCCCTGATTACCGGGATCATTGGCACCGGTCACCACTTCTTCTGGATTGGCGCACCCGAGGTGTGGTTGTGGGTCGGTTCGATCTTCTCCGCGCTTGAACCGCTGCCGTTCCTGGCGATGGTGATGTTTGCCTTCACCATGGTCAAACAGCGTCGGCGCCAGCACCCCAATCGTGCGGCTACGTTGTGGGCCAAGGGCACTACCGTCACGGCGTTTTTCGGCGCAGGGGTCTGGGGTTTCCTGCACACCCTGGCACCGGTCAACTTCTACACCCACGGCACGCAATTGACTGCGGCCCACGGGCACCTGGCGTTCTTCGGTGCTTACGCAATGATCGTCATGACGCTGATCAGCTACGCCATGCCTCGCTTGCGTGGCCTGGGTGAAGCGCCGGACCAGCGTTCCCAGACCATCGAAATCTGGGGCTTCTGGATGATGGTCCTGTCCATGGTGATGATCACCCTGTTCCTCACCGCCGCCGGTGCAGTGCAGGTCTGGTTGCAGCGCTGGCAGGTAGACGGTGTGGCCTTGCCGTTCATGGCCACGATGGATCATCTGACTCTGTTGTTCTGGGCGCGACTGGCCAGTGGCGTGGTGTTCCTGCTGGGGCTGCTCTGCTACCTGTACAGCTTCCGTCAGCGGGGCCGGGTCAAGGTGGCGGGCGCACCGGAGCCGATTGTCTATTGATCGCTGAACGTTAATCCCCAAGAGGGCGGTCCGGCTGATACAGCGGGCCGTTTTACGTCTGGAGCACGTCACATGGCCTTTACCCTTGAGTTGGAAGAGTGGGTCGGCAGTGTCTGGCACCGCTTTATCACCCGGCACGCCAGTGCCGATTTCCCCGAAGCGCGGGTTGACCTGGTCGACCGTCAACGCAGCCTGGCCCTGTTGTTCCGCGCCCTGGGCGGCGCCAGCGGGATTACCCTGGAAGCCGCCAGCGAGCGTGATCTGTTACTGCGCCGTAACCTGTTGATGCGCATTGCCGGTACCTGCAAGCAAGCGCCGCTGGCGTCCTGCGACGGTAGTCGCCTGCGCCTGCCAGCGAGCCTGGCGGTGTTCCCTGATGCATCGCTGAACCGCGAGTTGTACCGCTGGCTGGCATTGCTGGCAGCGCAATCGGGCCCCATGACCCATTGGGCGCGAGACAATCAACGCTGGACCTGGCTGCTGCTGCAACGCTACCCGGCCATGCTCCCCAGCTACCATCGGCTGGTGGACGCGCACATTCAACTGCGTCCCGATCCGGCCAGCCTCAACCCCGGTGAAGCCGCCCTGGAAAAGGCGCTGCGCAAGGCCCTGCATGAACCCGGCAGTATCCGCGATCTGCCTCGCAGCGAGCGGGCCGCCTGGCCATTGCCCTTGTGGCTGTATCCACCCTTGCACCTCAACAGCCCCCAGGCCGGCGACCTTGAAGATGATGGCGACGACCTGGCCACCAGCCCCGGCGAACAGCAGGGCGCGCCCAAGCGCGCCACCCGCGTCGACGACAATACCCGCGACGGTGGCCTGCTGGTGGTGCGCCTGGAAAACCTGTTCAGTTGGACCGAACACGTCGACCTCGATCGCTGGTCCGACGACAGCCAGGACCCGGATGCGGCACGGGTCGCCGAAGACCTGGATCAGCTCAGCCTGTCCCGCCAGCGCGTGCGCAAGAGCGGCGGCTTGAAGCTGCATCTGGACCTGCCGCCCGCCGACGTCGATGACATTCCCTTGGGCGAAGGCATCAAGCTGCCCGAATGGGATTACCGACAGCAACGCTTGCAGGAAGGCTTCGTCAACCTGCAACTGATGCAGCCCAGGGATAGCGAACCCCAGCCATTGCCGGCGCGTTTGCTACCCCAGGCCCAGCGTTTGCGCCGCCAGTTTCAACAACTGCGCACCGACCGCCAATGGCTGCGCCAACAACCCCAGGGCTCGGAACTGGACCTGCAGGCATGGCTGGATTTTCATGTGGAGCGTCAACACGGCCCCTGTGCCGACCGTGGCCTGTTCATGGAGCAGCGCCATACCCGGCGCGACTTGGCGTGCCTGCTGCTGGCGGACGTGTCGATGTCCACCGACGCCCATTTGAACGATGAGCAAAAGGTCATCGACGTGATTCGCGACAGCCTGTTGCTGTTTGGTGAGAGCCTGTCCGGCCTGGGGGATGCGTTTGCCCTGTATGGCTTTTCTTCCCTGCGTCGGCACCAAGTGCGCCTGCAACAACTCAAGTCATTCCAGCAGCCTTACGACGACCGCACGCGCGGCAGTATCCAGGGGCTGAAACCGGGCTACTACACTCGCATGGGCGCGGCGATTCGCCAGGCCACCCAACTGCTGGGCGGCTGCAAGCAGCGGCGCAAACTGTTGCTGATACTCACCGATGGCAAGCCCAATGACCTGGATTTGTATGAGGGCCGTTACGGCGTCGAGGACACCCGTCAGGCGGTGGTGGAAGCGCGGCGTCAGGGCTTGACTCCGTTCTGCATCACCATCGACAAACAGGCTGGGGATTACTTGCCGTACATGTTCGGCGCCCACGGCTACACCCTGATCCGTCAGCCGGAACAGTTGCCGTTGCGCTTGCCTCAACTCTATCGACAGTTAACCGAGCGTCAGTAGAAGTCCCGAGGCAGCCAGAAGAACATGACGATGCAAAACAGCGTCAGGCCCAGGCAAAACCATTGGAAACGCTTGAGTTTACGGGCCTGGACGCTGGCCTCGCAGGCGGGCAGGGCCATGGAGCAACGCTCGCACTGCTCACCGTCAACCGCATTGGGATGTTGGCAATACAGGCAGACGCGCACTGCGTTCACTCAAATTGCTCCAAGCGTGGGCGATCGAGAATGGCAATCTGCCGACCGTCCTGGGTGATGATCTTTTCATCAATCAACCGGCGAATGATCCGCGAGAAGGTTTCTGGCTGGATCGACAGGTGCCCAGCGATTAACTGCTTGGCCATGGGCAATTCGAAACTGCTGTCGACGCTGTGCAGGCGCACCAATTGCGTGAGCAGGTAGCGAACCACCCGGTGCGTGGCGTTTTTCAGCGACAGGGTTTCGATCTCGTTGACCCGCTGGTGCAGGCGCACGCACAACTTGCCCAGCAGGGCGAAGGTCAGGCGGCTGTTGCTGTGCAGCAGGCGCATGTAGGTGGCGTTGGACAGGCGATACAACTGCGTGGGGCACACCGCTTCGGCGCAGGCCACGTAGTTTGGGGTGTCCATCAGCATCATCGCTTCGGCGAAAGTATGCCGTTCGCCAATCACTTCGAAGACCTTCTCCTGGCCATCCGGGGTCAAGCGGTAGATCTTCACCGCGCCGGCAATCACGAAGTAGAACGAGTCGGCTGGTTCACCCTGGCGAAATAGCGGCTCGCCCTTGTCTATGCTCAGCAAGTGACTGGTGGACATCAACTCATCCATCTGTTCCTCGTTCAACGGCTCGAACAGGTGATGGCTGCGCAGGATCTGGTGATGGACGCGGTGCAGGACCATGGGCGCATCCTTGGGGCACGACAGGGACGGGATCATACGAGCAACAACGACAGGCCACTGGCCGCCGCCATCATCGAACCGAGGATCACGAACCAGGCCAGGGGCTGGATGACTTTTTTCATGGAAACTCCGAGAGGCAAGGTATTAACGGGATAACCGGGTAGAGCAAGAGGCGGGCCAGGGGGCGAGCCTTGTAATTGGAGGGCTGCAGCGGAACTAGGGTAAAAATGACCTTGATGTTTATGGTTTTTATAACCATTTTATGGTCATTTTTACCCTAATCAGCGTAGCCTGAACCTTAACGCGCGTAGCAGGAGCGATACCGATCAGGGTGGCCCAGCCCTTGCTACCTCATCAGGCAACGGCCCCAAGGTTAATCCCTGCGCTCTTGACCCAGCTTGATCTGCGACAAGGGCCATGCGCGGGCAATACCGGATGATCGGGCCGGCAACGAATTGAGGAGTGGCTGTATGCAAGTGCTGGATCGGCGCAAGGCAATGTCGATTACCCCGTTATTTCGTCTGGCCTTTCGGCCATTTTTCCTTGGTGGCTGCCTGTTGGCGTTGCTGGCAATCCCGTTGTGGCTGCTGGCCCTGGCCGGCACTACCGGCGCCTGGCAACCGGCGGGTGGCTGGCTGGCCTGGCACCGTCACGAGCTGTTGTTCGGCTTCGCCCTGGCGATCATCGCCGGCTTCCTGCTGACTGCCGTGCAGACCTGGACCGGTCGTCCCGGCCTGAGCGGCACGCCCCTGGGCCTGCTGGCGGCGATATGGCTGGCCGCACGGCTGGCCTGGCTGTTCAACCTGCCGTGGCCGCTGCTGGCGGTGCTGGAATTGACGTTCCCCCTGGCGGTCGCCGGGTTGATGGGCTGGACCCTGTGGCAGGTTCGGCAACAGCGCAACTACCCGATTGTGTTGGTATTGCTGTTGCTGACCCTGGCCGACGGCTTGTCCCTGTATGGCTTGCTGCGCGGCGATGAAGGCTGGCAGCGCCAGTCAGTGTTAACCGGCTTGTGGCTGGTGGCGGCGATGATGGGCTTGATCGGCGGGCGGGTGATTCCGTTTTTCACCAAGCGTGGCCTGGGTCGTACCGACGCGGTAAAACCCTGGCCCTGGCTCGATCATCTGTTGTTAATAGGCTCAGCCCTGGTAGCGCTGCTGTATGCCGTCGGGCTAGCGTCGGTTGCCAGTGTCTGGATAGGCATATTGTTCGCGCTGCTGGGTCTGGGCCACCTGCTGCGCTTGGTGCGCTGGCATGACCGGGGCCTATGGCGTGTACCGCTGCTCTGGTCATTGCACCTGGCCTATGCCTGGCTGGCGGTGGCGTGCCTGGGCATGGCGCTGTGGCATGTGGGTGTGCCGCTCAATCCCAGCCTGGCGGTGCATGCACTGACGATCGGCGCGATGGGTGGCTTGATTCTGGCGATGATCGCCCGGGTCAGCCTGGGCCATACCGGCCGCGCCCTGACGCCGCCCTCGGGCATGACCCTGGCGTTTGTGCTGCTCAACGTTGCGTGTCTGAGCCGGGTCGTGCTGGTGCTGTTCTGGCCCTACGCCGCGCTGTGGCTGGCCGGCCTGTGCTGGGCCGCAGGCCTTGGCCTCTATGTATGGCGCTACGGCCCGATGCTGTGGCGCGCGCGGGTTGACGGCCATCCGGGCTAGGAGATCGACAATGCTGTATTCGGGGTTACTGATTTTGCATCTGCTGGCGGCGATTGCCTTTATTGGCACGCTGTTTTTCGAAGTGTTTATCTGGCATAGCGCCCGTAAGGAACTGGCCTGGTCGGCGCAACTGACCTCGGACCAGGCCATTGCCCGGCGTTCGCGGCGGGTGCTGCACGGGGTTGTGATGCTGTTATACGGCGCCGGGATTGCAATGGCGTGGCAATACCGCGGGGTGTTGAGCTTGCCGTGGGCCAGTCATTTTGCGGCGCTGTTGAGCCTCAAGATTGTGCTGGCGGTGAGCATCATCGGGCATTACCTGCTGCTGGCTTACTGGCTGGGGCGCGATCATCTAAGCCCCGCGCGGGCGATGTGGATACGCCGCAGTATCCTGGGGCATATGCTGCTGATCGTTATCCTGGCGAAGATGATGATGCGCTGAGCGCGGGCATATTGTGGCGAGCTCGCTCGCCACGGGTGGCTCATATGCTTGGATTCAACGCCCGAACAAACAACACATCATTTTCCAGATGAATATGCTCCAGCAGGTCGCCGTGAAACACCTCGAGCCCTTGATACAAGGTGCGCCAGGTATTGCAGGCACCGGTCGGCGGCTTGATCTGGTCGGTCAGTGCCAGCAGTTGCTCCAGGGCCTGGCCATGTTGCTCATGCTCATAACGCATCACCTGAATCGGCGGCGCGGCCTGGGCCCCCATGCCCATTTTCAGCATCGGGAACAGCACCTGTTCCTCCTTGAGCATATGGCCCTCTAGTTCCTGCAGGATGTCGCGCAGCAGGTCGGCCAAACCGTTGGGGCAATGGCTGTGCTCACCGTGGACCTGTTCGACGCGGCAGGCCAGACGGATCAGTTCCGGCAGTTGCTCACGGTGGCGGGTGTGATAACGCTCCAGCAGATGCTCGATCAATTGTTCCTGGGGCAGGGTGGTCGGGTTCATCAGGCTTCCTCATGAATGTGGACTAATGAGTCCGTTATTGCATCCTCTGTGCCACCTCCAACCTATTGAAAATTAGCGCTTATTTTTTTGTGGTGGTCAGGATCACCCTGATGCTGCAGGGTAGAACCGACCACACAAGGGTAATTATGACCATGCTGCGTGAAAGTCTGTCGGCCGACCTGATTGTCGAACTGCCCAATGCCGTGCGCCTGCAACGGCTGGTGCAGACCCTGCGTGAATACTTCAACAGCGGCGCCGTCGGCCTGCTGCGCCTGGATGGCGACGACAGCCTGCGCCCGGTGGCCACCGTCGGCCTGGTCCATGAAGCCCTTGGCCGGCGTTTTGTGATCGCCCAGCATCCACGATTGGCGGCGATCATGGCGTCCCGCGAGCCCACTTGGTTTGAACCCGACAGCCGCCTGCCTGACCCCTACGACGGCCTGCTGGACACCCTGGTCGGCGAGCCGCTGCCGGTGCATGACTGCATGGGCGTGAGCCTGTTTGTCGAAGGCCGGCCCTGGGGCGCGATCACCCTCGATGCGCTGCACGCCGGCACATTCGACGCCAGTGCCCGCGACCAGCTCAAGCGCTGCACCCTGCAGATCGAAGCGGCGGTGCGGGTCACGCGCCTGGAGCAGGAAAACCGCAGCCTGCGCCTGTCTCGCAGCGACCTCGGCGAGGGCTTGCCCGACGTCGAAGACGGCGAAATCCTCGGGCAAAGCCCGATCCTGCACCAGTTGCTCAACGAACTGGATGTGCTCGCCGATTCCGACTTGCCGGTGCTGTTGCTGGGGGAAACCGGAGTGGGCAAGGAGCTGTTCGCCCGCCGCCTGCATCGGTTGTCGCGGCGCAGCCACAAGCCGCTGATCCAGGTCAATTGCGCGGCACTGCCGGAATCATTGGCCGAGAGCGAGCTGTTCGGTCACGTCAAAGGTGCCTTTTCTGGTGCCACCAGCGACCGCGCCGGACGTTTTGATGCGGCCAATGGCGGCACGTTGTTTCTCGATGAGGTCGGCGAGTTGCCCCTCAGTGTCCAGGCCAAGCTGTTGCGTACCTTGCAAAATGGCGAGATCCAGCGCCTGGGGGCCGATAAGCCGTTGCATGTGGACGTGCGCATCATCGCCGCTACCAACCGCCATCTGCCTGACAGTATCCGCAGCGGGCTGTTTCGCGCCGACCTGTACCACCGGCTCTCGGTGTACCCGGTACCGATTCCGCTGCTGCGTGAGCGCGGCCACGACGTGTTGCTGCTGGCCGGGCATTTCCTCGAGCTCAATCGTGCCCGGCTTGGCCTGCGCGGCCTGCGCCTGTCGCCGGCAGCCGAACAGGCGCTGCTCAGTTATGGCTGGCCGGGCAATGTGCGTGAGCTTGAGCATGTGATCAGCCGTGCTGCCCTCAAACAACTGAGCCGTGGTGGCAATCGCAGCGAGATCATGACCCTGGAAGCCGGCCTGCTGGACCTCGACAGCACTGCTGGAGCGCCTCAGGCCCTGGTTCAGCAGGCGCCGCCGCAAGCCTTTCAATCCCTGGGAGAGGCGGTGGACGAATGCCAGCGCCAGAAAATCCGCCAGGCCCTGGGCCTGTCCGGCGACAACTGGGCCAGTGCCGCGCGGTTGTTGGGGCTGGACTCAAGTAACCTGCACAAACTGGCCCGGCGCCTGGGGCTCAAGTAGCTTCCTGCGACCCCATGACGCAGCGCGCAGTTGATCGCGGTCAAGGTGCTGCGCACGTGGGCTGATCAGACTGCGGTGAACTTTTTGGAGGTTCGCCCCATGCCCCTTTCCCTCGCACAAATGCGCCGCAACTACACCCTGTATGGCTTGCGGGACGAGTTGGCGCAGGACGATCCCATCACCTTGTTTGGCCAGTGGCTGGAGCAGGCACGCACAACTGAAGCAGCCCCGGTGGAAGCCAACAGCATGGCCCTGGCCACGGTGGACAGCGAAGGCCGCGCCCATTGCCGAATCCTCTTGCTCAAGGGCTTCAGTGACCAGGGTTTTACCTTCTTCGGCAATTACCTGAGTGCCAAGGGCTTTGAGCTGGCGAGCAACCCCAGCGCCGCCATGACCTTCTTCTGGCCCGGCCTGGAGCGCCAGGTGCGCATCGAAGGCACGATCTCGCGCCTGGCGCCGGAGCTGTCCGATGACTACTTCCACGCCCGCCCGATGGCCAGTCAGCTAGGCGCCTGGGCCTCACCGCAAAGCCAGCCTCTGACCCATCGTACCGAGCTGGAAAGCCGCCTTCGAGAAGTGACCCAACGCTTTGCCGGGCACCAGCCGCCGCGTCCCGAGGCGTGGGGCGGCTGGTGCCTGCACCCCGAGCGGGTGGAGTTCTGGCAAGGACGCGCCGACCGCCTCCACGACCGCCTCGACTATCGCCTGCAACAAGGCGCATGGCAGCGCACGCGATTGGCACCCTGAACCCAGCGGAGGTACCTCCTTGGAGGAATAGGCCCGTACGCGGATGCAGTGCAGGCTGGTCCCATTGCTCATTTATCCCGAGATTTTGACCATGGCACATTTGACCCAACGCGACTTTGCTTCACTGAACATCGCAGTACTCACCATCAGCGATACCCGCACCGTCGACACCGACACCTCCGGGCAGACCCTGTGTGATCGGCTGCAAGGTGCAGGTCATGAACTGATCGACCGGGCCTTGGTGGTGGACGATATCTACCAGATTCGCGCGCGTATCTCACAATGGATCGCCGACCCGCAGGTGCAGGTAATCCTCACCACCGGCGGCACCGGTTTCACTGCCCGAGACAACACCCCGCAAGCGGTACTGCCGCTGCTGGACAAGCACGTCGACGGTTTTGGTGAACTGTTCCGTCAGGTTTCCCTGGCGGAGATCGGCATGTCGACCCTGCAGTCCCGCGCCCTGGCGGGTATGAGCAATGGCGTGTTGGTGTGCTGCATACCGGGTTCGCCGGGTGCCTGCCGTACGGCATGGGACAAAATCCTCTCGGGGCAATTGGACAGCCGCACCGGGCCGTGCAATTTCGCCCCGCACCTCAAAATCCAGGCACAGCAGCAGCTTGAACCCTGTGAGACGCGACCATGAGCACATCTGTGTGTGAAAGCGGTGAGTTGACCCCGGTGGACGACGCCATCGAACGGTTGTTGACCCTGGCGCCGCTGGCGCCTTCGACTCAACAAATAAAGCTGGACCAGGCGTTGGGCCGGGTATTGGCCTGCGATATTTTTTCCCCGGTGAACCTGCCGGCCTGGGACAACAGCGCCATGGACGGTTACGCCCTGTGCGCCGCTGATCTGCCGGCCGAGGGCGGCTATCTATGCCTGGCCGGGCGCATTGCCGCCGGAACGGAAGCGGCCACGGGATTGTCCAGCGGGCAAACCATGCGCATTTTTACCGGCGCGCCATTGCCGGTCGGCGCCGACACCGTGGTACCTCAAGAGCGCTGCCGAGTCTACGGCCAGCGCATCTGGTGCCCGCCGATGCGTGCCGGTGAGCATGTGCGCAAACAGGGCGAAGAGGTGCATCAGGGCCAGTTGCTGTTGGCAACCGGCAAGCGTCTGCGGGCACAGGAGTTGGGCCTGCTGGCGGCGGCTGGATTGGGCCATATCAAGGTCTACCGGCCCTTGCGGGTGTGCCTGCTGAGCAGCGGCGACGAACTGCGCGACCCCGGCGATCATCTGGCACCGGGGCAGATTTACAACAGCAATCGTTATTGTCTGGCGGCGTTGTTGAAGGGCTGGGGCGTGGAAGTGCATGACTACGGCGTCATGGCCGACGAACTGGCCGCCAGCCGCGACGCCCTGAGCCTGGCCTCATCGGAATGCGACCTGCTGCTGACCTCTGGCGGCGTTTCGGTGGGTGAGGAAGACCATCTGAAACAGGCGATCAAGGAATTGGGCCGCGTGGACTTCTGGCGCCTGGCAATCCAGCCCGGCAAACCCCTGGCCTTTGGTGACGTCGCCGGCAAGCCGTGGATCGGCTTGCCAGGTAATCCGTCGGCAGCGCTGATCACCGCGTTGGTGGTGGTACGTCCGTTTCTGCTGCGGACCCAAGGGGTGACTGACGTCACGCCGCTGCCGCTGCTGTTGCCAGCCGATTTCGAGTGGACCCAACGCAACAAGCGCCGGCAATACCTGCGCGCGCGGCTGAGTCCGGGCACAGATGGCCAGGCACAGGTGACGCTGCATCCAAGGCAAAGTTCGGCCATGTTGAGCGCCGCTTGCTGGGCCGATGGCCTGGCGGTGGTGGAGCGCGAGCAGTTGATCGACAAGGGGGCGCTGGTGCGATTCATGTCCTTCGCCGAATTGATGATGTAGGAGCGAGCTTGCTCCTACATGGGCTATACGATGAATTTTTCGATGAGGAGTAACCATGCAACTGGTCTGCCCGGCAGGGAATCTGCCTGCGCTTAAAGCGGCGGTACGCCAAGGTGCCGATGCGGTGTATGTCGGTTTTCGCGACGACACCAACGCTCGGCATTTCGCCGGGCTGAACATGGACGACAAACAGTTCGACGGTGCCGTCGCTCATATCCGCGAGCACCAGCGCAAGCTGTATGTCGCGGTCAACACCTACCCGCAACCCAAGGGCTGGGAGCGATGGCAACGGGCGGTGGACCGGGCGGCGGACCATGGCGTCGACGCGCTGATTGCCGGCGACCCTGGGGTGCTCAACTACGCCAGCAAACGGCATCCGCAGATGGCCTTGCACCTGTCGGTCCAGGGTTCGGCAACCCATGCCGCCGCGTTGCAGTTCTACGCCGAGCGCTACGGTATTCGACGCGCGGTGCTGCCTCGGGTGTTGTCCCTGGCCCAGGTCAAACAAGTGGCCGCCAGCAGCTCGGTGCCCATTGAAGTGTTCGGTTTTGGCAGCCTGTGCATCATGGCCGAGGGGCGTTGCCACTTGTCTTCGTACATCACCGGGGAGTCACCAAACCTGTGTGGCGTGTGCTCGCCGGCCAAGGCCGTGCGCTGGAGCGACGATGCGGAGGGCCTGACGGCGCGCCTCAGTGAAGTGCTGATCGACCGCTACACGCCGGACGAACCCGCCGGTTATCCGACCCTGTGCAAGGGCCGCTTCATGGTGGGCGGCAAGCGCTTCCACGCCCTGGAAGAACCCACCAGCCTCGACACCCTGGACCTGTTGCCGGAACTCACCGCCATCGGCGTCCAGGCGATAAAAATCGAAGGCCGACAACGCAGCCCGGCCTACGTCGAGCAAGTCACCCGAGTCTGGCGCGCCGCGCTGGACGCCCACCGCAGCGCGCCCGCCAACTTTGTGGTCAAGGACCAGTGGCGCCAGGTGCTGGCGGGTTTATCCGAAGGCAGCCAGACCACCCTGGGCGCCTATCATCGATCGTGGCAATGAGGGCACAGACATGAAACTCAGCCTGGGACCGGTGCTGTTTTATTGGGATAAGCAACAGCTGGGGCAGTTCTACAGCGAGATGGCTGAGCTGCCTCTGGACGTGATCTACCTGGGGGAAACCGTGTGCTCCAAGCGCCGGGCATTCAACCTGGATCAATGGCTGGGCCTGGGGCGAGAGCTACAGGCCGCAGGCTCGGCGCAAATCGTGCTGTCGAGCCTGACGTTGATTGAGGCGGCTTCGGAGCTGTCGAGCCTGCGTCGCCTGTGCGACAACGGCCAGTTGCTGGTGGAAGCCAACGACATGGGCGCAGTGCAATTTCTTGCTGACCGCAAGCTGCCCTTCGTGGGCGGCCCCGCGCTCAATTTGTATAACGGCCATGCGCTGGTGCAGTTGCTGGATGCCGGCATGGTGCGTTGGGTGCCGCCAGTGGAATGCTCCCGGGACTTGATCCGCGACGTGTTGGCACAAGTCAGCGAACTGGGGCGCCCGCTGCCTGAAGTGGAAATCTTCGCCTACGGGCATTTGCCCCTGGCCTATTCGGCGCGCTGCTTCACTGCACGTGCGGAAAACCGGCCCAAGGATGACTGCCTGTTCTGCTGCATCAATTACCCGGACGGCATGGCGTTGACCAGCCAGGAAGGGCAGGCGCTGTTTACCCTCAATGGCATTCAAACCATGTCGGCAGAGGTGACCAACCTGCTGGCGGACTATCCGGGGCTGGTGAGTGGTGGTGCCGACATGCTGCGTTTGAGTCCCAGGGCCCAGGGCATGGTGGGTATCGTCGAGGCGTTTGACCAGGTACGTCAGGGCGCCACGCCGCCGCTGTTTGTCGAAGGCTGCAATGGCTATTGGCATGGCCAGGCCGGAATGTTGCGGGTTGAGGAGGTAGGCCTGTGTTGAGTCGCAAACAATGGCTGCTCAAAGGCGCCGACCGGATATTGCCGCTGATACGCAAGGTACCGTTTGCGGTGCAGCGGTTGGCGTTGCAGCAGGGTCTTAATCGTTGCCTGGCGGAGCCGTTGCGTGACGGTGGTTTTGAGCTGTTGCGCGGGCGCTGGATGTGCCTGCGCATTCCTGACCTGGGGTTGTGCTGGTACCTGACCCTGGGACACGACGGATTGCGCATTGCCGAACGGGCTGAGGCCCAGGTCACGATCAGTGGCAACTGGCGGGAGTTTTTGTTGCTGGCCAGTCGGCAGGAGGATCCGGATACGCTGTTTTTCCGGCGGCGGTTGGTGATTGAGGGGGATACGGAGTTGGGGTTGGGGCTCAAGAACCTTATCGACAGTCTGGACCCCGATGTATTGCCACCCTGGCTGTGGCGCAATCTGGAGCGGGCGGGGAAGGGGTTGGCGGCTTTGTAGCTACCTTGAAAAACACCGGTAGTTGGGCTAAAGCCGATCAGTTAACCCCACTACTGTAGGAGCGAGCTTGCTCGCGAAAAACTCGAGAGCGCCGCGGTTAACCCGCAAACCCGCGTTAGCGTTCACGACCTTCGCGAGCAAGCTCGCTCCTACAGGGGTCTGATTGGCAGTCGGCTACCAAGCCGCCATGCGCCAAAAAGCCGCACCGCCAATCCCCGGGTAGTGACCCTAACTTGATTTCAATCAAGTGCCCCCGGCCTCCTGCCACCTACCATTGATCTCACATTCCGGCCGTTGAAGTCAGTGAGTTCATGAGCAGCCTCCAACCCTCGTTATTCGGTAAAGTGGCTTCAAGCCCGGTCACCTGGCTGGTTTTCTTGGTGCTGCTCTTCACGGCCTTCGACCCCGCCCAGGCCAAACCCTACGGCGACATCGAACAACAACGCATCGAAAAGATCTTCCCCCAGGTCGACACAGTCTCCACCCCCGAAGGCAAGTTCAACGTCCGCACGCTGTCAGCCGCGGGCAAGATCATCGGCTACGTGTTCCAAAGCCTGGACGTGGTGGATATCCCGGCCTATTCCGGCAAACCCATCAACACCCAAGTCATCCTCGACCCGACAGGCACGATCCGCGATGCCTTTGTGCTGGAACACCACGAACCGATCCTGCTGATCGGCATTCCCGAAGCCAAACTCCACGATTTCACCGCCCATTACTCCGGCATCAAGGTCAACCAGCGCGTGGTGGTGGGGCGTTCCAGTGATGTGAAGGCGGTGACGGTAGATGCCATCGCCGGTGCAACGGTGACGGCCATGGTGGTCAACGAAGTGATCATGCGTGCCGCCCATGAGGTAGCCGTCTCCCTCAAGCTGATCGAAGACAAGGCCAGCACGGCGCAAAAAGTCGCCCTCATACGCACCGACAATTACGAACCCGCCACCTGGCAGCAACTGACCGGCAATGGCGCCATCCGCCGCCTCAACCTGACTCGTGGCCAGGTGGACACCGCGTTCAAGGGCACCGAAGCCGAAGGTGTCGAAGTTGCCAGCGGCGATCAGGTCGATGAGACGTTCATTGACCTGTACGTCGCTGACATCAACCCGCCGAGCATCGGCCGCAACCTGCTGGGGGATGATCAATACCGTGTGCTGATGCAAGACCTCAAGCCCGGCGAGCAGGCCATTGCTGTGCTAGGGCGCGGGCTGTTTTCCTTCAAGGGCTCGGGGTATGTGCGCGGCGGGATTTTCGATCGGGTGCAATTGCGCCAGTTTGGCAACGTCATCAGCTTCCGCGACATGGACCACCAGCGGGTCTACGACGTGTTCGCCCAAGGCATGCCTGAGTTCGACGAAATGTCGGTGTTTACCGTGCGGCCCCAAGCCGGTTTCGATCCCGGTTCGCCCTGGACCCTGGAGCTGTTGGTGCGGCGTCAGACTGGCCCGGTCAGCGGCACGTTCAGCAGTTTCGAATTGTCTTACCAGATGCCTGAGCAGTACCTGGAACGGCCACTGCCCACGGCCGCCGAGCAGGCCGCCATCGAGGAAGCCAGCCGGCCGATGTGGCTGACCATCTGGTACCAGAAGCAGTTCCAGATCCTGGTGCTCGGCGCGGCGCTGGTGCTGCTCACAGTGATCCTGTTCCTGCAGGACAGCCTGGCGCGCCGGCCCCGCTTGCTGCACTGGGTGCGCCGAGGCTACCTGGTGTTCACCGTGGTGTTTATCGGCTGGTACGCCCTGGGACAGTTGTCGGTGGTTAACGTACTGACCTTCGTCCATGCGCTGTTCCAGCAGTTTCGCTGGGAGCTGTTCCTCACCGATCCGTTGATTTTCATGCTCTGGGTGTTCACCGCCGCCAGCATCCTGCTGTGGGGCCGTGGCGTGTTTTGCGGCTGGTTGTGCCCGTTCGGCGCCTTGCAGGAGCTGATCAACGAAGCAGCGCGCAAGTTGAAGATTCGCCAATACGAGTTGCCCTTTGCTGTCCATGAACGGTTGTGGGCGATCAAGTACCTGATCCTGTTGCTGCTGTTTGGCATTTCCCTGGAGTCGATGTCCAGCGCCGAAATGTTTGCCGAAGTGGAACCCTTCAAGACCGCCATCACCCTCAAGTTCGACCGCCAGTGGTGGTTTGTGCTCTACGCCGTGGCGCTGCTGGTGATCAACATATTCACCCGCAAGGTCTATTGCCGCTACCTCTGCCCACTGGGCGCGGCGCTGGCGATTCCGAGCAAGTTCCGCTTGTTCGACTGGCTGAAACGACGCAAGGAATGTGGCGATCCCTGCCAGCTGTGCGCCAAGGAATGTGAGATCCAGGCGATCCACCCCGACGGCCATATCAACGCCAATGAATGCCACTACTGTCTCGATTGCCAGATGACCTGGCACAACGACAACAAATGCCCGCCACTGATCAACAAGCGCAAGAAACGCAACAAGGCCGCCGCCGTCGGCGCGCAGTTGATACCGGTGGTACAGGTGCCTGCGGCCGAATCTCAGTGATTGTTTTTATTCTCTCAAGGAGCATCCCATGAACGACACAGAATCGAAAAAACTAGGGCAAGCCCCAGAACCCGAAGGCCTGAGCCGGCGTGGTTTTCTCGGCACTGGTGCCATCACCGGCGCGGTACTGGCGGGCGCGACAGCGCTCGGCGGCACAGTGTTTACTCGTGAGTCCTTCGCCGCCGCGGCCAAGGAAGCCAAGTCGAAAATCCACGTCGGGCCAGGGGAGCTGGACCAGTACTACGGTTTCTGGAGCGGCGGCCATCAGGGCGAAGTGCGCGTAATGGGCGTTCCGTCGATGCGCGAGCTGATACGTATTCCGGTATTCAACGTCGACTCCGCCACCGGCTGGGGCCTGACCAACGAAAGCAAACGCATCCTGGGGGAGGGCGCCAAGTACCAGAACGGCGATTGCCACCACCCGCACCTGTCTACCACTGACGGCCAGTACGACGGCAAATACCTGTTCATCAATGACAAGGCCAACACCCGGGTCGCACGGATTCGCCTGGACATCATGAAGTGCGACAAGATTCTCACTGTGCCCAATGCCCAGGCCATTCATGGCCTGCGCCTGCAAAAGGTGCCGTACACCAAGTACGTGTTCTGCAGTGCCGAGTTCATCATCCCGCACCCTAACGACGGCCACTCCTTCGATTTGCAGGACAAGAACAGCTTCACCATGTTCAACGTCATCGATGCCGAGAAAATGGAGATGGCCTTCCAAGTCATCGTCGACGGCAACCTCGACAACGCCGACGCCGACTACACCGGCAAGTACGCGGCCGCCACCTGCTACAACTCGGAGAAAGCCTCCGACCTGGGCGGCATGATGCGCAACGAGCGCGACTGGGTGGTGGTGTTCAACATCCCGCGCATCGAAGCGGCGATCAAGGCTGGCAAGTTCATCAACCTCGATGGCGTCAAGGTGCCGGTGGTCGACGGACGCAAGGGCGACGACGGCAAGAACAGCGAATTCACCCGCTACATCCCGGTACCGAAGAACCCCCACGGCTGCAACACTTCGCCGGACGGCAAGTACTTTATCGCCAACGGCAAGCTGTCGCCGACGTGCACCATCATCGCCATCGACAAGCTTGACGACCTGTTCAGCGACAAGATCAAGGACCCGCGCGGCGTAGTGGTCGGCGAGCCGGAACTGGGCCTGGGCCCGTTGCACACCACCTACGACGGGCGGGGTTTTGCCTACACCACGCTGTTTATCGACAGCCAGGTGGTCAAGTGGAACATCGCCGAAGCCATCCGCGCCTACGGTGGTGAGAAGGTCAACTACATCAAGCAGAAACTTGATGTGCACTACCAACCGGGCCACAACCACGCCTCGCTGACGGAAACCCGTGATGCCGACGGCCAATGGCTGGTGGTGCTCAGCAAGTTCTCCAAGGACCGCTTCCTGCCAACCGGGCCACTGCACCCGGAAAATGACCAGTTGATCGATATTTCCGGCGACGAGATGAAGCTGGTCCACGACGGCCCGGCCTTTGCCGAACCCCACGACTGCGTCATGGCCCGCCGTGACCAGATCAAGACCAAGAAAATCTGGGACCGTAACGACCCGTTCTTCGCCGAAACCGTGGCCATCGCGGCCAAGGACGGTATCAAGCTGGAGACCGACAACAAGGTTATCCGCGACGGCAAGAAAGTACGGGTGTACATGACCTCCATGGCCCCGACCTACGGCCTGACGGAGTTCACCGTCAAGCACGGCGATGAAGTCACCGTGACCATCACCAACATCGACCAGATTGAAGACGTGACCCACGGCTTTGTCATGACCAACCACGGCGTGAGCATGGAAATCAGCCCGCAGCAGACGTCATCGATCACCTTTATCGCTGATAAGCCCGGCCTGCATTGGTACTACTGCAGCTGGTTCTGCCATGCGCTGCATATGGAAATGGTCGGGCGGATGTTGGTCGAACGGGCCTGACGTTATGGCGAGGGAGCTTGCTCCCGTTGGGCTGCGCAGCAGCCCTGAAGCCTGCCGATAAGTTCAGTCTGAAAAAGTGCGGTGACCTTGCTGGGGCTGCTTCACAGCCCAACGGGAGCAAGCTCCCTCACCACAGAGGGGCACCGCTCTACAGGCGCACAAGGAAAATACTGTGGCTCGATCACGGACCCTGTTCATTGGGCTTGTATTGCTGGTGTTATGCACCAGCGCCCAAGCCTTGGTACTCCCCATCACCGACTTGCCCCTGCAAACCGACGGCGCGCAACACTGGCGCCTGCCCGCCGGTCAATACCAGGGCTCTTTCAGCATCGATCAACCCATGCAACTCACCTGCGAACCCGGCGCCACCTTCCAAGGCCAAGGCCAGGGCAATGGCTTGCTCATAAACGCCCCTGACGTCACCGTTCAAGGCTGCACCTTCCTTGACTGGGGCCACGACCTCACCGCCATGAACGCCGCCGTGTTCATCCAATCCAAGGCCCATGGCGCCCTGATCAAGAACAACCACCTGCAAGGCCCAGGCTTCGGCATTTGGGTCGATGGCACCGCCGATGTCAGCCTGATCGACAACCAGATCCAGGGTGACCCGACGATTCGCTCCCAGGACCGTGGCAACGGCATTCATTTGTACGCGGTACACGGCGCGAAGGTCATCGGCAACCAGGTACGTGACGCTCGCGATGGCATCTACATCGATACCTCCAACGGCAACCTGCTGCAAGGCAACACCCTGGAAGACCTGCGCTACGGCATTCACTACATGTTCGCCAACGACAACCAGGTACTGGGCAATATCACCCGCCGCACCCGCACCGGCTACGCCTTGATGCAGAGCCGCAAACTGACAGTGATCGGCAACCGCTCCGAGCAGGATGAGAACTACGGCATCCTGATGAACTACATCACCTATTCGACCCTGCGGGACAACTTCGTCAGCGAGGTGCGTGACGGCTCCACCGGCGACACCATGATCACCGGTGCCGAGGGCAAGGCATTGTTCATCTACAACTCGCTGTTCAACAGCATTGAGCACAACCACTTCGAACGCAGCGCTGTGGGCATTCACCTCACCGCGGGCTCTGAAGACAACCGCATTGCCGACAACGCTTTTGTCGGCAACCAGCGCCAGGTCAAATACGTGGCCACCCGTTTGCAAGAGTGGTCGGTGGAAGGTCGCGGCAACTACTGGAGCGACTACCTGGGCTGGGACCGCAACAACGATGGCCTGGGGGATGTTGCCTATGAACCCAACGACAACGTCGACCGCCTGCTGTGGCTTTACCCCCAGGTGCGACTGTTGATGAACAGCCCCGGCATCGAACTACTGCGCTGGGTGCAACGGGCGTTTCCGGTGATGAAGTCGCCGGGGGTGATGGACAGTCATCCGCTGATGAAAGACCCCACGCTTTCCCTGCTCAAGGAGCCCGCATGATGAATGTCGTCGAGATCGAAGGCGTCAGCCAGCGCTACGGGGACACCACCGTATTGCATGACTTGAACCTGAGCCTGGCGCCCGGTGAAGTACTTGGGCTGTTCGGCCATAACGGCGCCGGCAAGACCACCAGCATGAAGTTGATATTGGGCCTGTTGCAGGCCAGTGTCGGCCAGGTGCGGGTATTCGGTCGCCAGCCCAGCGACCCCCATGTGCGGCAGTTGTTGGGTTATTTGCCGGAGAACGTGACGTTTTATCCGCAGCTCAGTGGCCTGGAAACCTTGCAGCATTTTGCCCGGCTCAAGGGCGCCGCCATGGCCCAGGTCGCTACCTTGCTGGAAGACGTCGGCCTCACAGGGGCGGCTCGGCGACGGGTCAAGACCTACTCAAAAGGTATGCGCCAGCGCCTGGGGCTGGCTCAGGCGTTGCTCGGCAAACCGCGTTTGTTACTGCTGGATGAGCCCACCGTGGGCCTCGATCCGATCGCGACTCAGGATCTGTATCGCCTGCTCGACCGCCTGCGGGAGCAAGGCACCAGCATCATCCTGTGCTCCCACGTACTGCCGGGTGTCGAAGCCCATATCAACCGCGCTGCGATCCTGACCCAGGGCCGCCTGCTGGCCCTCGGCACCCTGGCGACGTTGCGCGAAGAGGCGGGGCTGCCGACGCTGATTCGCAGCAGCGGTCTGCAACGTGGGGAGCTGTTGCAAAAACGCTGGAGTGAGGCGGGCCATGTCACCCAACGCTGGGGCGTGCAAGGCCTGCAAGTGGAGGTGTTCAACGGCAACAAAGTCGAGCTGTTGCGTCAGTTGCTGGAGCAGGACAGCCCCAGCGACGTGGAAATCCATCCGCCGTCGCTGGAAGACATCTACCGCTACTACATGAACAGCGCCATGGAGCGTGCCCTATGAACCCGATCTGGAACATGGCCCGCAAGGAGTTCTGCGACGGTCTGCGCAATCGCTGGTTGTTGGCCATCAGTGTGTTGTTCGCCGTACTCGCCATCGGCATCGCCTGGCTGGGGGCTGCGGCGTCAGGGCAACTGGGTTTTACTTCGATTCCGGCGACCATCGCCAGCCTGGCCAGCCTGGCGACCTTCCTGATGCCGCTGATTGCGTTGTTGCTGGCCTATGACGCGATTGTCGGTGAGGACGAAAGCGGCACGTTGTTGCTGTTGTTGACCTATCCCCTGGGACGCGGGCATATCCTGCTGGGCAAGTTTGTCGGCCACGGCTTGATTCTGGCGCTGGCCACTTTGATTGGTTTTGGCTGCGCGATGCTTGCCATCGCCGTGCTGGTGGATGACGTCGAATTCAGCCTGCTGCTGTGGGCCTTTGGCCGCTTCATGCTGACCTCGACCTTGCTCGGCTGGGGGTTTCTCGGCATGGCCTATGTGCTCAGCAGCGTCTCGGCGGAGAAATCCACTGCGGCTGGGCTGGCGCTCGGGGTGTGGTTCTTCTTCGTTCTGGTATTCGACTTGGCGTTGCTGGCCCTGCTGGTACTGAGCGAGGGCCAGTTCAGCCCGACGCTGCTGCCCTGGTTGCTGCTGCTCAATCCGGCAGATGTTTACCGGCTGATCAATCTGTCGGGCTTTGAGTCTGGCCCGGCGTCCGTCGGCGTGATGGCCTTGGGCGGTGACCTGGCGGTGCCGGTTGCCGCGCTTTGGTTGTGCCTGGTGGCATGGGTTGCAGTGCCGCTGGCCCTGGCCTATGGGCTGTTTCGTCGGCGCGCGGCATGAGGTTTTTACTGATGGAGCAATTGAGCATGAAGAGATTTTATTCGACGCTATTGGCCGTGGTGATGGGCTTGATGCTGGCGGGCTGTGACAAGCCGGTACAAGCCACCGCCAGCGAGGGGCCAGTGGGTTTTCATCGCAGTGATGAGTGCCACGTGTGTGGCATGGTGATCAGCGATTTTCCCGGCCCCAAGGGCGAAGTGGTAGAGCAGGGCGGGGTGAAAAAATTCTGTTCTACGGCGGAAATGATCGGCTGGTGGATGCAGCCTGAAAATCATCATCAGAACGCCAAGCTGTACGTGCATGACATGGGCAAAAGTCACTGGGACACCCCAGATGACGCTCATTTGATCGATGCCAAAATTGCGTTTTATGTACTCGGCACCGGGCTCAAGGGCGCCATGGGCGTGGTATTGGCCTCGTTTGCTGATGAGGCCGCGGCGCAGAAAGTAGCGGCGGATACTGGCGGGAGGGTGTTACGGTTTGGTGATATTGATTTGGCGTTGTTGCAGCAGCCGGTGGGGATGTCCCATATGGGCCATTGAGTGGACGTTGTGTCGATGTCGATGTCGATGTCGATGTCGATGGCTATCGCTATCGCTATCGCTATCGCTATCGCTATCGCAGCATAGGTATCGACACATCTGTTGAGGTTGCTGATGGCTGGAGGGGGGTTGTTTTAGGGGGGGGCTTGCCGTGTACATATCCGTTGCTGCGGTAACGGCTGCTGGCGGTTTCGCTCTTACAGCGACTCACTTTCGAAAAGCGCGAAAGT